>NZ_CAJYVU010000203.1 GCF_913778135.1 uncultured Sphingomonas sp. | reverse complement strand
TGGCGGCGACGTAATAGTCTTCGCGGAACACGAACCACACCATGTCGGCGTCCTGCTCGATCGAGCCCGATTCGCGCAGGTCGGACAGCTGCGGGCGCTTGTCCTCGCGCTGCTCGACCGCGCGGCTGAGCTGCGACAGCGCGAGCACGGGCACGTTCATGTCCTTCGCCAGCGTCTTCAATCCGCGGCTGATTTCGGAAATTTCCTGCACGCGGTTGCCGTCCGACGATTTGCCCGACCCCGACAGAAGCTGGAGATAGTCGATCACGACCAGTCCGATTTCGTTGTTGTGCCGCCGCTGAAGGCGACGCACGCGGGTGTGGAGCGAGCCGATCGAGAGCCCGCCGGTGTCGTCGATGAAGAGCGGCAGGTTCTCCAGCTCGGCGGCGGCGGCGGCGAGTTGCTCGAACTCCTGCTTGCTGATCTTGCCCATGCGCAGCGCTTCCGAGGAGATGCGTGACTGTTCGGCGAGGATGCGCGTGGCGAGCTGATCGGCCGACATTTCCAGGCTGAAGAACGCGACCTTGGCGCCGACCGACTTCGACGGCGGGATGCCGTCGCGCATGTCGTGCATCCAGCGCTGCGCCGCGTTGAACGCGATGTTGGTCGCGAGCGAGGTCTTGCCCATGCCAGGACGCCCGGCGAGGATCATCAAATCGGAATGGTGCAGGCCGCCGATCTTCTGGTTGACGCTGTCGAGGCCCGTCGTGACGCCCGAGAGGTTGCCGCCCCAGTTGAGCGCCTTCTCCGCCATCTTGACGGCCATCGTGCTCGCCTGCGCGAATGACTTGATGCTGTTCTCGGTCGCTCCGTCGGCTGCGACCTTGAACAATTCCTCTTCGGCGAGTTCGATCTGCGCGCGTGGGTTGACCTCTTCGGAGGTGTCCATGGCGCGGTCGACCAGCGTGCGGCCGACCGAGACGAGCGAGCGCAGCATCGCGAGATCGTAGATCTGCTGCGCGAACTGTCGCGCGCCGATCAATCCCGCGCCCGAGCCGGTCAGGCTGGCGAGATAGGCTGGGCCGCCCAATTCCTTCATGCCTTCGTCGGCATCGAACATCGGGCGCAGCGTAACCGGCGTCGCCAGCATATCGGCGGCGCGCAGCGTCTTGATCGCGGCGAACACGCGGCCATGCACGGGTTCGTAGAAATGCGCGGGCTCCAGCCGATCGACCAGATCGTCGGCGAGGCGATTGTCGATCATCATCGCACCGAGCATCGCCGCCTCCGCCTCGACGTTGCGTGGAAGCTGAACGGGCTCGACCGGAGTCGGCTGCGGGAATGCCAATGTCGCCATTGCGGCGTCATACCCGCTCACAGCGTTCACCGAAACCGGGCGATCGGTGAATGGTGGTGATAACCCGCCTGCTGCCAACACGTTGTCGCGCGAACGCTTCGTGGCTATCGACGCGAATATGGCCTATCCGCGGATCATCGACATCCAACTCGACGAGGGCACGATCCTGTGGCGATCGGCCGATATCGAGCAGGAACGTCGGATCGCAATCTTCGACCTGATCGAGGAGAATCACTTCGCGCCGCAGCGCGCCACGCCCGACGATTATGCCGGACCGTACCGGGTGCTGCTGTCGGTCGAGGAAGGCCGGCTGGTCATCCAGATCAAGCGCGCCGACGACACGCCGATCGAGACGCTGATCCTGGGTCTCGCGCGTTTCCGCCGCCCGATCCGTGATTATTTCGCGATCTGCGACAGTTACTTTCAGGCGATCCGGCAATCGACGCCGGCGCAGATCGAGACCGTCGACATGGCGCGGCGCGGCATCCACAACGAGGCGGCGGAACTGCTGAAAGAGCGACTGGACGGCAAGATCGAGATCGATTTCGACACCGCGCGGCGCCTGTTCACCCTTATCTGCGTCCTCCACATCAAGGCCTGAACCATGTCAGATGAAGCAACCCGGCTGATCGCCGCCGCGCGCGAGGCAGCGCGCCACGCGCACGCGCCCTATTCGCGCTTCGCGGTCGGCGCGGCGGTGCTGCTGACCGACGGCAGCGTGGTGAGCGGCGCGAATGTCGAAAATGCGAGCTATGGCCTGTCGCTGTGCGCGGAAACGGTCGCGATCGCGAGCGTGAGTGCATCGGGGCGGCTGCGCGAGGTGGTCGCGGTCGGCGTGATCGGCGGCGCGATGGATGCGCAGGGACAGGCAACCGGCAGCGATCCGGTCAGCCCGTGCGGGCGCTGTCGCCAGGTCATCAACGAGGCCGCGCAGATGAGTGGGCGCGATGTCGCGGTCTATTGCGGGGGCGCTGAGGGCGAGAAGATCGCGCGCTATCGCCTCTCCGAACTGCTCCCGGCGGCGTTCGGCCCTGCGGACCTCGGCATCGGCTGAAAAGTCACAAGAGTCTTACCCCAACGCAGGTGCGCGCGCCTGCGCGCGGGCGCGCACGGAAATGATGATAAAGAGCGCGATCGCTGTGACAGGCTGACGGCGTGTAGGACAGCGGCAGATGAAGCGCGCACATACCGACGCAAGGCGAGTGTGATGCGATTCAGATGTCGCGTTGTGAAGCACCGATATGACCGCGCGAAACGAACGAACATCGTCCTCACTGCCCAGGCAGTCGACGATCAATCACGGGTAAGTAATTAAGCAAGCCACCGAAGGTGGTACGGGCGGTCGGGCTCGAACCGACACTCTGTCTCCAGAACCAGATTTTGAGTCTAGCGCGTCTACCAATTCCACCACGCCCGCGTGGGTGGCGCCCCTGTGACAGGCTATTTCGCGCACGTCCAGATGGTTTGTGACGCGGCGCATGCGACCGCCGTCGCGATCAGCGTTTGAACGCGCTTTTGCCGAACCGCTTCACCGTCGGCTGTGCATCCCCGGGCGTCTTGCGCGCACGCTGCGGGTCGATTTCGCGGTCGAATGCGACGCCGGCGCGACCCTCGATATGCCACGCGATGCGACCGGCGATCCAGCCCAGCCCGCGCACCTCGACCTCGACGTCCCCTTCCGGCGCGACCGGATAAGGCAGCTCCACCATCAACCCACCCGCGGACAGGTTGCGGACGCGAACGTCGACCGGCTGATTACCCGGCGTGCGCATTTTCGCGAGCAGAAACAGGCTGTCGCGACCGCGCGTCGCGCCGGCTCCGGCGTTTACGCCAGGGTCAGCTTCGAACACGCCTTTTCCCAAATGCTCCATCAACCCCACCGCTGTCGGTCCGATCGCCGGCCTAGCCCGCCGGCAGTAAAGAACCGCTTACCATGCGGTCGGTTCGATCAGGCGGCTGTTCAATCGTC
>NZ_CAJYVU010000202.1 GCF_913778135.1 uncultured Sphingomonas sp. | reverse complement strand
ACGAGCGCGATGATCCCGATGATCAGCCCGCTGCTCGATCCGCGACGCTCGATCACGGTGGTGTGCGGGGTCTGCGTGATGCGATCTTCGGCCATGCCATCCTCCTGTGATTGGTGATGGCGAAAACCGAGCCGGACAGCACTTGTTCCGCGTGCGTGACGAACGCCGGACACGCGAACGGTGGGGCTGCGTCTGCGCTACCCCGCCGCGTGTCGCTGACGATCTCAGGCGATCAGAACGGCAGCTTGAACCCCGGCGGCAGTTGGAGACCGCTGGTCATCTTTGACATTTCGGTCGACGACGCCGCATCCGCCTTCGCGCGCGCGTCGTTCAACGCGGCAGCGACCAGATCCTCGACCATCTGCTTCTCGTTCGGCTGCAGCAGCGACTCGTCAATCGACACTGCGATGATCCGGCCCTTCGCCGACGCTTTGACCTTGACGAGGCCCCCGCCCGCAGTGCCGTCGACCTCGATTGTGTCGAGCCCGTCCTGCGCCTTCTGCAATTCGGCCTGGACGTTCTGCGCCATTGCCAGAATGTCGTTCAAATCCTTCACGAGAGACTCCGTTTGGCTGCGGGCGGATCGATAAGCTCCGCCCCGGGAAAAGCGTCGAGCGCGGCCAGTACGGCCGGGCTCTGCGCAACAGCATCGTGACGCGCCTGCACCGCGTCGAGTTCCGCCTCGCGCACCGACGGCGCACCCGGCGCGTCGACCATCGCGACCTTCCACACCCGCCCGGTCGCGTCCTTCAACGCGGTCGCGAGTTCGACCAGCAGGTCGGCCGGCAGCGGGCGGGTGTTGCTGAACTCGATCTCGGGCGGCGCGTAGCGGACCAGTCGTGCCGCGTGGCGCAACCGCGCGACCAACGCGATCTGCCCGGCCTGTTCGACGGTGTCGAGCGCGTCGGCAAACTCGCGCGGGGTTCGATCAGCCGGCGGTGGCGGCGTCGGCGGCACGGCAGCAGGAGCGGGAGTGGCAGGACGGGATGCCCCCGCATCGGGGCCACGGCGCGCGAGCTCGCCCGGATCGGGTAGGCTGGCGGCATGGATCACGCGCAGCAGCGCCATCTCCGCCGTCTCGATCGGCAGTGACGCGCCGCTCACTTCCTCATATCCCTTGAGCAGCAGCTGCCACAGCCGGTGCAGCACCGGGAACGACATCGCCCCCGCCCAATCGCGATAGGCGGCGCGCTCCTCCACCGGCTGGGCCGGATCCTCCGCCGCGCCGACCTTGATCAGCGTGATGCCGTGCACCGCCTCCAATAGCCCGCGCATCACCGTCTGCGGATCGACGCCGAGCGCATATTGCCGCCGGAGCGCCACGAGCGCGTCGGGTGCATTCCCCTCGAGCAGCAGCGCGAGCAAATCACGCACCGCGCCGCGATCGGACAGCCCCAGCATCTCGCGAACCGCGTCGGCGCGCACGCCCCCGCCTTCCAGATCGGCGTGCGCGATCGCCTGGTCGAGGATCGACAGACCGTCACGCGCCGATCCTTCCGCGGCGCGCGCGATCAGCGCCAGCGCCTCAGCTTCGGCCTCGACCCCTTCCGCCTCGGACACGCGCGCGAAATGGTCGGCCAGCTTCTCGGCCGGGATACGCCTCAGGTCGAAGCGCTGGCAGCGCGACAGCACGGTGATCGGCACCTTGTTCACCTCGGTCGTGGCGAACAGGAACTTCACGTGCGCGGGCGGCTCCTCCAGCGTCTTCAACAGCCCGTTGAACGCCGCCTTCGACAGCATGTGGACCTCGTCCACGATGTAGATCTTGAACCGCGCCGAAACCGCGGCGTAGCGCGACGCCTCGATGATCTCGCGCACGTCGTCAATGCCGGTGTGGCTCGCCGCGTCCATCTCGATCACATCGATGTGGCGCCCTTCCGCGATCGCGCGACATGGCTCGCATACCCCGCACGGATCGATCGTCGGTCCGCCCTGCCCGTCCGGGCCGATGCAGTTGAGCGCTTTCGCGATCAGCCGCGCAGTGGACGTCTTCCCCACTCCGCGCACGCCCGTCAGCAGGAACGCGTGCGCCAGCCGCCCACGGCGGATCGCGTTGGCGAGCGTCGTCACCATCGCGTCCTGCCCGATCAGCGCGGAAAAGGTCTGCGGTCGGTACTTGCGCGCGAGAACGCGGTACGTCTCGGGCTTGGCGGGTGCCGCAGGCTGGGGTGGGGAGCCGAGGTCGAAGGAGTCGGACATTGCCGACCGATGTAGGACGCGGGGGCGCGTTTGTCGAAGCGAATGCTGCGTGAAGGCGGATGAGCTAGTTCGATGCTACGGGCGGCGCCGCGGCGGAGCTGCGTCGTCGGACGAGGCTTCGCGTCGCCGGCCGCGCTTGCGAGCGTGGCCCAGCTTGGCTGCGCACTCGCACGCTGCGCGGTGAGAGCCGGAACGACCCGCGGCGAAATCGTTGTGGCTGCTTCCTTCCGGACCTGACCAGGTTGGCGACGACCACGTCCGCCCGACTCTCGCGCGCCATATGGCGGAGCCGGGCGGAGGGATCAAGCGATTAGCGGCGGTAGCGCACCGTGCGACAGACCGTCACGCGGCGATGATTGCGCCAGCGCTTCTCGCACACGCGCTTGGTGCGCCAGCGGTTGTGATAGCGCGGGCCCTCGTGACGGACGACGGTGCGCTCGCGGACCACCACGCGCTGCTGTGCCGTCGCGGGCGCGGCCGTCGCCGCCACACCGGTGAGCGACAATGCGCCGAGCGCGAGCATGGACATCAATTTCTTCATCATCGTCTCTCCTCAGTAGCGGACGCGGTAGCAGCGGCGGACCGAACCATAGCGGGCGGGACGATAGCGGCAGACGGTGCGGAAGCGCGGCCCGCGCCAGCGGCGATCGTTGCGGTACCCGCGACCACGAAAGCGGCGCGGCGGCGCGTAATAGCGACCGTTGTGGTAATAGCGGCCCGAGTGCCAGCCACGATCGTCGCGCCAGCGCTGCGCATCCGCCGCCACCGGCGTCATCGCGCTGGCGGCAATCACGCCGGCCAGGCTCAACATCATCAGCTTCATGCCCTTTACTCCTCTACTGGCCCCCCATGCTGCGCAGAATAGGTCAGCGATGCTGCTGGTTCCGTGAACCGGTCGGTCAGCCGAGAGTCAGGCGGCGGGGAGACGGAGTCGCAGCCCTTCCAGTGCAGCCGTGAGCAGTACCTGGCACGCGAGCCGACTGGTGCGGCGCGCGTCGGGCACCAGGTCGAGCATATCCTCCTCCTCGTCGCTGGCGGGCGGCAGTCGGCCGAAATCCTCCGCTGCGACGACGACGTGACAGGTCGCGCACGCCATGTCGCCGCCACAGGTTCCCTCCAGCGGCAATCCCGCGCGCTGGCAGGCATCGAGCAACCGCTCGCCCGGTTCGCCCGCGAATTCGGAGACGGCGTCGCCGTCGACGACATACAGCTTCACGCCGCGATCCTCTGCACACGCGCGGCGGCGACGATCCGCGCGACCCCGTCGCGCACCTCCGCCTCGGTCGTGTAGCGCCCGAAGCCGAGCCGGATCGAGCTGCGCGCCTCGCGCTCGCTCAGCCCGATTGCGCGGAGCACGTGGCTCGCCCGCCCCGATCCGCTCGCACACGCGCTGCCGGCGGAGAAAGCGAGATCGCGCAGGTCGCTCATCAATCGGTTCACATCCAGTCCGTCGTGCCGGACATTCACATTACCGTGGTAGCGCGGATCAATCGCGCCGTTGATCGTCCAGTCTCGCAGCTGTTCGGTCGCGAGTTGCCAGAGCAGCTCGATGTGCGCGGCGTCCTCGACCCTGCGCTCGCGCATCAAACGCGCCGCCGCGCCGAACCCTGCGCACAGGGCCGGGCTGAGCGTACCCGAACGTCCGTCCTCCTGATACCCGCCGTGCAGCAGCGGGGTCAGCGCCACACCGTCGCGCCGCCACAGCGCGCCGATGCCCTTGGGTCCGTGCACCTTGTGTGCCGACACCGCGACCAGATCGACCGTGTCGGGGATCGGAACGCGGCCGTACGCCTGGACCGCGTCGCACAGCATCACCGCGCCCACCTTTTGTGCCATCTCCGCCAACGCCGCGACCGGCTGCACCACACCGATCTCGTTGTTGACCAGCATCGCCGCGACCAGACCGGTGCCGGGCACGATCGCCGCGCGCGCCGCCTCCAGGTCGACCAATCCATCCGGCGCAACCGGCAGCACCGTCACCGATCGCCCACGCGCCGCCTCGGCTGCAGCCGTGTCGAGTACCGCGGCGTGTTCGGTCGCGAGCGTGACGATGCCGCCGCTCGTCCCCTTGATCGCCCAGTTGAGCGCTTCCGTTGCGCCGCTGGTCAACGACACGCGTCCGCCGAATGGGAGCAGCCGCGCGATTTCGTCGCGTGCGATCTCGACTGCCGCTTTCGCCGCACGTCCAGGGCGATGCGGCGAGTGCGGATTGGCGAAACCGTCGCGCAGCCACGGCAGCATCGCATCAAATGCCTGTGGAGCGAGCGGCGTAGTCGCCTGATAATCGAGGTAGATCACGCGGCAAACGTTCGTGTCTCGCGCGCGATACCGCGCCACGCGGCGATGAAGCGCTCGACATCCGCCTCGCTCGTCGTGCGACCGAAGCTGACGCGCACCACCTCGCGCGTGCGCTCCTCGCTCCACCCCATCGCGCGCAGCACGTGACTGGGTTTGAGGCTCCCGCTCGCGCACGCACTGCCCGCCGACACCGCAATGCCGCCCAGATCGAAGCGGATCAACTGCGCATTCGCGGCGACGCCGGGCATGCGGTAGCTGCCGATCGCGGGGTGACGCTCGGCGCCCTCACCCACGACCTCACCGCCCGAACGGCGAATGGCGTCGTCGAGCCGCGCGCGCATCGTCGTCCAGCGGTCGACCGGCTCGGGTTCGGCGAGTGCGGCGGCATAGCCGAGCACGCCCGGCGAATTCTCCGTCCCCGCACGATAGCCCCGCTCCTGCCCGCCCGATGGCGCGAGCGCCGCCAGATCGCGCACCAGCAGCGCGCCGACGCCCGGCGGACCACCGCGCTTGTGCGCCGACAGCGCCACCATGTCGGCGTGAGCGGAAACCTCGTCGCCCTCCCCCGCCGGCATCTGCGCCGCGTCGACCAGCAGCAGCGCGCCGGCCGCGTGGACAGCCTCGGCAATCTCTGCGATCGGCTGTCGCACTCCCGTCTCGCTGTTGCACCATTGCACGCACACCAGCCCGCCAGTCACTGCATCGAGCGCGTCGCGCGTCACCACGCCATTCATGTCGACCGTCAGCACCTGCGGGTTCGCGCCCGATCGCCACACCGCGTCGTGCTCGACCGCGCTCGCGTACCGCCCCGCCGCGTGCGTGCGGTTGAGCGCGAGCCCAAGCGACTCGCTCGCGCCGCTGGTGAACAGCACCTCTCCCGCCCAGCCATAAGCCCGCCCGACCTGCGCGCGCGCTTCCTCCAGCGCCTGACGCGCCGCCCGACCCTCGCGGTGCGGCGACGACGGATTGGCCCAGATCGCCATGCCTGCCAGCACCGCTTCGCGCGCCGCCGCGGTCATCGGCGTCGTCGCTGCGTGATCCAGATAGAGACGATCCGACACAAAACGTTCCATTCCTGACGTCCGCGCCTATATAGCGCGCCATTCCGGGCGCTCGCGCGTCCCTGACTCATAGTACGAGTGACCATGCCCGAAGTCATCTTTCCCGGTCCCGAAGGTCGCATCGAAGGCCGCTTCGCCCCCGCGCCACGCCCGCGCGCACCGGTCGCGATGATCCTGCACCCGCACCCGAACGCGGGCGGCACGATGAACAACCGCATCGTGCAGGAGCTGTACAAGACGTTCCAACGCCGCGGCTTCGCGACGCTGCGCTTCAACTTCCGCGGCGTGGGCAAGAGTCAGGGCGTGTTCGACAACGGTGTCGGCGAATTGTCCGACGCGGCCGCCGCGCTCGACTGGATCCAGAGCTTCCATCCCGAGGCGCAGACGACGTGGATCGCAGGCTTCAGCTTCGGCGCATGGATCGGCATGCAGCTGCTGATGCGCCGGCCGGAAATCCGCGGCTTCATCTCGGTCGCGCCGCCGGCCAACCTTTATGACTTCACCTTCCTCGCGCCCTGCCCGTCGTCGGGAATCATCATCCAGGGCGCGGAGGACGAGGTCGCGACCCCGCCGGCGACGCAGAAGCTGGTCGACAAGTTGCGCACGCAGAAGCACATCACGATCCACCACGATACGATCCCGCGCGCGAACCACTTCTTCGAGCACGAAATGCCGGATTTGATGAAGAGCGTGGACAATTATCTGGATATGCGGCTGGACCCTAATTCACCCATTCGCTGAGCTCGCCGGAGCGGAATAGCTCACGTCTCGCTGGCGAGCCCGGCCGGCGGCGCACCAGCGCCGACCGACGACACGGGCTCTGCCCGTGTCCCCACGCCTACAGCGTCCAGACCAGCACATTCCCCAGCAACACCAGCGCCACCACGAGCATCAGCACGCCCTTGCGCCGATCGCGGCCCGTCCGGATCAGCTGAATACCGCCGATCACGCAAGCGAACACGCCCAGCATCGCGATCGCGGGCGCTGCACTCGCGATCGTGCCATACACGCCCCCGGTCACGCGATCGCCCGCGCATAAGCGTCGATATCGACGTTCCCGCCCGACAGGATAACGAGCAGCCCCGGCTCGAGCGCGATCTTTCCCGCCAACAGTGCGGCGAGCGCGACCGCGCCGCCCGGCTCGACCACCAGCCGCAATCGCTCCGCCGCCCAGCGCTGCGCGGCGCGAACCTCTGCCTCGCTCACCGCCACGCCCGTCGCATCGCGCCGGCTCAGCACGTCGAAGGTGAGCGGCGAAACCTCCTTCGTCTGCAACGCGTCGCACGCGGTCGGCGGCGGGTTCGGCCCGACGGGTTCGATCCAGCTCGCCTCCAGACTGCGGCGCATGTCGTCCCAGCCCTCCGGCTCGACCACCGTGATCGCGGCATCCTTCAGCGCCAACGCGATCCCTGCCGATAGCCCGCCACCACCGCACGGGATCACCGCTCGCGCGCATGGCGGAAGCCCCAACGCCGCCATCTGCTCCGCCGCCTCGATCCCGGCGCTGCCCTGCCCCTCGATGATCCACGGATCGTCGAAGCTCGGCACCAATGTGGCGCCGCGCGCCTCCGCCAACCGCGCAGCGATCAGCTCGCGGCTCTCGCTCATCCGGTCATAGTCGACCACCTCGGCGCCGAGCGCCAGCGTCGCCTCGCGCTTTGCCCTCGGCGCATCCGACGGCATCACGATCGTCGCCGCCATGCCGAGCCGCTTCGCCGCCCAGGCGACCCCCTGCGCGTGGTTGCCGCTGGAGAAAGCGACAACGCCGCGCGCACGCGCTTCCTCGTCCATCGCGGTCAGCCGGTGCCAAGCGCCGCGTATCTTGAATGCACCGATCGGCTGCAGCGATTCGGCCTTCATCGCCACCGCCACGCCGTCGATCGTCACCACGTACAAGGGCGTCGGCGGCAGGATCGCGGCGACCTTCGCCGCGGCGTCGCGAACCCCTGCGCGTGTCGGTTGTCGTAAAATCGTCACAGTTCATGGAATGCCACGAAACAAGGGTCTGCGAAACGCTTTACAGGGGGGTATCTCACTCCTATGTGACCCCTCCGCTGCCCCAAGGGACTTCCACCGCAAGGCAGTGATCTGTCGAACAACAAGTCCGCGGCGCCGCCGTGGCACGGAGGTCCCTTGAATTGCACAACCATCATCGCGCGCTGGGGCTAGCGTCCCAATCGACTGCCGCTCGTGGCGGCATCGACATCGCCAAGGGTGGACCGGTTCAGCCGGTCACGCTCGTTCGTCCCCACGCCGCGGCGCGGGCCGCCCGCTTCTTTTCGGAGAAGTTTCCGGGCCGCTCGATGTATGCGGTAAAGGCGAACCCTAGCCCCGAGCTCCTGCAGATCCTGTGGGATAACGGCATCACGCACTACGATGTCGCCAGCCTCGCCGAGGTCCGGCTTGTCGCGCGTACGCTGCCGCAGGCGACGCTCTGCTTCATGCACCCGGTCAAGGCCGAGGAAGCCGTGCGCGAAGCTTATGCGACTCACGGCGTTCGCACCTTTAGCCTCGATTCGATCGAGGAGCTGGACAAGATCATGCGCGCGACCGGCAACGCGACCGATTTGACGCTGTGCGTCCGGTTGCGCGTATCGTCGGAGCATTCGAAGCTTAGCTTGGCGTCCAAGTTCGGCGTTGCGCCGCACGAGGCGAAGGAGCTGCTGTTCGCGGCGCGACAGGCTGCCGACGCGCTCGGCATCTGCTTCCACGTCGGCAGCCAGGCGATGACGCCAGACGCCTACGCCGATGCGATGGAGCGCGTGCGCGCCGCGATCGTCGATGCGGCGGTGACGGTCGACGTCATCGACGTAGGCGGCGGTTTCCCGTCGAGCTATCCCGGCATGGAGCCGCCCCCGCTCGAGCGCTATTTCGAGACGATCCACCGCGCGTTCGAGAGCCTGCCGATTTCCTATTCGGCCGAGCTCTGGGCCGAGCCAGGCCGCGCGCTCTGCGCCGAGTACAGCAGTGTCGTCGTGCGCGTCGAGCGTCGCCGCGGCAACGAGCTGTACATCAACGACGGCGCGTACGGCGCATTGTTCGACGCCGCGCACATCGGCTGGCGCTTCCCGGTCACGTTGCTGCGCGAGCCGGAATCGACCGTGCGCGACCATCCGTTCTCGTTCTACGGTCCGACCTGCGACGACCTCGACCATATGGCAGGCCCGTTCCTGTTGCCGGCGGACGTGCAGGCGGGCGATTACATCGAGATCGGCATGCTCGGCGCTTACGGCTCGGCGATGCGCACCGCGTTCAACGGCTTCGGCTCGGATGAGACGGTGATCGTCACCGATGAGCCGATGGTCTCGCTCTACGAGACGATCGAGCAGGACAATGCCGAAGTAACCTCGAACGTCGTCAAGCTGTAACTCACAGCCGGCAACGAACCGGTGGCGGCGCGCATTGACGTGCCGCCACTTACGGGTTTGCGCGTCCCCATTTGAACGACGTCGCGCCGATCATGCGGGGAGCATCCCATGACTGACACCCTCAACAAGACTGCGGGCGCGAACGCGCCGATCAACGACAATCGCAAGGCCGAACTGCTGTCCAAGCAGGTCAAGCACATCGACATCACCAGCTTCGACGCGCGCCCGATCGTCGATGCGATGAGCGATATGAGCTTCACGAGCCGTGATCTCGGCCGCGCGACCAAGATCTACAACGACATGCTCGCCGACAAGGATTGCACGGTCGTGCTCGTCATCGCCGGCTCGACCTCGGCGGGCGGCTGCATGGACCTCTACGCCGAACTGGTGCGCAACAAGATGGTCGACGTGATCGTCGCCACTGGTGCCACCATCGTCGACATGGATTTCTTCGAGGGTCTGGGTCATAAGCATTACCAGGCGCTCGAGGTGCCCGACGACGACACGCTGCGCAGCCTCTACATCGATCGTATCTACGATACCTACATCGACGAGGAGCAGCTGCAGGACTGCGACTTCACGATCAACAAGATCGCGGAAAGCCTCGATCCCAAGCCCTACAGCAGCCGCGCATTCATCCGCGAAATGGGCAAGTACCTCGTCGAGCACGGCAAGAAGGACAACAGCCTCGTCAAGCTCGCCTACGAGCATGACGTGCCGATCTTCTGCCCGGCGTTCGTCGACTCCTCCGCCGGCTTCGGCCTCGTCAAGCATCAGGTCGACGCGGCGAAGGAAGGTCGCCCGTACATGGTGCTCGATGCGATCGCCGACTTCCGCGAGCTGACGCAGATCAAGATCGAGGCGGGCACCACCGGCCTCCTGATGATCGGCGGCGGCGTGCCGAAGAACTTCATTCAGGACACCGTCGTCTGCGCCGAGATCCTGGGTCACGAGGATGTTGAGGTCCACAAATATGCGGTGCAGATCACCGTTGCCGACGTGCGCGACGGCGCCTGCTCGTCCTCGACGCTGCAGGAGGCCGCGAGCTGGGGCAAGGTCAACACCGGCATCGAGCAGATGGTCTTCGCCGAGGCCGGGTCGGTGATGCCGCTGCTGGCGAGCGACGCGTATCACCGCGGCCACTGGAAGGACCGTGCCAAGCGCGGTTGGGCCAAGTTGTTCGCAGCCTGAGTCCGCACGCGGATAGCGATGCTATCCGCGAGACGGCACAGGCTCGGCCGGCGCGGGTGCCAGCACCCGCGTCCGACCTCACGGAATTCACCCCCGTGACGCAGTCCTTCCCTTTACGCCCTTTCGTGACGCGAGTGCCTGCACTAGCGTCGCGACATGGACGAGCCACTGATGTACACGCCCCACGCGATGCTCCAGCCGGTCGTCGCGCTGATCGCCTGGACGCTTGTAATGCTCGGCTGGATGCTCGCAACCCGGCTGCCTGCAATGAGCCGGGCCGGGATCAAGCTATCTGCGCTCACCGGCAGCAAGGCGGCGGATGCCGACCGCTCGCTGCCGGCCGAAGCGCAGTGGAAGGCGCACAATTACAATCACCTGCTCGAACAGCCGGTGCTGTTCTACGCGGTGTGCGGGGTGATCGCGCTGGCCGGTACGAGCTACGGGGTCAACGTCGCGCTCGCCTGGATCTACGTCGCCTTGCGCGTCGCGCACAGCATCTGGCAGGCGACGGTCAATCGCGTGTCGGTACGCTTCTATCTCTTCATTGCGTCGTCGCTGGTGCTGGCCGCACTGACGCTCCACGCAGGTCTGGCGGTATTCTGACATGGCAAAAGGCGAAACATTCGAGCGGCACCGCCAACCCTGGACCGCGGACGAGATACAGAAGCTCCATACGCTCGCGAAGAAGGGCATGGCGCTGAAGGCGATCGCCAAGGCGCTCAAGCGGTCGGAGGAATCGACCAAGGACCGCGCCAAGGCCGACGGGCTGTCGATCGCCAAGCTGCGCTAAGATCATGACCGCGAGTTAATTGGCGCGGTCATCTCTGCCCGCGCATATCCGCGCGCATGGAAATCGAAGTCAGCGCCGAGGCGAAGGACAAGCGCCTCAACCGCGGGGTCGCGATAACCGTCGTCGTGCTGTCTGTCGCGATGGGGCTCGGCAACATCAAGGACGGCAACATCGTTCAGGCGATGGACCGTGCCGAGGCACACAGCGTCGATCGCTGGAACGAATATCAGGCGACCCGGGTCAAGGCGCGCGTCGTCGAGACAAGCATGGCCGAGGTCACCGCCGCGCACGGCACGCCGCCCGCCAGCTTCGCCGCCGACCTCGCGCGCTACAAGGGCGAGACCCCGCAGCTAAAGGCGCAGGCGCTAGGGTATGAGGCGCAGTACGACGCGCTGAACGTGCACGACGACCAGTTCGACGCGAGCGAGGCCGCGCTCTCCACTGCTATCTCGGTCGCGGCGGTCGGGGCGCTGGTCGAGGCGCCGTGGGTGCTCGCCGCCGCTTGGGTGTTCGGCGCGTTCGGGCTATTTTTGTCGCTGTGCGGCTTCGCGGGGTGGGGCTTCCATCCCGACGTGCTGAGCACGCTGCTTGGCTAGGCGAACAGCCGTCTCAGGCTGCGCTCGAGCATGACGAATTGCCACAATGTCCGCCCATGCTCCTCGCGCCCTGTCCTATGCGCCTCCGCGACGCGCGCGATCTCGTTCATGTCGAACCAGCCGCTGTCGCCTAGCACGCGCGAGCGCGCCAGCCCGGCGGCCTCGCCCGCCAACGCGCCGCGGAACCATGCACTGACCGGTGTCACGAACCCCATCTTGGGCCGGTACAGAATATCGTGCGGCAGATAGCGTTCCAGCGACCGCTTCATCAGCCACTTGCCCTCGCCGCCGCGAAGCCGCATCGCCTGCGGCAGCGTCGCCACGAACTCGACCAGCCGATGGTCAAGCAACGGCTCCCGCGCTTCCAGCCCCACCGCCATGCTGGTGCGGTCGCTCTTGGTCAGGATGTCACCGGGCAGCCAGATCTTCATGTCGGCATATTGCGCGCGGTCGATCGCGTCTCGCGCAGGCGCGTCGCGCATCGCGACGATGTAGCGATCCTCCGCGCGATATCCGACAAGCGCCCTTCGCGCTCCATCGCTGAACAACGCGCGGCGCAGCGCGGGCGTCGTCACCCCGACCGATCGCGCGTACGCCTCCGCGCCATCGTCGGCGAGCGCCAGCAGCGTCGTCTTGGCGCGCAGCGGCCGCGGCGCCCAGTCCGCCTTGGGGTAAACCCTTCCCAGCGTCCCGAACACTCGCCGCCGCATCTCGGGCGGAAACAGCCCACGCACGCGCTCCTCCGCCGCCTGGAAACGATAGCGGCGATAGCCCGCCATTGCCTCGTCCGCGCCGTCGCCCGAGAGCGCCACCGTCACGTGCTCACGCGCGAGCGCGGCAACCTGATAGGTCGCCAGCGCAGAGGCGTCCGCGAACGGCTCGTCGAACGCCGCGACCAACGTGTCGATCAGCCCGAAATCATCGGGTCGCACGACGCGGACGTGATGATCGGTCGCGAACCGCTCGGCCACCGCAGCGGCGTGCGTGCGCTCGTCATGTCCCGCATCGTCGAAGCCGATGGTGCAGGTCTTGACCGCGGCCCGGCTCGCCTCCGCCATCAGCGCGACCACCGCGGAACTGTCGACCCCGCCCGACAGGAACGCGCCGAGCGGGACGTCCGCGACCATGCGCGAACGCACCCCGTCGCGCATCCGCGCGAGTAATTCCTCGCCCAGCGCTGCGGTCGAGCCGCGCGTGCGATTGGCGAATGATATGTCCCACCATTGCCGGGGCTTCGCCGCGCCCTTACCGCGCTCGATCAGCATGTAATGCCCGGCCGCCAGCTTGTTGACGCCCGCGACCAGGCACGCGTCGTCGGGGACGTAGCCGTAGGCGAGGTAATCCTCGACCGCGCGCATGTCGGGCTTTCGCCTGAGCAAGGGATGCGCGAGCAGCGCCTTTAGCTCTGACCCGAACGCGATCGCCCCGTCGGACAGCTCGGCCCAGTGGAGCGGCTTCACCCCCATCCGGTCACGCGCCAGGAACAGCGTCTGCGTCTTGGCATCATGAATCGCTAACGCGAACATGCCGTTCAGCCGCTGCAACATCGCAGCACCCCAGGCAGCATAGCCGTGGAGCAGCACCTCGGTATCGCCATCGGTCGCGAAGACGTGCCCGCGGCGCTGCAACTCCTCGCGCAGCTCGCGGTAATTGTAGATCTCGCCGTTGAACACGATCGTCAGCCGCGCGTCGGTGGTCGCCATCGGCTGCGGCGATCCTTCGAGATCGATGATCGACAGCCGCCGATGCGCGAAACCGACGCCGGGCGCGGTCCACACGCCCGCGCCATCGGGGCCACGATGCGCGATAGCGTCCGCCATCGCGCGCAATCGTGCGGGGTCCACCGGCTTGGGCGTGGCGGGATAGAACAGCCCCGCGATGCCGCACATCAGCGAGGGCTTTCGGCGATCCGCAGCATCGCGTCGCCCGGCTCGCCCAGGCTGGCGATGAAACGTTCAATCACGCCACGCGCATCGTGCCCGGGCGAGGTCACAGCCGACAGGTGCAGCGCGATCCCGGGCTGGGGCGCGCCGAACAGCCGCATCTTCACCGTTGCGAGCTTCACCTGTTTGTCGTCCCCCGTCACCGTGTCCCCAACGCGGTACCATGTCGCGACGACGCGCTCCACCTCCCCGCCGCCCGTACCCGACGGCGCATCGGCGACGATCCGCACGGCGCGACCGCCAACAATCGCGGGCAGGTCGGCGACGCGCACCCATCGATCGTCCTCGCGCAGCACCCCCGTGCCGTAGGAGACGAGCTCGCGCCCTTCCTGCTGCGACGCGTACACCGCGATGCTGACATCGACCGCGTCGCCCGCGGCATTGGCGTAGCGGCCGAGCAGGAAATGGTCGGCGCCGGGATGATAGGCCGACCAAGCGGCGCGCGGGTCGAGATCGACGCGGTGCCATCCGGCGACCTCGGGCAGTCCGATCCGCGCGGGCAAGGATGCCGCACGCGCCATGATCGCCGCAGCGGTGGCCGGGAACACGCTCGCCCCCGCGACCACCAATGCTCCCGCCGCGATCACCTCCATCGTCAGCCGCGGGCGCGCCTGCAACGTTGCGGGATCGAACGCGGGATCGTCGGGCGAGCGGTCGAACCAACGCCACGCTAGCGCTATCACGCCCGCCATGACGATCGCGAAAAATACCCAGCCGTAGACGATATGATCGAACCCCGTCGCCGCCTCGACGCTGGTCAGATGCGCGGCGTAGATCGTCCCGAACGCACGGACGCCGTTGGCGAGCACCGGCACGACGACGCAGACGAGCATGAAGACGGCGCGCCTGCCCCAAGAGGTAAAGCATTGGTTCGCGACCAACACGCCGAATGCGACCATCGAAATGACGAACTTCGTCCCCGAACACGCCTCCGCGACCTCGAAATAATAACGTCCGGCATGGATCAGCACCCCGTCAACAACGGCGGGCACGCCGAAGAGGTGGAGCAAAGGCATGGTGATCGCAACCGTCACATCCTGCAGCGGCGGCTCCAGCTCCTGTCCGAACGGCACCATGAAGAAGGCGTAGCCGAGCGGAAACAGCAGCCCGCGCGCCACATTGGGGCCGAGCGTGGTGACGACCGCGCCCTCAAGCATCAGCACGAGGCCGAGTTGCCGAGCCAGCGCCACCCCGGCGATCTCGCCGAGCAACCAACCCGTACCCCCGGCTGCCACGACGAGCAGTCCCGGCGCCCATGCCTCGGGCCGCACCCGTGCCAGCTCAGCGCGCCTCGCCGAGACGAGCCAGGCGACGACCGGCGCGATGAACAGGCAGTGGCCGAACGTTGTGCTGGTCCACCACAGATGCACGATATCGCGCACGTCAGACTGGAAGATCAGCAGCAGCGCCGCCGCCGACAACGCCAGTACAACCAGATGCCGCGTCCAGGGGGTTGTCGCGAAGCTGCGACGCGGCAAGGCGATCGTCACGCCGCCACCCTGGTCTGCGCCGGAAGGTTCATCATCGCGTCGAGCGGGGCGAGACACGCGTCCCACGCGTAACGCGTCTGCACCCGCGCGCGCGCCCTCTGTCCCAGCGACCGTGCCGTGGCTGGCTCATCAAGCAGCGCGTTCACCGCTTCCGCCATGCCCTTGCCCGCGGCGATCCGGATGGTACCCGCGTGGTCGATCCCCTCGGCCGCCGCTGGCGAAGCGACCACCGCGCGCGCCATCGCCATCGCTTCCAGCACCTTGTTCTGAATGCCACGCGCCAACCCGAGCGGTGCGACCACGACGTCGGCGGCGGCGAGCCAGCCGCGCACGTCGGGCACCTCTTCGGTCACGATCACCGCATCGCTCGCGAGCGCACGCACTTCCCGTACTGGCGCGCGGCCGACGATCGCGAAACGCACGTCGGGGTGCCGCACACGGACGCGGGGCAGCACGTCGCGCGCGAAGGCGACCACCGCGTCGACATTGGGTTTGTAGTCCATCTGCCCGGTGAACACGATCAACCGTCCCTGCCCAGACACGGGCACGAAGCTGGCGGTTGGGTCGAAGAAGCTGGTATCAATGCCGTTTTCGAGCGCGCGAGCACTCGGAATCAGTGCTGCTTCTTCGGCGCTGACGAACAGGCTCGCCGCGACGCGGGCAGTTACCTCGCGCTCATAGGCACCGAGCAGACGCGCCTCACGGTGGTACATCCAGCGCGTCAGACCCGACGCGTCCTCGGCAAAGGCCGCGAACTTGGCCGAGTCGGCATCGACGAAGTCCATCACCGCCGGCACGCCCTCGGGCAGATACTGCGCCATCTGCCCCGAGAAGGCGTACACGCGGTCGGTCGGCCGCTCCCGCACGATCCGCGCGACCGCTGCACGCACGCATGGATCGTCGAATGCCGTTAGCGACAACGGTCGGCCGCTCGCAATTGCTTCCAACCCGGCGCGCCAGCGTGGCTTCGTTCGCTCCACCACCACGCATTCGCCAAGCAGGTCACGAAACTCAGCCGGTGGCGTCAGATCGCGCGGATCGTCCGCGAACGCGACCAGATGCACCCGCGCGCGCTTCGCCAGGTGACGCAGGACGTGATAGCTCCTTATCTTGTCGCCGCGATCGGGCGGGAACGGCACGCGGTGCGCGAGGAACAGGATATCCATCGTCAACCAAGCCCACGGCTGATCCACGGGCCGACCAGATTGGCGATCGGCAGCGGAAGCTTCGCCCACGTCCGCACCATCAGGGCGTATTTGGGGTTGAGCGGATTGACCTCGCGCCGCTCGCCCTCGCTCCACGATGCGTAGGCGAGCGGCTCGCCGGTGAAGCCCCAATTCTTCTTGAACGCAGCAGCACCGGTGCCGACCTTCGAGCGCCCGAAGTCGAAGCGCGTGCAGTCGCGCGACCGCGCATGTGCCATCAGCGCGAAATACATCCGGTCGTTGGCGCGCAGCTCACGCG
>NZ_CAJYVU010000201.1 GCF_913778135.1 uncultured Sphingomonas sp. | reverse complement strand
TCTTGGGAAAGAACGGCCGCAGTCGCTCGATCTGCTCATCCGTCAGCCAAAACAGGTCGCTCATCCAGGTCTCCTTGCGGAGGCTGAATCAGATCGCGACGCTCACATCAATGGGTCCTGACCCTAGTCACCGGGCGCCTCTCGCCAGCGCAGCCCATTGCGGTTGATCAACACGATGCCGCTCAACACGCGCTGGTCATTTACCCGAGCCTTTCCGTGGCTCTTGGGGAAGAATGGCCGCAGCCGCTCCATCTGATCGTCCGTCAGCCAAAACAGGTCGCTCATCCCGGTCTCCTCGCGGAGCCTGAATCAGATCGCAACGCTCACATCAATGGGTCCTGAGTCTAAGATTTCGGCTGTCCAATGCGGTGCACAGTGGCTTGTCCTGATCGGGAAGAGCTTTTCTCGCGCCCAAAGCGAACTCGTTGCCTCCATCATCCTGAGGTGTGATGCTCGGCTCGCGAACGTAGAAGCAAGTTGAGCTCGGTTTCACCTTAGACGCGATTTGGCAGAGCGCCTGATTCTTGATCACAGGTATATGGGACTGACAACGCCCATAAAGGACCGCTGAAATCGCGGCGTTCGTCGCTTCGCTATTTCAAACATGAATTGATTGATATGACTTACCAACTTGGATTCCTTCATTCAGGGCCGCAAATTACTTGCAACCTCGTTCATACACTATCTTAAGAAGTCATAACACAAATTTAATTAATTATAATAGTTTGAAAAAATGGTAAAATAACCGAGTTTCTTCTATTTAATTTCTAAACGCACAGGCAAGACGGGAGAGAACGAGGAGCCTGACTTGTCAAGCATCGCCCGCAAAGATTTAATAACATCGGGATCGCCGCGACCTGCCGGATCAGCTTCTGATCGCGCAAATAACATAGACATCAGCTCTAAACGTGGAGCTGAGACCACGGCGTATGATCGACCTGTTGAGAACCTGCCGCCAATCAGCACGCCATTTTCTACCTGGAGACTTACGGCTTCACCAGTATCGGTCGCCTTTAAGGTGACCGCGAGATCCCGCGCCTTAGCCGGGTCTAGTCGGATCGCCATCAAATCGACCGCTTGTGCAAGCGACAAGCCGTTGACCAAGCCTGATTGGCTGGCGGGTGCGCGGACGGTAGGCGGTCCACGGAGATCGGCAGCGGCACTCAAATACATGTTACGCCATAACGAATTTTCGCTCTGCCATGCGAGTTGGTCGTAGCAGCGCGCCAGCAGCGCACGTGCGTCTGCCGGTGCGCTCTCGCCAATCACAACGTGGTTCAGCAACTCCGCCGCCCACTCATAGTCGCTCGTGTCAAAAGCGACCTTCGCCAACGACATGACTTTTGCAGTGCCGCCCATGGCTGATACATAGCGTCGACCGGCGTCGATGGGCGACCGGGCAGCTAGGTGGGCGGGGTTGGCGTCGTACCAGCCTAGGTAGAATTGATAGATGGCCCGTGCGTTGAAGGAGATGGAGCCGTAATAGGGACGATTGTACCATTCGCGTGCGAGTGCGTCGGGTAGCTTAAGCTGCGCGGCGATCGCGTCGGCGGTGAGGCCCGCATTCATCAAACGCACCGTCTGGTCATGCAAGAAAGCATAGGCATCGCGATGCTTCGTCAGGAAGTCGCGGATGCGGTCGCGCCCGAAGCGCGGCCAGCCGTGGCTGGTGATCATGACCGTCGCGTCGGGATTGCGTTCGATCGCCTGCGTCAGACCCGCCACCCATAGCCGCGTATCGCGAACCTTTGCCCCGCGCGGCGTCAGGATGTTATGCTGGGTGACGTTGGCGTTTTCTGCCAGATCGATCACATTCCAGTCGGGAAACGCGATGTTCATTTCGGCTGGCGCCTCCGTCCCCGGCGTCAACTGGAAGCGCAGCCGCACGCCGTCGATGACCAGTTCAGTCCCGTCCTGCGTGATTTCCCGCGTGGGGCGCGGCAGCGACCGCGTGCCAAGCGCCGTCGCCGGACCGATCCCCGAGTTGACCGCCCCCGTCGGGCCAATCGGCAGCGCCAGGCCGAACTGATAGCCGGCACGCCGGTTCATCGCCGGCCCCGCGACCAGGTTTTCGCTGACCGCTTCGTCAAAGAAGCCCGCGGGCGCGATGACCGGAGTCGTCCCAGCCGCGCGCTGCTCGGCGTTCAGCACGCCGCCGATGCCGGCGAAGTGGTCGGAGTGGGAATGCGTAAGGATGACGGCGGAGATCGGACGATCGCCCAGTTTTTCGGCGACGAGGCGCATCGCGGCACGCGCGGTTTCGGTACATGACAGCGTGTCGATGACGATCCAGCCGGTATCGCCGCGCACGACCGTCAGGTTGGCGAGGTCGAATCCGCGCACCTGATAGATACGGTCGGTGACGCGGAACAGGCCATGCTTCGCCAAAAGCTGCGCATGCCGCCACAGGCTGGGGTTGACGGTATCGGCGGCCTTGGGCTGGTCGAGAAACGCGAAGCGACGGAAATCCCAGACGACGGTGCCCGCATCGGTCCGGATCACCGGATCGGCCAGCGTGCCGAGATAGCCGCGCGAGGCAAAATCGCGATCCTCGTCCGACCGACCCGCCATCTCCGCCAAGGCCGCCGCATGCGCCGCGCGCGTGCTGGCGGAGGGCGGATCGGCCTGTGCCAGCGCGGCCGCAGCCGGGGCGGCGACCGCGATCATCGCCATCGCTGCGTGACGCAACGCCCGCCCCCTCATGCCCGGAACCCCGGATCGATACGGTCGAGCTTGCGCAACAGCGCCGGCCAGGCGAGCCGCTGCGCCAGCAATCCCATCCCCGCCGGCGCCGACTGGCGTGCGACCTTGTCCTCGACGCCATCGGGCGGCGGGTTGAGGTTGTCGCGGCCGGCGGCGAGCATATGCACCTGCGCCTCGCAGGCGCGTTCGAGGAAGTAGAGGCGCAGGAAACAGGCCGCGACGCTGTCGCCGATCGTCAGCGTTCCGTGGTTGCGCAAGATCATCGCATGGCGCGTGCCCAGATCGGCCACGAGCCGTTCGCGTTCGTCGAGGTCGGTCGCGATCCCTTCATAGTCGTGATAGGCGACGTCCGCACCGGCGATCATCGCGGTCTGCGTGTGCGGCAGCAGGCCGAACGCCATCGCGCTGACCGCCTGACCATAAGGCGTGTGGACGTGCATCACCGCCTGCGCATCCTCCCGCCCCATGTGGATCGCGGAATGGATGGTGAAGCCCGCCGGATTGACCGGGTGCGTGCCGGCGTCGACCGGATGGCCATCGACGTCGATCTTCACGAGGGACGAAGCCGTGATCTCTTCGAACATCCTGTCATAGGGATTGATCAGGAAGTGATGGTCGGGCCCTGGCACCCGGACCGACAGATGGGTGAAGATCAGATCGTCCCATCCGTAATGCGCCACCAGGCGATAGGCGGCGGCAAGATCGACGCGCACCGCCCATTCCCCGGCCGACATGCCGTCGGGAGGCGACGCCGCGGGAGCGTGAGGGGAAGGGGCAGCCATAGCCATCGTCCGGGGTTCCTTGGGGTCAGAAGGCGGTGGACACGCCGAGCTTGACCTGTCGGCCAAGCGCGCTCGCGGTGAAGGGATCGTAATTGTAGTTCAGCCGCGCAAACGGCGGATCGCGATCGGTGACGTTGAGGACGGTCAGCGTCAGATTGGTATCGGGCACGATCTGATATTGCAGGCTGACGTCCGCGGTGCGGAACGGCGCGATGCGCGAGCCTTGCGACAAGGTCGGCGATCCGGGCAGCAGCGTGCTGGGACCGAAAATGCCGGCGGGGTCGTCGGCGCGCTGATCGTACATGCCGCCGACATAGTTGAAGGTGACACGCGCATTCAGCCCGGCATAGCGCGCCTGGACATAGGCCTGCCCCTTCCAGCGCGGTACGGGATAGGCCGTGGTCTGGTAGTTGAGCTTGCCGGCGGCATCGAACGCCGGCTGAACGACGACGCCCGCCACCGACTGCGCGCCCGTCTTATATTCGAGATTGTAGGTCGCCGAGCCGCCCATGCTGACGCGCACCGCACCGACATCGGCATCGTAATCCAGATTGAAGTCGAGCCCGGCGTCGCGCACCCGCGCGCCGTTTTGATAGGTGGTGATGACACGCGACACGTTCGCGGCGCTGCACGTCCCCGCCCCCGCCACGCCGCCGCCGTCGTTGAAGAAGAACCGCTGGCGCAGCGCCGCATAGGCGGCGTTGGTGCAGTTGCTGCCGGCGAACAGCGTCGCGACCATCCCGCCCAGCGGATCGGCGACAATGGTGTCGCGGATCTGGTAGCGGAAATAGTCGACGCTCGCGCGCAGGCCACCCGCGTTGAACAGCACGCCGCCCGACAGGTTCGTCGAGGTTTCTGGCTGAAGCCCCGGCCGCCCGAGAATTTCGACGGGCTTGAACGCGCTGCCGACCAGTTGCAGCCCGGTGAAAGAATTGGGCGTCAGATACTGAACGGGCGGCCCGCGGAAGGTGGTGCCGATGCCGCCACGGAACGCCAGCCAGTCGGTCGCCTGGAAGCGCAGCCGCGCCTGCGGATTGAAGGTCGATCCGATCTGACCGCCGTAATCTTCGTACCGGGCGGACAGCTGGCCGTTAAGCGAGGACAGGATCGGCAGCTGCAATTCGGCAAAGACCGCACGCACGTCGCTGCTCGCCTGCGCGGTTCGGGTGCTGCCGAGGAAACCGAACGCGCCCGTCGCCTGAGCGGCCGGACCGCCGACCGTACTGGGCGCGCACGCCCCGAGATTGCCGTTGAGCGGCGTTTCACGGCACGGCGTTACGGCAAGGTCGTTCGCGGCGCCGAGCGCGGTGCGGAACGACGAACGGCGATACTGGCCACCGAGCGCGAACTTCAGCTCGCCGCCGGGCAGCGAAATTCCCGTGCCGCCCGATACGGTCGCATCGGCGACGAAGAGCTGCGTGTTGGTGCGCGTGATGCTGGGCACGAACAGCCAGCTCGCCAGGCTGGCGGTGTTGGCGACGCCCGCGACATAGCCGGGATTGGCCACGCCCGTCACCGGATTGGCGGCGATCGCATTGCCGAACGGATTGAGATACTGGCAGCCGTTCTGGCCGGGCGTGTTCGCCGCGACGTTGCATCCTGCCCCGCCGAGCCCGCGCAGCGCGAGCTGGATGCGATCGCCGAAGATGTCGTTGCTTTCGACGTAGCGATAATACTGCTGGTACGTGCCGGCGATCTCGAAATCCACGCCCTGCGTCACCGGCCCGCGCAGCGCCAGCGTGAAGCGTGCGGTTTCCGATCGACGGCTGCCGGTCAGCGATCCCGGATAGTCAGCCTCGCCCAGCGTCAGCGGATTGCCGCCGAGCAGATACGGACGGAAGAGCAGCGTCGGGAAGACGACGCCCGCAGCATTGGCGAGCCCGCCGTTCTGCTGCGCATAGGCCTGGAAACCGGGGTTGCTCGCCGGCACGTAGAAGCCCGACACGCTGCTGCGGTTGACGCCGCCGAGCGCGACGATCGAGGGCGGCTGCGAGGGCAGATAGGACGGCGAGGTCAGGACGTGCGGGTTTTCCGACGCGCCGTAGAGGGCCGTCGCCTGCACCTCCATCCCGTGTGGCAGGTCGATGCCGACGTCGACGAACACCTGCCCGCGGCGTTCCTGTTCGGCGAGCGCATCGAATTGCGTGGTATTGCCGATGCAGCGGTTCTGCGTCGTGACATAGCCGCCGAGCGGCGCGCAGGCGACATCGGTGCGCACCGCCCCCAGCGGCGCCCCGGTCGCGCCGATGGGAACGAAGCTGCCGGGGTTGCTGGCCGGGTTCCAGCCGCCCTGCGGGTTGGTGGCATAATCGCGCAGCGCGAAGTCGCGCTTCGTCGCGAGCAATTGCCCGCGCGTCTGCACGCCGGCGGCGACGAGGAAGCGCAGGCCGTTCGCATCATGGCCGAAGCTGAGCGAGGCATCGATGTCCCCGTCGCTGCCAGGCACATGCTTGTAGCTGCCCGCTGCGCGAAACCCCTTCTGATCGGTGCGCGTGATGAAATTGACGACGCCGGCGATGGCATCGGAGCCGTAGGTCGCGGCCGCCCCGTCCTTCAGCACCTCGACCCGGCCGATGGCGGCGAGCGGGATGAGATTGATGTCCACCGCGGGCGCGCCGGTGCCGACGGGAACGAGCCGCTTGCTGTTGAGCAGCACCAGCGTCCGTTCGGGGGTGAGGCCGCGCAGATTGACCGTGGCGATGCCTTCGCTCCCTTGCGAGCGCGAATCGAACTGGTTCGAATCGCCCAGCACGCCGCTGGACGTCGGCAAGGCCTTCATCAGCTCGACGACCGACGGACTGCCCTGTCGCGCGAGATCCTGCGCGCCGATGACGTCGACGGGCGCCGGGGCGTCCTCACGCGATCCGCGGATCAGCGACCCGGTGACGACGATATCGGGCTGATCGGCGTGCGCATCGGCCTGAGCGGGCACCACCGCGGCGGGAGAACCCGCCATCTGCGCCTGTGCCTGCCCCGCCAGCAGCGAAACGGAAACCCATATGGTGCTGCCCAGCAACGTCGCGCGCATAGCCCTCTCCCGATCCTGCGAGACGCTTCGGTCTCTTGGGCGAAGGGGTAGCGCACAGCATGTGCCATGACGTCGGTCGAAAAATGCCGCGCCATTATGCCTTCAGGCTATCAGCGATATTACGGAGCACCCTTGGCGATCTGCGCGATGCGGCGCACCAGCGGCACGCTCCACAGGCCCTTGGTGGTCAGCATCCAGCATTCGAACGGGAAGGTCTTGGTCGACGGCAGCTCGACCAACGTGCCGTCGGCCAGTTCGCGATCGAACACGAAGCGCGGGCCGCGCGCGATGCGATCCGTGCTTTGCGGATAGTGGCGGATCATGTCGGGATCGTCGGACACCAGGCCGCGCAGCCGCCGGTTCTGATCCGGCGTGATCGGCCCCAGCCATTCCAGCAGCGCATCGCTGACCAGCATGTTCGCCATCGAATAGCCGAGCACGTCGGCGGGGCCGACCGGCGCGCGCGCCAGCAGCGGGTGGCCGGGCCGCACGACGAAGATCGTATCGGTGTCGAACAATTTGATGCGCACGAGATCGGGATAGGATTCCGCATTCTCGCGCCGGCTGAACGAGATATCGAACGCCCCTTCGTGCACGCCGCGGGCCAGACCCTCGTTCGCGACGCGGCGGACGACGAGCTGCAAATTGGGAAATTCGGTGGCCGACCGCTTGATCACCATCGGCAGCGGATTGAGGTGCGTGGCCGCCCCTGCCGCGATCGTGAGCACGCCGAGGTCGCCGCGACTGCGCTGTTCGACCTCCCGCATCAGCGCCGCGACCTCGTGCAGCAACGGCTCGGCGCGGCGGGCGAGATAATCGCCGTGCGGCGTCGGCCGCGTCCCTTCGGTCGAGCGGTCGAACAATTGCAGGCCGAGCTGGCCTTCGAGGCGCGCGATGCTTTTGCTCAGCGTCGGCTGCGCGACGCCGAGCAATCGCGCGGCGCCGTTGAAGCCCCCCGCCTTCACGACGGCGACGATCTGTTCCAGGTGCCGCAATTCCATCGTGGCACCCTATCGCCCAGGCGGGCCGGCGGCCAGACTAACGGATCGGAACCTTGGGGGGATAGGCCTTGAACGTCGCCAACTGCGCCTGCACGGCAGCGGCGACGACCGGGATCTGCGGCTGCTTCAGCGGCGCGAGCGCGTGCTCCTCCTTGGGATCGATGTAGAGATCGAACATCTTTCCGCCGTAGACCGAGGTCGTATAGGCCGCCGAAAACGGGCTGGAACGCGGCCAGCTGTCGTCGCTTTCGGTAATCTGGTCGTGCATCAGATATTTGAACTCGGCGACGCGCGCGCCCATGAAGATGTTGTTCACCCAGTAATATTCGACGCGACGCGCGCTCTGCCCCTGCGGCGCGAGGAAGAAGCCGGTCTGGTCGATGCTGTCGATATAGCGGTCGGTGGGCACGAGATCGGCGCGGCCGGCGAGCGACAGGCTGGTCGCGAACACGTCCATCAGGTCGAACAGGCCGTCCGACACGCGGCCGGGCGCGATGACGCCGGGCCAGGACACGATCATCGGCGTGCGCACGCCGCCTTCGTAGATCGATCCCTTGCCCGATCGGAACGGCGTGGTGCCCGTGTCGGGGAAGGTTTCGAGCATCGGGCCGTTGTCGGACGCGATCATGATGATCGTGTTGTCGAGCTGGCCTGAGGCCTTCAGCGCCTCGACGACCTGGCCGACGCGGTGGTCGAGCTCGACGATCACGTCCTTGTACGGATAGCGGCCGGGCGATTTGCCGGCGAACTGCGGGTGCGGATAATTGTCGAAATGGGCGCCGCGCGTGCCGACATACAGGAAGAAGGGGTTCTTCTCGGTCTTGCGCGAGGCGATGAACTGCGTCGCCCGGTCGGTCAGCTTTTCATCGACGAAGCGGATCGTGTCGCGGTCGATCGGATAGGCGAGCGTCGCCGCTGAGCCTGTCTTACCGGCGACGATGCCCATCGTCTCGCCCTTCTCGGCCCAGGCGCGGCGATCGGGATCGTTGACGAGATCGGGATTGCGCCAGGGTTCGCGCCACGCGGTATAATCGTCGGACGAGGTGAGGATGCCGTAATATTCGTCGAAGCCGACGTTCTGCGGCTGCGCCTGCTCCGCGCCGCCGAGGTGCCATTTGCCGATCGCCTGCGTGGTATAGCCAGCCTTCTTCAGCAGTTCGGCGAGCGTGACCTCGCCATTGAGGCCGGTCGCCGCATTGTTCTCGCCCGGCAGATAGGGGCGCAGCAGACCGCTGCGCACCGGCAGCCGCCCGGTGAGCAGCGACGCCCGCGTCGGCGTGCACGACGGCTGCGAATAGGCGGAGGTGAGGCGCAGGCCACCGGCGGCGAGCCGGTCGAGATTGGGCGTCGGACTGCCCACTGCCGCGCCGCCGCCGAACGCGCCGATGTCGCTCCAGCCGACATCGTCCATCAGGATCATGACGATATTGGGTGCGCGCCCGAACCGCGCCCGCGCCCGCCCCAATGCCGCGGCGGCCGCCGCGCGATCCTGGGGCAGGTCGATCACCGGTTCGCGGTTGGGCGCCGGGCGGGTGGCCTTCGCCAGGAACCCGTCGACGGGCTTGTCTCCCTGCGCTGCCGCCACACCCGCAGTCAGTGCAACCGCACAGGCGAATGCCGACATTCCGGCTGTGATCCGTTTCATCCGATCCTCTCCCTCGACCGTTGGGCTATCGCCCGCCGCGGCGTCTGACGACGGTATAGCGGTCATGCCTCGGAGCTATCGGGGCGACCGCGGCGATCCGTGCTAGTATAAGCCCTTGTGACGGAAGGAGCGGCGGACATGCGATACGGCGATATGATCCGCCTGCCCGGCGGCACGTTCTCGATGGGGTCCTCCCGCTTCTACCCGGAGGAAGCCCCCGTCCGGCGCGTGCGCGTCGATCCGTTCTCGATCGACGCCGCCCCCGTGACGAACGCCGCCTTTGCCGCCTTCGTCGCCGCCACCGATTATGTGACGATGGCGGAGCGCGCGCCCGACCCGAAGGACTATCCGGGCATGGACCCCACGCTCGCCCAGCCGGGTTCGCTGGTGTTCGAAAAGACCGCCGGCCCCGTCGACATGGCCGACGTCAGCCAGTGGTGGCATTTTCGCCTGGGGGCGGACTGGCGCCATCCGCTCGGCCCCGGCAGCAGCGTCGACGATCTGGGCGATCACCCGGTCGTGCATGTCGCCCACGCCGATGCCGAGGCTTTCGCGCACTGGGCCGGGAAGGCACTGCCGACCGAGGCGGAGTGGGAGTTCGCGGCGCGCGGCGGCCTGGAGGACGCGGATTACGCCTGGGGAGACGAGTTGGCGCCGGGCGGCGCGATGCTGGCGAATTACTGGCAAGGGCTCTTTCCGTTCGCCAACCAGATGCTCGACGGATATGAACGCACCTCCCCCGTCGGCTCCTATCCCGCCAACGGCTATGGCGTGTACGATATGATCGGCAACGTGTGGGAATGGACGTCCGACTGGTATGCGACGCCATCCGCCCTGCGCGGCCATGCCGTCCCCAGATGCTGCGCGATCGCCAACCCGCGCGACGCGCGACGACAGGACAGCTTTGACCCGGGAGACGCCGCGCGCATCCCGCGCAAGGTTCTGAAAGGCGGATCCCACCTGTGCGCCGAAAGCTACTGCCAGCGCTACCGCCCTGCCGCCCGCCATGCGCAGCCCATTGATTCAGCGACGACGCACATCGGATTTCGCTGCGTAACCCGCTGACGTATCGACAACGGCGCGACCTTGACCCATTTACGGACGTTCGGCGCATCAGAGATGATCACCATCTTCGGACATTCGTTCAGACCATGGGTGGCTGACTAGCAACGGTCACCGAGCTGGTCGCCCAGCTCAGTCTCCGTGCAGATCGAAATGGCCGTCCCCGTCTCTCGTAACGCATTCGCCTGACGATACTGAGCATGGGCAGTGACGAAGCGGCCGAAAGGCTGCTTGTCGCTGATCACCAGCCGCGTCGTGCTGACACCAACCGCGGCCATGATGCGTGCCCCCTCGCCAGCCAGACGGCGTGCGATAGGGCCGTTGCGAGGCTCGCCGAGAATAACGATGCGTTCTCCCTTGAGTGGGCCGTTCGGCGCGGGTGGCGGCGCCTTGACGCGGGGCGGACTGCTCGGCGCGAGCCAGCCGGCGAGGTCCATGCCGGTATGCTCCATGGCGCGCACGATCACCATGCCCGCCGCCCGCGCGTCACTCAGCGCGTCGTGATGCTTGTGCGGCAGTCCCAAAAACCGCGTCAGCACGTTGAGCCTGTGGCTCGGCAGATTGGGCCACGCCCGTTTCGCCACGCGCACGCTGTCGAGCCAGGTCGTCGCGATCGGATCGCACCGATGGAGCATACAGGCGGCGGCCAGCGCGCCTTTGTCGAACAGTGAATGGGCGACGGTGATCCGGCCGGACAGATGGCCTGCGATGATCGGGTGGGTTTCGGCAAAGGTCGGCGCACCCGCGACGTGATCGGCGGTAATGCCGTGAATGCGCGTGTTGAACGACGAGAAACGCTCGCACGGATGGAGCAACGTCTCATAAGCGAAGGTCTCGCGACCGTCCCTGAACCCAACGATCCCGATCTGGCAGATGCTGCTGACCTGCGAGCACGACGTCTCCACGTCGACGACGACGAACTCGGGTGCGTCGATGCGGCCGACCTGCTCCGCTACGGCCGCTCCTGTCGTTCCGGTCATCGCATGTCCGCCAGGCTGCGGAAGGTGATCGACCATCGCGGTCGTGCCATCGGTTCGATGCTGTGCTCCCATTCGTGTCGCGCCGGCCCGGTCATGTGATAGCCGCCGCGCGGTTCGAGCGGCGCCGACGTGCGCTCGAACCCGGCGGTGCGCCGTCGGAAGCGCATGGTGGCGAGCTCGCCGAGCGACAGGCCGGCGACATGGCCGTAGATCGGCCGGTCGCGATGCCAGCCGATCCCCGCGCCCGGATCGTAGCGGATCAGCAGCGCCTGGATCAGCGCTGCCGGTGCAAGGCCGGCGAACCCGGCCGCGTGGTCGCGGATGGGGAGCAGCCAATCCGGCATCGGCGGAGCGTCCTTGGCTCGACCCTCCTCGAAATCGTAGCTCCAGCCGAACGAGGTCGTCAGCCGCTTGCCCGTCCAGCCCTGGAACCGGAACGGCGCAAGATCGGTGGCATCGGTCCGGTCGATCAGCAGGCGCTCCTCATCCACGCTGATCAGCGACGCTCGTCGCGCGAGACCCGGCAGCAGCGGCGCGTCGAAAACGTCGAGCATCATGCCGCCGCCTCGACGAAGATCGGCAGTTCGTCGGTGGTCTCGGCTGCCACCGCCGCGAAGTTGGAGACGGTCACGCCGACCAGCCGGATGCCCTTCTCCGCCGGCAGCACCGACCGCATCAGCGCCAGCGCAGCGCCGTGCAACGCATCGCGGCTGGTCACCGCCACGGGCTGGCTGCGACGCCGCGTGATCTGGTGGAAGTCGGCATATTTCACCTTTACCGTCACCGTCCGGCCGAACGCCTGCCGGCTCTCGCACCAATGCCAGACATCGTCCGCCATCCTGAGCACGCCCGCCTCGATCTCCGCCGCCTCCGTCAGGTCGCGGTCGAAGGTCGTCTCCGATCCGGAGGACTTGCGGACGCGGTTCGGATTGACCGAGCGATCGTCCTCACCACGCGCGATCGCATGATACCATCCGGCGGCGCTGCCGAAATGCTGCTGCAGGAACTCCAGCGACTTGGCCTTGAGGTCTGCGCCCGTCTCGATCCCGAGGCGCTTCATCTTCTCCGCCGTCACCGGACCGACGCCGTGAAAACGGCTGACCGGCAGCGTCTCGACCCAGGCCGCGCCCATCTCCGGCGTCACCACGAACTGGCCATTGGGCTTGCGATGGTCGGAGGCGAGCTTGGCGAGGAACTTGTTGTACGAAACACCCGCCGACGCGGTCAGCCCGGTTTCGGCGAGAATGTCGGCGCGGATCGCCTTGGCGGTCAGCCAGGCGGTCCCCAGCCCGCGCTTGTTCGCGATGACGTCGAGATACGCCTCGTCGAGCGACAGCGGCTGGATCAAGTCGGTGTAGCGCGCGAAGACCTCATGGATCTGGCGCGAAACGTCGCGATACACCTCGAAGCGCGGCGGCACGAAGACGAGGTCGGGGCAGCGGCGCAGCGCGGTGACCGACGGCAGCGCGGAGCGCACGCCGAACGCCCTCGCCTCGTAGCTCGCCGCGGCAACGACGCCGCGCGCGGCGGCATGGCCGACTGCGACCGGCTTGCCGCGCAACGCCGGATCGTCGCGCTGCTCAACCGACGCAAAGAAGGCGTCCATGTCGACGTGGATGATCTTGCGCACCGTCATGGCGCCTTCTACGCCAAGCAGAACGGATTGTGAACATTCCGTTGGATGCGCTGGGGAATGCCGCGTCGGAGGCGCCGCGGCGGCTTGACCATGCGCCCGCGCGGCCCGACCTTACCCCTGCAAAGGAGACGCATGATGGTTGAGGCACGGTGGAATGGCGCGGTGATCGCCAGGAGCGACGATACCGTGGTGGTCGAAGGCAACCACTATTTTCCCGTCGACAGCGTCGACGCTGCATTTCTAAAGCCCAGCGACAAGACGACGATCTGCCCGTGGAAGGGAACGGCCCACTATCACAGCCTGCACGTGGCTGGTGCTGAGAACACCGACGCTGCGTGGTTCTATCCCGAGCCCAAGTCAGCGGCAGAGGAGATCAGAGGTCGCATCGCGTTCTGGAAGGGTGTGACGGTAGGCTAGCACCGACCTCCCGCAATCGTGCCCGTTGAGACCCTTTTGTGACCGTTCAGCGGCACCCTGACCTTTTCCGGAAGCAGCCCCTCGTTCACCGTGGTCGGCGACGCAGAATATGGTCGGTCCGTGGTCCGCAGCGACGCTCGTCTGTTAGGTTCGGGGTATGGCGACGCAGCAACGCACAATCGATTTCTTGCTTGAACAGGCGACCGGCGCCGGCGCGGTGGCGGCTAAGCCGATGTTCGGTGAGTACGGCGTCTACGTCGATGGCAAGATGATCGGGTCGGTCTGCGACGATCAGCTCTTCGTTAAGCCGACGGTAGCGGGACGCGCCCATGCCGAACCGGTATCGGACGCGCCGCCGTATTCAGGTGTTAAACCGCAGATGCTCATAGCGGGCGATCGATGGGACGATGCCGAATGGCTCGGCGAGCTGCTGCGTGTCACGGCGGCCGAACTACCGACGCCCAAGCCGCGAAAGCCGAAGCAAAGCACGTAAGCACCCGTGGCGGAAGGACCCATTAGCCGACACTCGGCTGCTTTTAGGCTCCGTCCGGCTCTGGTCGTTCGTTCATCCGCTTCGTCAGTCGTCCAATCGGCCGCACACAATCCCTCCGAACGACAAAAAGTAGGCCTTTTGGTCGTTCGGCACGCCGACATAATCGTCCAGTTACGCCTTCAATGTCATCCGCTAGTCGATCAGCGGAGCGACAAGCTCTCCCATGTCGCAGACGGTCACAAGACCACTCCGGCATCCGGTGCTGCACCGCTCGCGAACCGGCCAGTGATTGCCCAAGTGCGAAGGTTGATGATCGCCACATGGTCGTTTTCGAGCGAAGCGTAGAGCATGTCGCCCGCAAGGTTGAGGCCCGGCGCGCCGGCGCCGAGCGGCAGCCGCGCCTCCTCGGCGAGCGTGACCGGATCGAGCCGCGACAGGCTCTTGTCCGCGAGGTTTGACACGATCAACCGGCCGTCCGCCTGCGTAATCACGCGCACCGCCTCGCCACGCATCGTCCGTCGTGCGCGTTCCTCGAGCGTCGTGGCGTCGAGCGCGTGGATCGTACCGCTCGGCCGATCGATGACGTAGAGCATCCGCTCGTCGTGGCTGAGGGTCATGCCCTCGGGCGCGGCGCCGATTCGCCGGCGCAGCGGAGCGACGCCCAGGTCCTCGGGATCGACCATGATGACCGCGCCGCTCAGCGTGTCGGCGACATAGGCGCGCGCGCCGTCGCGGCGGACGACGAGGTAGTGGCTGCGCGCGCCCCCGACCGGGATCAGCCGCGAGGGCGCGTTGTCCT
>NZ_CAJYVU010000200.1 GCF_913778135.1 uncultured Sphingomonas sp. | reverse complement strand
CGGCAAGGTTGAGCGGTCGCGACGGCTGGATCGTCGACACGGCGTGCTTGTAGACGAGCTGCGACATGCCATCGCGCTGGAGCAGCATGCAGAACAGGTCGAACGCCGCGATCGCGCCTTGCAGCATCACCCCGTTGACAAGGAACATCGTCACCGGGTCTTCCGACTTTCGCACGGCATTGAGGAAAATGTCCTGCAACAACGGCTGCTTGCGGGAGCTTTCTCCCAAAGATCCGACGATCCCTTCCACGTCGATCTGCCCGGCTGGCATGATCGTGGAAATCGCATGCTTGTAGATCAATTGCGACTGGCCATCACGTCGCAGCAGCACCGAGAAATTGTCGAACCAGGTCACAATTCCCTGCAGCTTGACCCCTTTGACGAGGAACATCGTTACTGGTGTCTTCGACTTGCGCAGCGAATTAAGGAACAGGTCCTGTAGCGAGGTCTGCTTGTCGGCCATGTGTCAGTCCATTTTCTTGGCGGGAGGTTCCCCGCGATGCGCCGGTGCCCGGCGTCGGCATTGCGTCCGTGATCGATTCAGAAGCTATGTAACGCGTTGGTCCACGTCCAGTGCCTGACACGGATTTACTACGCCGACACTCACTCGTCGCGCGTCTCGGTGATCCCCAGCAGCTTCAACTTGCGATGCAGCGCCGAGCGTTCCATTCCGATGAAGCTGGCAGTGCGCGAGATGTTGCCGGAGAACCGCCGGATCTGGACGCGCAGATACTCGCGCTCGAACGTCTCGCGCGCCTCGCGCAGCGGCGCCCCCATGATCGCGCTGCTGCCCGCCCCGGATCCTTGGTCGCCCAGCACCTCGGCCGGCAGCAAGTCGACGTCGATCCGCCCGATCCGGTTACCCGGGGCGAGGATGATCGTGCGCTCGACGACGTTGCGCAGTTCCCGCACATTGCCCGGCCAGTCGTAGGATTGCAGCGCCACCATCGCCTCGGTCGCGATCTGCGGCACGGCGACGCGTCGCTCGGCGGCATAGTGCGCGACGAAATGCTCGACCAGCGGCGGAATATCCTCGCGCCGCTCGGCGAGCGAAGGGATGACGACCGGCACGACGTTCAGGCGGTAGTATAGGTCCTCGCGAAAGCGTCCTTCCGCGATTTCCACCGGAAGGTCGCGTGCGGTGGCCGAGACGACGCGGATGTCGACCTTGACGACGCGCGTGCCCCCAACACGCGTGAAGCTCTGGTCGGTCAGGACGCGCAGGATACGCGCCTGCGTCGCCATCGGCATGTCAGCGATTTCATCGAGGAACAGCGTTCCGCCGTGTGCCTGTTCCAGCAGCCCGGTCCGCTTCAGGTCGCCATGCTCCTCGACCCCGAACAGTTCCTCCTCAACGCGCTCGGGCGCCATGCCGGCCGCACTCATCAGGACGAAGTTGGCGTGCGCGCGCTGGCTCCAGCCGTGCAGCAGCCGCGCGGCAACCTCTTTGCCCACGCCAGCCGGTCCCATGATCAGCGTGCGACTGCCTGTCCCCGCCACGCGCTTCAGCGTCGCGCGCACCGCGTTGATCGCGGTCGAGTTGCCGGTCAGGTCGACGGCCCTGCCCACCGCAGCACGCAACGATGCGACCTCGGCGCGCAGCCGCTCGGTCTCGGTCGCGCGCTCGACCATCAACAGCAGTCGCTCGGCCTGGAACGGCTTCTCGATGAAGTCGGCCGCACCCTTGCGGATGGCCGCGACTGCGGTGTCGAGCGTGCCGTGTCCGGAAATTACCAGCACCGGGATCGAGGGATCACGATGCTTGATTTCGTCGAGCAGTTCGAGGCCGTCGAGCCGCGACCCCTGCAGCCATACGTCGAGCAGCACGAGGCTCGGGCGCCGCGTCGCGATCGCCTCCAGCGCGCTGTCGCTGTCGGCGGCAACGCGCGTGTCATAGCCCTCGTCTTCAAGCACACCGGCCACGAGTTCACGGATGTCGAGTTCGTCATCGACGACGAGGATGTCGATCGCCATGCGTTTAATTCCGGCTCCTGGTCAAAGCGGCGATCGTGCGATCGTCGTCTGAATTATCTTGATCGTCGTCGAGCGCCAGCGGTTCGAGCAGCGCAGGTTCGAACGCCAGCGTCACGATCGTGCCGCCACCCGGACGATCGTCGAACGTGATCGATCCATGATGCTCCTCGACGATCTTCTTGACGATGGCCAAACCTAGCCCCGTTCCGCGCGCGCGCGTCGTCATGTACGGCTCGACGATCCGCTCGCGCTCCGCCGGCAGGCCGACGCCCGTGTCCGCGACGCTGATCGTCACGCGCTGATCGTCGCTGTTCAGCCGCATCGTGATCGCCGCGTCGTCGCGTCCCGACGCCTCCACTGCCTCGACCGCGTTCTTGACCACGTTGGTCAGCGCCTGTCCCAGCTGGCGGCGATCGCACACCAGCGTCGGTGCTGGATCGTCGTGCGTGAGCGTGAAGCGGATGCGCGGGTGCGCGACTTCGTGCAAAAACATCGTCTGCCGTGCGATGTCGAGCAGTGCCTCGTGGCGGAACAGGGGCTTCGGCATGCGCGCGAACGACGAGAATTCGTCCACCATCCGCCGCAGGTCGCCCACCTGACGCACGATCGTATCGGTCAGGCGTGCGAAGGTAGTGTCCCCCTCCTCCACCTTGCTGCCGTAGCGGCGTTGCAGGCGCTCGGCCGCGAGCTGGATCGGTGTCAGCGGGTTCTTGATCTCGTGCGCGATGCGGCGCGCCACGTCGGCCCAGGCCGCGCGACGCTGATCGGTCAGCTGCTGGGTGATGTCGTCGAAGGTGATGATCGGGCCTGACCCGTCGCGTGCAACGCGGGCCGCGAAGGTGCGCTGCTCGCCCGCGACCGACACTTGCACTGCGCCCTCGCGCGCGTCGTCGGAGAGCATCTGGTCGAGCTCGGGGGCGACACTCGCCAGCGGCCGCCCGATCGGTGAGTCCTCCAGCCCCAGCAACGTACGCGCAGAGCTGTTGGCGAGCCGGATCGTGCGGTCGTCCGCGATCGACAACACGCCCGCCGACACGCCCGACATCACCGCCTCGATCAGCGCGCGTCGACTCTCCAACTGCGTGTTGGCGGTGACGAGCGCGGTATTCTGCGTCTCCAGCCGCGATGTCATCGCGTTGAAGGCATTAGACAAAACACCGACCTCATCGCGCTCGAGCGTGTCGGGCACGCGCGCGGCGAGATCGCCGTTCGCGACCCGCCGCGCTGCCTCCACCAGTTCACCGACCGGTCGCACCAGCCGATCCGCAACCTGCAAGGCAATCCACACCGCGAACGCGACGATCAGCAGCGAGATGATCAACAGCGCCGCATTGAAGCGCAGCTGGAGCGAGCGCGCACGTTCCAGCAGTTGGCGATAATCGCCCAGCACCGCCGCCCCGCGGTCGATCTGCGCCGACAACTGCGGATCGAACACGCGCGCGGAATAGAGATAGGTGTTGGATTGATAGTCGAGTCTGGTCAGCGCACCCGCGCGGTCCGCCCCCTGAACGATCACCGTCGGTCTGCCACGATCCAGCTTCGCGACCATCTGAGGCGTCACGACACGATCCAGCGGGCGATCATACGGGTTGAGCAATGCCAGCGTACGCAGCTCCCCATCATCGCCCCGGCTAACGATCGCTGCCTCGGAGAGATTGCGCAGATACAGCTGGTAGGCGAGACCTTCGCTGAATCGTTTGCTGTCGATCGTGTCGGTGCGCAGATAGTTGGCCAAATCGCTCGACATGGTCGCAGTCTCCTGCGCCACGCGGTTGAGTTCGCTGGTGTAATTCTCCTGCGCCAGGCTCGCCGCATTCTCGAACATGCTGCGCGCACGGTCGGAATACCAGAATTGCACACCATATTGGAACAGCAGCGAGGCGAAGATCGTCACCAGCAGCGCGGGGACCGCGGCCACGGCCGAGAACAGCAACACGAGCCTGACGTGGAGCCGACCCTCCCCACCGACCGGAGAGCGCGCCGCGCGGCGACGCGCGATGCGACGGCCCGCGAGCATCATCAGCGCGATTCCGCCCGCCAGATTGGCGACGAGGACTAGCGCGATCACCGGTGGTGCGAGCAAACCCTTTGGATCACCCTCGCCACGGACGATGAAGTAACTGGCTAGCGCGATCGCGACCACCGCGGCGAGCACGCCCAATTCGACCGCCGGAGTCACCGACAGCCTGCGCGCCGGAGCGGTCATCGAGGGAGAAGCGGGCTGTGCGCCGGCATGCATCACCGGCGCGCTACACCATCACTGTTGCATGGAAAACACATATTTCGGTGAATGGAGGCTAAACCGCCGTCGGACCAGCCTCGGGATCGATGCCAAGCAGGTCGAGCCGCTTACGCAGCGTATTGCGGTTGAGACCGATCGCACGCGCCGCGCGTAGCTGATTGCCGCCGTGCCGCCGCAGCATCGCCTCGATCATCGGCCGCTCAACCGCCGCAACCAGTCGCGCATGCAGGGTACCGTCCTCCAGCGCGCGGGGTTCGCTGGACGCCAACTGCTCGATCATCGCGGTGACTGCCTGATCAAGGTCAAGATCGCGGCTGCCCTCGTTGAGGGTGGTCGCACCCAGCACATTTCTGATCTCGGTGGCCGTGATGCGGTCGTCGCGCGACAATGCCGCCAGGCGGCGCATCAGGTTTTCCAGCTCACGAACGTTGCCCGGCCAGGAGAACGCCTCCAACTCGGCCGCCCCGTCAGCGTCAAGCGTCTTGTGCGGCAGGCCGTCGCGGGCCGCACCCTCGAGGAAATGACGCGCGAGCTCGGCGATGTCGCCGCGCCGCTCACGTAACGCCGGCAACGAAATCGGCACCACGTTCAACCGATAGAACAGATCCTCGCGGAATTGCCCGTCCGCGATCGCATCGCGCAGATCTCGGTTGGTCGCGGCAACGATGCGCACCTCGGCGCGGATCGCTCGGGTACCGCCGACTGTGGTGAACTCGCCCGATTGCAGCACCCGCAGCAGCCGCGTCTGCGCATCGCGCGGCATGTCGCCAATTTCATCGAGGAACAGCGTTCCGCCGGCCGCCTGCTCGAACCGACCGGCGGTCCGCTGCGCCGCGCCGGTGAAGGCACCGCGTTCGTGCCCGAACAGCTCGGCCTCGATCAGCTCGCGCGGGATCGCTGCCATGTTGATTGCCACGAACGGCCCTGCGCGGCGCGGCCCGAGATCGTGGATCGCACGCGCGACCAGTTCCTTGCCCGTCCCCGACTCGCCCGACACCAGCACCGTCAGATCGTTCGACACCACGCGCGCGATGATGCGATAGACCTCCTGCATCGCGGGCGAGCGACCGATCAGCGGCAGTGACGCATCCGCTTCTGCGCTTGCCGGCGCATCCGCCCCGTTCTGCCGTGCTAGCGCAGCCGCGACGGTGCGCGTCAGCGTGTCCAAATCGAACGGCTTGGGCAGATAGTCGTAGGTGCCTGCCTCGGTCGCGCGCACCGCCGTCGTCAACGTGTTGCGCGCGGATAGAACGACGATCGGAAGGCGCGCATGTTCGGTGACGATTTTGGACGCGTGATCGATCCCGTCGCCATCGGGCAGGACCACGTCGGTGATCAGCGCATCGGGCAGCTTCGCGCGCATCTCGCGGTCGAGCTCCGCCAGACAGGTCGCAGTGCGCACGTTGTGCCCTGCGCGGCGCAGTGCCTGAGCGACCACCAGCCGGATCGCGTCATCGTCGTCGACCAGCAGGATGTCGGCCGCTGCCATTACGCAGCCCGCGGCAGCAGGATGCGAAACACCGTCGCGTTCGGCGTGCCCTCGCGCGAATATTGCACGAGGCCACCCATGTCGCGGATCAGCTTGTCGACGAGGGCCAGGCCGAGCCCCTTGCCCTCCGGTCGGCTCGACACGAACGGGTCGAACAGATGTTCGGCGATGTCGTCCGGCGCGCCAGGACCACTGTCGATCACGCAGATCTCGATCGGCAGCGCGACTCGGGTCTCGCCGTCCTTGGCCAACACCGTGATTCCGTGGCGGTACGCGGTTGCCAGTGTGATCCGTCTTTCGCCAATCTGTCCCAACGCGGCTGCCGCGTTCTTGAGCAGGTTGAGCATCACCTGCAACAAGGCGTCGTGGTTCCCCAGCGCAAGCGGCAACGACGGATCGTAGCGTTCCTCGACCGTAATCCCGCGTGCGAACCCCGCCAGCGCCACGTCGCGCGCGTGCGCCAGCAGCGGATAGATGTTGATCGGCTCCGTCTCGCGTGGCCGTGTGTCGGTGAAATCCTCCATCCGGTCGATCAGCGCGACCACGCGATCGACCTCCTTGATGACCAGGGCGCAGAGCTCGGCGGGCGCTGCTCCTGAAGCGATCAATTGTGCTGCACCGCGAATGCTCGACAGCGGGTTCTTTATCTCGTGCGCCAACATGGCGGCCGCTCCGACGGCGGAGCGTGCCGCCGCGGCACGATCGTTGGTCTGCCCGAGCCGCCGCGACGGGGCGGCGTGGTGCAGCGTCAGGACGCGCCAGCCGGGATGGTCCGGCACCTCCGCCTCGATCATGTCGACGCGCAGCGCGAGACCCTGACGCGTCGTGACCGTCGTGTCGAAGAACGCAGCCGCCTGTCCGCTTCGCCGTGGCAAGCCGCCGGGGCACGTCAGCACGTCACCCAGCCGCTGCCCGATGAGCGCGCGCTGCGACATGTTGAGCAGCGCCTCGCCTTCGGCATTTACCTGCGCGACGCGATCGTCGCCATCCAGCGTCAGCATCGCCACCGGCAAGGCCGCGATCAGATCGGCGTCACTCGGCTGGCTTCGCGCCAGCATCACGCCGCGGCGAGGGACAGATAGGGCGCGTAGAACTCGCGCAGCATCGTCTTCACCCGTTTCGCGTCAGGTTCCTGGTTGACCCGGTTGCGGAACACCGCCGACCCGTCGATCCCCTTGGTGTACCAGCCGATGTGCTTGCGCGCCATGTTGACGCCGGTAACGGTGCCATAATGTTCGAGCATCGCGTCGTAATGCTCTGCGATCACATGGTATTGTTCGTCGAGCGATGGATCAGGCACACGGCGTCCCTCCGCAAACCACGTCATCAACTGTCCCAGCAGCCATGGGCGCCCGTAAGCACCGCGCCCGACCATGATGCCGTCTGCGCCCGATTGCTCCAGCGCGGCCTCAGCGTCCTCGATCGAGCAGATGTCACCATTGGCGATGACCGGGATCGAGACCGCGTCCTTCACCCGGCGAATGAACCGCCAATCGGCCGCGCCCTTGTACATCTGGTTGCGCGTGCGACCGTGGACGGTGACCATGCGGATGCCGAGGTCTTCCGCGATCCGCGCCAGTTCGGGCGCGTTCAGGCTGTCGTGACACCAGCCCATTCGCATCTTGAGCGTGACCGGCACCTCGACGGCCTTCACCACGCCCTCGATGATCGAGCGCGCGAGCACCAGATCGCGCATCAGCGCGGAGCCCGCGTCGCCGTTGGTGACCTTGCGCACCGGGCAGCCCATGTTGATGTCGATGATCGCCGCGCCCTTGTCGCGCGCAAGCTTGGCGGCCTCGCCCATCTCGTACGGCGCGCAGCCGACGAGCTGCATCGACACCGGCTCCTCGGACAGATGCCACATCGCCTTTTGCAGCGACTGCCGCGTCTCGCGGATTGCGGCCTGGCTCGCGATCATTTCGGTCACGTTCAGCCCCGAGCCGTAGCGGCGGACGAGCGTGCGAAACGGCTGGTCGGTCACACCGGTCATCGGCGCGAGCACGACGGGCTGCTCGATCCGCACCGGACCGATCTGGATAGGGGTGAGTTTCTGCATGGTGCCTGTTATTTAGGCAGTAATCCTTTGGCGCATGGGTGGCAAGGTCGCGGACATGCGACTAGTCGCGTCGGCGATGAAGACCGTCGCGATCATCGTTGCCGCCGGAACCGGCTCGCGCTCGGGCCAGGCCGGGCCCAAGCAGTTCAGCACCGTTGCAGGGAAACCGATGCTGGTCTGGAGTTACCGCGCGTTCGCGGACCATCCGCGCATGAACGAGGTACTCGTCGTAATCGGCCGCGAGCAGGACACCTATCTGCATGAGGCACTTCCGGGCGCACGCTTCACGTATGGCGGAACGGAGCGGCACGAGTCGGTCGCGGCAGGACTGGCCGCCTGCGCGGACGCTGATGTCGTGCTGGTCCATGACGCGGCACGTCCGTTCGTTCCTGCCGGCACCATCGACCGCCTGCTAGACTCGCTCGATCATCACGACGGCGTGGTGCCGGTGCTCCCGGTTGCGGATACGCTGGTCCATATCGACGGCACGCTGGTCGCGCGCGAGCCGCTGCGACGTGTCCAGACGCCGCAGGCATTCCGCCGCGCCACGCTGTTGCGCGCGCACCACGCCTGGTCAGGGAACGCGCCCACCGACGACGCGCAGATGGTGCGTGCGCTTGGCGGCAGCGTCGCGCTGGTGCAGGGCGACCAGATGCTCGACAAGGTCACTTACCCCGCCGACTTCGCCGCCGCGGAAGCGCGGATCGGCTATGAAACGCGTTCGGCCAGCGGCTTCGACGTCCACCGGCTGGAGGATGGCGAGGAACTGTGGCTCGGTGGCGTCCTGATTCCGCATCATCAGGGTCTGTCCGGGCATAGCGATGCCGACGTGGCGCTCCACGCGATCACCGACGCGGTGCTCGGCACGATCGCCGCTGGCGACATCGGCACGCACTTCCCGCCAAGCGATCCAAAGTGGAAGGGTGCCGAGTCGGGGCAGTTCCTGTCGCACGCGCGTGAACTGGTAGAGGCACGCGGCGGTCGCGTCACCTTCGTCGACCTGACGATCATGTGCGAGGCGCCGAAGATTGGGCCACACCGCGCAGCGATGCAGGCGCGGATTGGCGAACTGCTCGATCTGCCGGTCGACCGCGTCAGCGTGAAGGCGACCACAACCGAGCGGCTCGGCTTCACCGGTCGCGGCGAGGGCATCGCGGCGCAAGCGATCGCGACGATTCAACTCCCCGGTCAATTGCCGGGCACGCCTGCATGAGCCGGGCGTTCGCACTTGCAGCCGCGCTGTCGCTGGTCGCGGCACCAGCCGCCGCGCAGACGCCGTGCCTGAATCAGTCGGAAGCCGAATCGATCGCGCTGGTCAGTATGCCCGCGATCATCCGCGACGCCGGCCGTGTCTGCGCCGCGCTGCCCGCGACCAGCCTGCTGCGGCGGACATCGGGGCCGTTCCTCGCCAAATACGACGCCGAGGCCGATCGCGCCTGGCCCGCGGCGAGACAGGCGATCGCGAAGCTGAGCGATCCCTCGGTGGAACTGCTGCTTATGAGCGACTATGCTCGTCCGATGCTGACCAGCCTGTTCGCGCCGCAGATCACCGGGCGTCTTCAGCCGCGCGACTGCCCGACGCTCGACCGCCTCGTTACGCTGCTCGAGCCGCTGCCGGCGCGCAACACAGCCGGCATCGTCGTCGCCACGCTCCAGTACATCAAGGCCGAGCACGCGCGCGGCGCGATGCGCGATGCGCCCGATCTGCCGATTTGCGCTGCAAAGGCTGCGCAATGAGCGACGGCCACAGCGACAGCGTGCTTCCCGCCGAACTGCTCGCCGCCGCACGCCGGGTGGTGGAGGAAAACCGCGCGGCGAAGCGCTGCGTCGCGGTAGCGGAGAGCTGCACCGGCGGGCTGGTGTCCGCCGCGCTGACCGAGATCGCGGGCTCGTCGGCCGTGTTCGAGTCGGGCTTCGTCACCTATTCCAATGAGGCGAAGATCGCGATGCTGGGGGTCAGCCGCGACGTGCTCGACACCTTTGGCGCGGTGTCGATCGCGACCGCGTGGAGCATGGCGCAGGGTGCACTCGCCAAATCGGGCGCCGACGTGGCGGTCGCGATCACCGGGGTCGCGGGGCCGGGCGGCGGCAGCGAGAAGAAGCCCGTCGGCACCGTCGTCTTCGCGCGCGCCGAGCGCGGCGGCGATCCCGCCGACGTCATCGCCGATCGCAAGTTCTTCGGCGATATCGGACGCGGGGGCGTCCGGCTTCAGGCGGCGCTGTGCGCGCTCGAACTGCTGCTGCCAGGACCTGCGGTGGAGGCCGAATAGAGTACCGCCGCGCGCGTCTCGAACGCGCCGATCATCTTACGCAGCGCAACCGAGAACACCTGCCCCGCCAGCATCTCAAACATCCGGTTCTTGAACGCGAAATCGACTGTGAAATCGACGAAGCAGCCGCCCTTCCCATCTTCGCGAAAACGCCAGTCGTTGTAGAGGTACTTGAGCGGTCCATCGACATATTCGACATGGATCGCCTCGGGCCGCTGCTTTTTCACGCGCGACGTGAACGTCTCGCGCAAACCCTTGAAGCCGACGATCATGTCGGCGACCGTCTCGGTCTCGCTGTCCTGCCGCACGCGCATCGCCGTCACCCAGGGCAGGAACTCGGGGTAGCGGCGCACGTCCGCCACCATGTCGAACATCTGCTCAGGGGTGTACGGCAGCGCGCGCGTCTCGGAATGCTTCGGCATCAGGCGCGCGCCAGCTTCGCCTCGCGCGCGGCCCGCAGCTTCGCGAAATCGTCGCCGGCGTGGTAACTCGACCGCGTCAGCGGCGATGAGGCGACCAGCAGGAACCCCTTGGCGCGCGCAATCGCGGCATAGGCATCGAATGCCTTGGGCGTGACGAAGTCGGCCACCTTGGCGTGCTTGGGCGTGGGCTGCAGATACTGGCCCATCGTCAGGAAATCGATGTCGGCCGAACGCATGTCGTCCATCACCTGATGAACCTCCAGCCGCTCCTCGCCCAGCCCCATCATCACGCCCGACTTGGTGAAGATCGACGGGTCGTGCCGCTTCACGCTCTCCAGCAACCTGAGCGAGGCGTAGTAACGCGCACCGGGGCGGATCGTCGGGTAGAGGCGGGGTACGGTTTCCAGATTGTGATTATACACGTCTGGCCGCGCCTCGACGATTGACTCGACCGCGGCCTGCGCCTTGTTGCGGAAGTCGGGTGTCAGGATCTCGATCGTCGTCGACGGCGTGTTGCGGCGGAGAGCCTGAATCACCTTCACGAACTGCGACGCGCCGCCATCGGGCAAGTCGTCGCGATCGACCGAGGTGATGACGATATGCTGCAATCCCATCTCCGCCGCCGCCACTGCGACATGCTCGGGCTCGAGCGGGTCGACCGCGCGCGGCATACCGGTCTTGACGTTGCAGAACGCGCACGCGCGCGTGCACGTGTCGCCCAGGATCATCACGGTCGCATGCTTCTTGGTCCAGCATTCGCCGATGTTGGGGCACGCCGCCTCCTCGCACACGGTGGCGAGGTTGAGGCGCCGCATCAGCTGCTTGGTTTCGGCGAAGCCGGTCGAGGTCGGTGCCTTGACGCGGATCCAGTCCGGCTTGCGCGCCCGGATCGGCGCAGTGGTGGGAGCCAGAAGCGAATTACTGTCGTTCATGCGGTGCGAGATAGCGTCGTCTGAGTGTTGAAACAACGTAGGAGCTACAGAATGCCAAGGGATGTTGCCGGCCTGATCGAGGGTTATCACCGCTTCCGCAACGAGGACTGGGAGCAGGAAAAGGCCGAGTGGGAGACGCTGTCCAAGGGGCAGAAGCCCAAGGTGCTGGTGATCGCCTGCTCCGACAGCCGCGTCGACCCCACGCAGATCTTCGATGCCAAGCCCGGCGAGTTGTTCGTCATCCGCAACGTCGCCAATCTGGTGCCGCCGTTCGAGACCGGCGGCGGCTATCACGGCGTGTCGGCGGCGCTCGAGTTCGCGGTGACGCAGCTCAAGGTCGGCGAGATCCTGATCATGGGCCACGCTTCGTGCGGCGGCTGCGCGGCGGCCTTGTCGCAGGGGTTCAAGGATGCCGAGAAGGGCGCGGGCGGTTTCGTTGCCGACTGGATCAGCCTGCTCGACGACGCGCGTGAGAAGGTCGTCGCGGAAAAGGGCACCGGCCCCGAGGCGCAGACCGCGATCGAGTGGGAGGGCATCCGCTCATCGATCAAGAACCTGCGCACCTTCCCCTTCGTCAAGGAACGCGAGGATGCGGGCGATCTGAAACTGCGCGGCGCGTGGTTCGGCATCGCCGAGGGCCAGCTTCGCGTGATGCAGGACGGCGAAGGCGCGTTTGAGCCCGCCTGACACCTACCGGTGCCGGTCGTTCAGGCGATCGGCACCTTTGCCTGCCACCGTCGCCGTTTGAGCACGAGCAGGTAATAGGCCGCGGCTATGACGATCTGCACAATCGTGGCGATGATCGCCGGTCGCCCTTCTGCCACATCCTGCCATGTCGCGACCGTGATCAGGGCAAGCGCGATCAGCGTCACAACCGGCGCGAGCGGATAGAGCGGCATGCGGTAGGTCGCGTGACGCGACGCGCCCGATCTCCGGCCGACCATCGCAGCGACCGCGATGCCGGCGTAGATCGCGATCAGCCCCGCCCCGCTCCACACCTCCAGCAAGCGCAGCGGCAGGAAACATAGAACCATGCCAACGCTACCGACCATCAGGGTGCCGAGCCACGGCGATCCCCAACGCGGATGGATCGCGCTCATCCAGCGATCGAGCGGCCGCCCCCACGACCCATCGCGCGCGGTGCCGTAGAAGAAGCGCGCGCAGGCGAGCACCCACGCGATGATCGCGTTGACGATCGCCAGCGCGACGCCCAGCGCCATCGCCTGCCCGGCACGCTCTCCCGTCATCGCAGTCACCAGATCGCCGAACGGGTTGGACGACGTGAGCATCGCGCGGAGGTCCACCGCCCCCATCAGCGCGGCGAGAAGCGGCACGCCCTCCAGCACAAGCGTGAACACCAGCGCCAGCATGATCGAGCGCGCGATCCGATGCGGCGCCTCATGCATCTCCTCGCCGAAATACACCGCCGCGCCGTAGCCGTTAAAGGCGAAGATCGCGATCGAGGCAGCAACGCCGATCGACGTCAGCGATGCAGGCGCGAGCCCCTGCCCCACAGCCATCATCGGCGCGACGAGGAACTCCACCGGGTTGCGCTGTACATCGACGAGACCGAACGCCGTGACTGCGAGCAGCGCCGCCACCTCGATCAACAGGAAGAGCCCGGTTACGAGCGCGTTGACGCGAATGTTGAGCAACCCAATCAGCGTGCACGCCCCCACCACTATAATCGCAGTCGGCACTTGCGGCAGCGCAGGGATCACGCCGACCAGCACCTCGCGGATACCCAGCCCCGCGACCGGCAAGAAGATCAGGTTGTTGAACACGTTGACGCCCAGCATCACGAAGCCCGCCATCGGCCCGAGCGTGTGCGCGACCATGACGTACTCGCCACCCGCGACCGGCCAGGCGGATGACAGCTCGGCGTAGATATAGGCGGTGGCGACGCACACCAGCCCGGCGATGATCGTCGCCCAGATCGCGCCGGTGCCCGCGACCTGCAACATGCCCGGCACGATCACGAACACCGACGACGCCGGCGTCGTGACCGACAGCGTCAGGAACAGCACGCCCGCCACGCTCAGGCTGCGCGCGAGCGGCACCGGCGGCGCCGATGAAAGCTGTTCTTTTGGCATCGACCCCCGCCTTAATGGCGCGGGCTTCTTACATGGTTAACGAGGGGGTGCCAGCCCCTCAGCGCCAATCAGCCAGCGCGCTTGCTGACCGCAGCGTCGACGTCTGCCTTGGGCCCGTCGACCGTCACGCGCAGGTTCAGCTCGCGCAGCTGCTTGGGCGTCGCGTAGTTGGGCGCACCCATCATCAGGTCCTCCGCCTTCTGGGTCATCGGAAAGACGATGACTTCGCGAATGTTCGGCTCGTCCGCCAGCAGCATGACGATGCGGTCGATGCCCGGCGCCGATCCGCCGTGCGGCGGCGCGCCGTATTTGAACGCGTTGATCATGCCCGCGAAGTTCGTGTCGACGTCAGCCTGGCTGTAGCCCGCGATCTCGAACGCCTTGTACATGATGTCGGGGCGATGGTTGCGGATCGCACCGGACGACAGCTCCACGCCGTTGCAGACGATGTCGTACTGATAGGCGAGGATGTCGAGCGGGTCCTTCGTCTCAAGCGCCTCCATCTCGCCCTGCGGCATCGAGAACGGGTTGTGGCTGAAATCGACCTTCTTGTTGTCCTCGTCATACTCGAACATCGGGAAGTCGACGATCCAGCAGAATTCGAAACGGTTCTGGTCGATCAGGCCGAGCTGATCGGCAACGCGCGTGCGCGCCAGCCCGGCGAGCTTCGCGGCCTGCGCTTCCTTGCCGGCGGCAAAGAACAGGCCGTCGTTCGGCCCGAGCCCGAGCGCGTCGGCCATCGCCGACATCTTGTCCTCACCGTGATTCTTGGCGATCGGCCCGCCCCACTCGCCGTTCTTGCGCGTGGCGTAGCCGAGCCCGGCGAACCCCTCGCCCTGCGCCCAGGCGTTCATGTCGTCGAAGAACTTGCGGCTCTTCTCGTGCGTACCCGGTGCCGGGATCGCGCGCACCACATCGCCCGCCTCGACGATCGAGGCGAAGCGGCCGAAGCCGGACCCGACGAACTGCTCCGACACGTCCGCGATGATCAGCGGATTGCGCAGGTCGGGCTTGTCGTTGCCGTATTTCAGCATCGATTCGCGGTACGGGATGCGCTTGAACGGCAGTGCGGAGACGGTGCGCCCCTTGCCCTGCCAGTTTGCAAACTCCTCGAACACGCCGTGCAGCACCGGCTCGATCGCCTGGAACACGTCCTCCTGCGTGACGTAGCTCATCTCGAAATCGAGCTGGTAGAACTCGCCCGGCGAGCGATCGGCGCGCGCGTCCTCGTCGCGGAAGCACGGTGCGATCTGGAAATAGCGGTCAAATCCGGCGACCATCAGCAGCTGCTTGAACATCTGCGGCGCCTGCGGCAGCGCGTAGAACTTGCCCGGATGGACGCGGCTGGGGACGAGATAATCGCGCGCGCCCTCGGGCGACGAAGCCGTCAGGATCGGCGTCTGGAACTCGGTGAAGCCCTGGTCGACCATGCGGCGGCGGATCGACGCGATCACGCTCGAGCGCAGCATGATGTTGGCGTGCAGCTTCTCGCGGCGCAGATCGAGGAAGCGGTTCCGCAGCCGGATCTCCTCCGGATATTCGGCGTCGCCGAACACGGGCATCGGCAGCTCGGCAGCGTGGCTCTGCACGGTCGCGGCGCGCGCATAGACCTCGATCTCGCCGGTCGCGAGATTTGGGTTCACCGTTGCCTCCGACCGCCGCTTCACATTGCCGTCGATCGTTACCACCGACTCGACGCGAAGCCCGTCGAGCAGCGCCAGCACCGGGCTGTCGGTGTCCGCAACGATCTGCGTGATGCCGTAATGGTCGCGCAAGTCGACGAACAGCACCCCGCCATGGTCGCGCTTGCGATGCACCCAGCCCGACAGGCGGACGGTCTCGCCATCGTTCTCGGCGGTCAGTTGGGCGCAGGTGTGCGAGCGATAGGCGTGCATGAGCGGGTCTCTTGATCGTCACCCCGGCGAGACCGGGATTGGTGGCGGCTGGCGGGTACGTTTCGTACTCGGCCGATAACTCGCGCGCCCTCCCCTTCCAACCACGCTTTGTCAAGCTGGCGCAGCCCCGCTATGACCCGCGGCATATGCACGTTCATCCCCTGATTACCGATAGCGCCACGCTCGCGAACCTGTGCGCCCGCCTCGCCGATGCGCCCTTCGTGACCGTCGACACCGAATTTATGCGCGAGAGCACCTATTACCCCGAGCTCTGCCTGATTCAGATCGCGGACACCGAGGAAGCCGCCGCGATCGACCCCAAGGCGCCCGGGCTCGACATGACGCCGCTGCTCGAGTTGCTGACCGAGAACGAGGATGTGCTCAAGGTCTTCCACGCCGGCGGGCAGGATATCGAGATCATCTACAATCTCACCGGCCGCACCCCGCATCCGCTGTTCGACACGCAGGTGGCGGCGATGGCGCTCGGTCAGGGTGAGCAGATCGGTTACTCGAACTTGGTCGACAGCTGGCTCGGTATCCAGGTCGACAAGGGCGCGCGGTTCACCGACTGGTCCAGGCGCCCGCTCGATGATCGCCAGGTCGATTACGCCATCGGCGACGTGACGCATCTGTCACGCATCTTCCCCAAGATGCTGGAACGATTGAAGAAGACCGGGCGTGGCGCATGGCTCGATCAGGAAATGGAGCGGCTCGCCGATCCAGCGAACTACGCCAATGACCCCGATCTCGCGTGGAAGCGCGTGCGCGTCGCCAGCCGCAAGGCCGACGTGCTCGGGCGGTTGAAGGCGATCGCGCGCTGGCGCGAGCTGGAAGCGCAGGGCAAGGACCTGCCGCGCGGCCGCATCGTCAAGGACGAGACGCTCGGTGACCTCGCCGGCCACCCGCCGCGCCGCCAAGCCGACCTCGCCAAGGTGCGCGGCCTGTCGCAGACCTGGGCCTCGAACGAGATCGGCGCGCGGCTGATGGCGGCGATCGAGCATGCTCGTCCGCTTCCGGCCGACGAGATGCCCGCCCGCGACGATCGCAAGCCGGGGCTCGGCAAGGACGGCGCGCTCGTCGCCGACCTCTTGAAGCTGCTGCTCAAGATCCGCGCGCGCGACATCGACGTGGCCCCGCGGTTGCTCGCGCGCTCGGACGACCTCGAAGCACTTGCGGCCGGCGCGCGCAGCGGTCTGTCGATCCTTGAGGGCTGGCGCTTCGACCAGTTCGGCCGCGACGCGCTCGACCTGGTCGAGGGCCGGATGGCGTTCGCGGTGACCGGCGGTCGGTTGAAGATGACCCGCGCGGAGGCGGCGGAATGATGCGCGCCGCCCTGCTGATCGCGGCCGTGACGGTGACGGCGTGCGCGCCCAAGAACGCGGAGGTCGCCGCCTCCTCCGCTGAGACGTGCAACGCCGAAGCGGTGCAACGCTTCCTCGGGCAGCCTGCCGACACCGCGCAAGCCGAGTCGCAGCGGCTGAGCGGCGCGCGCACCGTCCGCCGCTACGCGACCGGCGACATGCTGACGATGGACTACCGCGTCGATCGCCTGAACATCGAAATCGACGCGGGCGGCCGGATCGTGAAGCTCACCTGCGGGTGAGCCGCAAAGGCTGACGCGCACGCGTTGTTGGGCGAGGAGTAGCGCCGTCTTTCACCTGTTCTTCTCGATCCCCAGCCTCATTGTCATCGCGCGCTGGCTGATCCCGCTATCGCTCCCCGTCGAGTGGAAGCTCGCCAGCGCATTGCTGCTGCTGTTGGCATCGCAATATCATCTATGGAGCCGGCTCTCGTCGGGTTCGGTGTTCGCCCCCGAGTTTCCACGCCACATCGTGCTGCTGTTCAACTGGGCGTTCGGCGCGATCCTGCTGCTGGCCGTACTCCAGCTTGCCCTCGACGTGGCAAGCGTGATCGGCTGGTTGGTGAAGCGCGGCGCTTGGGCGATGCCGGATATGGCGCGCTACGCAGCCGCCGTGCTCGCGGTGGTGCTGGCCGCGATGGGCGTTGCAAACGCGTCCCGCGTTCCACCGGTCAAGGATGTCGCGGTCGCGATCCCGAATCTGCCGGCGGCGTTCGAGGGCTACCGGCTCCTGCAGCTCACCGATCTGCATCTCAGCCGGCTGTTCACCGCGCGATGGGCGAGCGCCCTCGTCGCGCGCGCCAACGCATCGGGTGCGGACGCGATCGTCGTCACGGGCGACTTCATCGACGGCTCGGTCGCGATGCGTCTCGCCGACGTAGCGCCGCTCGCCGACTTGCGCGCGCCCGACGGCGTATGGGCCGTTCCGGGCAATCACGAGTATTTTTTCGATTACGCCGACTGGATGCGCCACCTGACCGGCCTGGGCATTAGCATGCTACCGAATGTGCACACCGTGCTGCGGCGCGAGGGCGCCACGCTGGTGATCGCGGGCGTGACCGATGCCTCGGCACGTGGCGCGGGCCAGGCAGGCCCCGACCTCGCCGCCGCGCTGGCGGGTGCACCCCCTGCAGCGCCGATCATCCTGCTCGACCATCAACCGCGCAACGCACGCGCGGCGGCCGCCGCGGGCGCGGCGCTGCAATTATCGGGGCACACCCACGGCGGGATGATCGCCGGCATGGCGAAGCTGCTCGAACCCGCGAACGGAGGTTTCGTGTCAGGCGCCTACCGCATCGGCGACATGACGCTTTACGTCAGCAATGGCACTGGCCTGTGGCCCGGCTTCGCGCTTCGCCTCGGACGACCATCGGAGATGACCCGCTTCACGCTCCACCGCGCGTGAACCTCCGCTGCCGCTGGCGGTTCTGCCGCCATGATCGGTTCCCTCACCAATGATGACCCTCGTGCCGATGCGCGCGCGGGCATGGCCCGCTTCCTCGACGATGTGCCAGATGGTCGAATCGTCGTCGCCGGTCACTTCGACGCCGACGGTCTGGCAGCGGCGGCGATCCTCCTGCGCGCGCTGCGGGCGGGCGGGCGCGATGCCGAGGCGGCGATCGTCGGCAAGGGCGAGACGCCGTGGGATGCCTCATTCGCCGATCGACTACGCGCTATGTCTCCCGCTGGCCTGATCGTCACCGATCTCGGCACCCGCGACGACCCCGTTCTTGCAGGCGTGCCGACGCTGACGATCGACCATCACCGGCCGACCGGCACGCCGCCCGACGGCGTGACACTGAGCGGCCACGAACTCGATCCCGAACCCACCAGCGCGCTGATCGCGTGGTGGGCCGCCGCCGCCATCGGCGATCAGAGCGAGCTGCAATGGCTCGCTGCACTCGGCCTGATCGGCGACATGGCGCCCGAGGATGCTTTTCCCGAACTCGCCGAGGCGCAGCAACGCTGGGGCAAGACCGCGCTGCGCGACGCGACCTCGCTCGTCAACGCGCCGCGGCGCACCGCAACGGCCGACGCATCACCCGCACTGCGCCTGCTGCTGAAGGCGGACGGGCCGAAGGTCATCACCAAGGGAGGCAGCGCTGACGCGGCCGCCTTGGTCGCGGCAAAGGCAGAAGTCCGCACGGAGGTTGAGGCCGCGCGCCGCCTCGCCCCGCGCGTGGTCGGCGATGTCGCACTGATCCTGTTCTCCTCACCGTGCCAGATTCACCCATTGATCGCGCAGCAGTGGCGCGGGCGGTTGAAGGACAAGGTCGTGATCGCCGCCAACAGCGGCTACCGCCCCGGCTGGGTCCATTTCGCCGCACGGTCGGCGAGCGGCCGCGACCTGCTCGCCTTCCTCGCCGGGCACCGACCCGATGGCGCCGACGGTCGCTTCGGCAACGGTCACGCGCAGGCGACCGGCGGCGCCTTGCCGATCGAACAATGGAACACGTTCGTGAGCGGACTCGGCTTCGACGAAGCGACGCTGCCACGCGCCGGCTGATCGCCAGACTACGACCATCGCGCCGCCCACCGTCATTGCCGCGTCACCATCGCTCGACTATCCTAGCCGCCATCATCGGAGAAGCGTCATG
>NZ_CAJYVU010000199.1 GCF_913778135.1 uncultured Sphingomonas sp. | reverse complement strand
AGACGGTGCAGCGCCGCTTCACCGGCACGCGCGACATCCGCCTGATGCTGGTCGGCGTCGATCAGGCCTATTCGACCGCGACCGTGCAGGCCGGGATCACCGACCTGCTGCGCGAGCGCCGCACCATAACCGCGGGCAAGGACGACGATTTCAACATCTTCGACACCAAGCAGATCAGCGACACGCTATCGAGCACCACGACGCTGCTCACCCGCATCGTGACTGCGGTCGCCGGGATCAGTCTGGTCGTCGGCGGGATCGGCATCATGAACATCATGCTGGTCTCGGTGACCGAACGGACGCGCGAAATCGGCATCCGCCTCGCGATCGGCGCGGTCGCGAGCGAGGTCCTGCTGCAATTCCTGGTCGAGGCGGTGGTGCTGTCGATGCTGGGCGGCGTGATCGGACTGCTGCTGGCGCAGCTCGCGATCGGTGCGCTCTCAGCACTGGGCGGTCTGCCCTACCTGTTCGTGCCCGAGATCAACGCGATCGCGTTCGGCATCTCGGCGGTGATCGGCGTCGTGTTCGGTTATTTTCCGGCACGTCGTGCGGCGGCGCTCAACCCGATCGACGCGCTCAGACACGAGTAACGACGGGCCGGCAGCATGCCGGCCCGCGCATTCCGCTTATTCCAGTTCCAGGATCACCTGGTCGACCTGCAGGCTCTCGCCCGCGGCGGCGTTGACGGTCTTCACCACCGCCGACTTTTCCGCGCGCAGGATGTTTTCCATCTTCATCGCCTCGACCACCGCCAGCGCCTGCCCAGCCTCGACGCGGTCGCCTTCGCGTACGTCCAGCCGCACGAGCAGCCCCGGCATCGGCGCGATCAGGAACTTCGACAGGTCGGGCGGTACCTTCTCGATCAGGTGCTGCGCATAATCGGCAACGTGCGCTGGCAGCACCCGCACCTTGTGCGTCGCGCCGCGCGCATTGAGCGTGAAGCCGGTGCGCGTGCGCTTCAGCTTGACCGATAGCGGCGCGTCGCCACCGACCCGCGCGATGCGTCTACCGGCATCGTAGTCGACGCCGCCCGGCAGCGGCGTGCCGTCGACGCTGACCTGATCGTCACCGACGTGGACGCGGTGATCGCTCTTGCCGACGCGCACCACCCAGTCGGTCGGCGCATCGAGCTGGTTTCCCAATTGCCCGTCGATCTGCCGCGCGCGGTCGGCTTCCGCGGTCGCCGCGAACCCCGCTGTCGCCGCGAGTGCGCGAACCACCTCGTCACCCGCCGGCGCGCCGTGGAAGCCGTCGGGATATTCCTCCGCGATGAACCCGGTCGTGATCGCGCCCGAGCGGAAGCGCGGGTGCTGCATCAGCGCGGACAGGAAATCGAGGTTGGTGCCTGGGCCCTCGATCTCGAACGCGTCGAGTGCAGCGATCTGCTTGTCGATCGCCTCATCGCGCGTCGGCGCCCAGGTGACCAGCTTCGCGATCATGGGGTCGTAGAACATGCTGACCTCGCCACCCTCACGCACGCCGTCGTCGACGCGCACGCCCGGCGCGCCCTCGTCGTCGCCGAACGGTGCCTGGCGCTGATCGGCCGCGGGGGTGCGATAGCGCACCAGTCGACCAATCGACGGCAGGAAACCGCGATATGGGTCCTCGGCGTAGACGCGGTTCTCGACCGACCAGCCGTTGATCTTGACGTCGCCCTGCCCGAACGACAGCGGCTCGCCCGCCGCAACGCGGATCATCTGCTCAACCAGATCGAGCCCCGTGATCTCCTCCGTCACGGGGTGCTCGACCTGCAGCCGGGTGTTCATCTCAAGAAAGTAGAAGCCCTGCCCCGTCGTGTCCGCGCCCGAGACGATCAGCTCGACCGTGCCCGCGCTATAGTAACCGACCGCCTTGGCGAGCGCGACCGCCTGCTCGCCCATCGCGCGGCGCATGTCGGGACTGACGAACGGCGACGGTGCTTCCTCGACCACCTTCTGGTGGCGACGCTGGACCGAGCATTCGCGCTCGTTGAGATACACGACGTTGCCGTGCTGGTCGCCCAGCACCTGGATCTCGATATGGCGCGGGCTTTCGATGAACTTCTCGATGAACACGCGGTCGTCGCCGAACGACGCCAGCCCCTCGCGCTTGGTCGCCTCGAAGCCTTCGCGTACGTCCTGCTCGCTGTACGCCAGCCGCATGCCCTTGCCGCCGCCGCCCGCCGACGCCTTCATCATGACGGGATAGCCGATGTCCCCCGCGATGCGGACGGCATCGTCGGTATCGGCGATCTCGCCCAGGAAGCCGGGCACGACGTTGACGCCGGCTTCCTTTGCCAGCTTCTTCGACTCGATCTTGTCGCCCATTGCGGCGATTGCGTTCGGCGGCGGGCCGACGAAGGCAATGCCCGCCTCGGCGCAGGCGCGCGCGAAGCTCTCGCGCTCGGACAGGAAACCGTAGCCCGGATGGATGCAGTCCGCGCCCGTTTCCTTGGCGGCGAGCAGGATCAAGTCGGCCTTGAGGTAACTCTCGGCGGCGGGCGCCGGCCCGAGCCGCACCGCCTCGTCCGCCATCAGCACGTGCGGGCTGAGCGCGTCGGCGTCCGAATAGACCGCGACGGTCGCGATCCCCATTTTTTTCGCGGTCCGGAACACCCGGCAAGCGATCTCGCCACGGTTGGCGACCAGTATCTTCTTGAACACTATTCCGGCTTCCTCGTCCCCAAGAGTTCGACTTCAGGCAACGTCGCTGCCGCCTCGTTTCCGGCGGAGTCGCGCAATCCGACGATCGTCATACCGCCGTGCACCAGTTCGGCTTGCACCAGCACGCGCGGATGCCGTTGACCATCGTCATCGCGCCACCAGACATATTGCGGGACCTTGAGGTCGCTCACGCTGCTGGCGCCATCAGTTGAGAAGATCGCGTTGCCGCTGGAGAAATCCGCCTGAGTAGCAGGTCGTCCGGCAACGAACCCGGTCGTCGGCAGCGCGGGCCAGTCTTCTCGCACATCCGTCATTGCCGACACACTCCAAACGACGGTCGCCGCCAATACAAAGCGAGTGACGAAGCGGATCACTCCGCCGCTTCCATCACCCGGCATTCCGCCGACATCGGACGCAGCCCGAGCTTGTCGAACAGCGCCGCGTCGCGGTCGTCACCTGCGTTGGCGGCAGTGAGCAGCTTGTCGCCGGTGAAGATCGAGTTCGCGCCCGCCATGAAACAGAGCGCCTGCGTCGCCTCGGACATGCTCTCACGCCCGGCCGACAGCCGCACCATACTGTCCGGCATGGTGATGCGCGCGACCGCAACGGTGCGGACGAACTCGATGTCGTCGATCTTGGCCATCGGCGTGTCGGCGAGCATGTCGCCCAGCACCGTGCCCTTCACCGGCACCAGCGCGTTGATCGGCACGCTGCCGGGATGTTCGGGCAGGGTCGCCAGCGCGTGGACGAAACCGACGCGGTCTTGCCTCGTCTCGCCCATGCCGACGATCCCGCCGCAGCAGACGTTGATGCCAGCGTCGCGGACATGCGCCAGCGTGTCGAGCCGCTCGTCGAAGGTGCGCGTGGTGATGACCTCGCCGTAACGCTCGGGCGAAGTGTCGATGTTGTGGTTGTAGTAATCGAGCCCGGCCTCACCCAGCATCGCGGCCTGACCGGGCGTCAGCATGCCGAGCGTCATGCACGTCTCCAGCCCCATCGCGCGCACGCCGCGCACCATCTCCAGCACCGCGGGCATGTCGCGGTCCTTGGGGTTGCGCCACGCCGCGCCCATGCAGAAACGCGTCGAACCGGCGTCCTTCGCCTGTGCGGCGGATTGCAGAACGGCGCGCACATCCATCAGCTTGGTCGCCTTGACCCCGCTGTCGGCAACCACCGACTGCGAGCAATAGGCGCAATCCTCCGGGCAACCGCCGGTTTTGATCGACAAGAGCGTCGACAGCTGCACCGCGCCGGCGTCGTGATGTGCGCGGTGCACCTCGGCGGCACGAAAGACGAGTTCGGTGAATGGCAGATCGAACAACGCGCTGATCTCTTCGCGTGTCCAATCGGTTCGGGACATGGCAGCCTCGATCATTTGTGCGCGAACACCGACTGCAGCAGCCGCAACTCCGCGGTGCGCGCGCGTGTCATGCGCGTCAGGCAGACGCGGTTCGACAACCCCTGCGCCGATCCGCCACGATATTCGTAGGAGAACGCGCGACAGTTCGCGTCGCGATAGGCGAGCCACGCGCGCTGGCTGTTAAGCAGCGCCTGCGCGTAGGTCGGCCCGGCTCGCTCCGCCGGCGGCAGATCGGACGGCTTGGTGCCGCGGTCGAGCTGCTGCATCCGCGTCATCACGCTGCGATAGGTCGCGTTCAGCTGCGCGTCGGCGGCGTGATAGTCGCTGGCGGACTGCGCCGCGGCGGGGATGGCGAGCATAGCGCCCGCAACCAGAATCAGTGTCTTCATTCCGCTGCCTCGCTTTCAG
>NZ_CAJYVU010000198.1 GCF_913778135.1 uncultured Sphingomonas sp. | reverse complement strand
CGCCGCGCTTGCGGCGCGATCCCCAGGCGCTATCTGCCCTGCGCATGACCCATGACATTCACGTGATCGGCGGCGGGCTCGCGGGCTCGGAGGCCGCGTGGCAGCTCGCCGAAGCCGGTTTCAAGGTACGCCTGTCCGAAATGCGCGGCAGCGGCGAGAACACGCCCGCGCACCACACCGACCATCTCGCCGAGCTCGTCTGCTCGAACAGCTTTCGCTCGGACGATGCGGAATCGAACGCAGTCGGGTTGTTGCATCAGGAGATGCGCGCACTCGGTTCGCTGATCCTGCGCACCGGTGACGAGCACCGCGTACCTGCCGGCAGCGCGCTGGCGGTCGACCGCGACGGCTTTTCGGCAGGGGTGACATCGGCCCTTGAGACGCATGCCAACGTCACGCTCGTGCGCGAGCGCGTCGATGTACTGCCAGAAGGTCCCGCCATCATCGCGACCGGCCCGCTGACTGCGCCTGCGCTGTCCGACAGCATCGCCGCCGAGACCGGCCGCGATTCGCTCGCCTTCTTCGATGCAATCGCACCCATCGTGCATCGCGATTCGATCGACATGGATGTCGCCTGGGCGCAGTCGCGCTGGAACAAGGGTGACGGCACCGACTACATCAACTGCCCGCTCAACAAGGATCAGTACCATACCTTCGTCCAGGCGCTGCTCGACGGCGAGAAGACCGAGTATAAGGAATGGGAGAACGTCCCCTACTTCGAAGGCTGCATGCCGATCGAGGTGATGGCGGCACGCGGACCCGAAACGCTGCGCTTCGGGCCGATGAAGGGCGTCGGCCTCGACGTGCCGAGCACGGGTCGCTGGCCCTACGCCGCGGTGCAGCTCCGACAGGACAACGCGCAGGGAACGCTGTGGAACATCGTCGGCTTCCAGACCAAGCTGAAACACGCCGAGCAGGTTCGCATCTTCCGCACCATTCCGGGGCTTGAGAACGCCGAGTTTGCGCGGCTGGGCGGACTGCACCGCAACACCTTCCTGCGCTCGCCCGAGCTGCTCGACGGGACGTTGCGGCTGTCCTCGCGTCCCAACATCCGCTTCGCCGGACAGATCACCGGCTGCGAAGGCTATGTCGAGAGCGCCGCGATCGGCCTGCTCGCCGGGCGCTTCGCAGCGGCTGAGCTCGCCGGTCGCAACCTTCCCTCCCCGCCGCGTGAGACCGCGCTCGGCGCGCTGCTATCGCACATCACTGGCGACGCGGTGGCGGAGACGTATCAGCCGATGAACGTCAACTTCGGGCTATTCCCGCCGATCGCGGGCAAGACGAAGAAGGCCGATCGCAAGCGGATGTACACCGATCGTGGCCGCGCGGCGCTGGCCGGCTGGCTCGCCGCCTAGTCGTCGTCGCGCGCCGGCGTCGGTGTGCACGCGCACGCCGGGCGTTTCGACTTGCGTTTCGGCTTGGTCGTCGCGAATTCGCTCGCATTGAGCGCACCCGATCGGTCAGCATCGGCGTCGGTGAACCTCTTCGCCGTCTTCGCCGACCATTCGTCGAACGACAGCTGACCGTCGCCGTTCAGGTCCAGCTTCGCGAACGCCTTGCGCCGGCTGAGCAGATATTCCTCGCGCGTGATCTTCGCATCGCGATCCTTGTCATAGCGGTCGAAGCGTGTCTGCTCGCGCGTCCGTTCAGGCGCTTCGGGCAAGTTCGCCGGCGCGTCATCGACCGGTGCGGCACCGCTCTGCGGCATGGCCGGCATGATCGTCGCCGCACGCGCGGTCGCGCCGTCCTTCGTGTCGCCGAAGAACATCAGCCACCCGGCCCCACCCAGCAGCAACGCCGCCACTCCACCCACCAGATAGCGCCACATCGCTTCATGCCCCCCTGCCTTTGCGGAAGGCTAGCGATCCGCGGAAGCGGACGGAAGGCGTCAGCGTCCAATCATACGGAATCGCACGGTGCGGGCGGCACGCCGCGGTCCGTTGGCAAAGCCTCGCCCTGCCGCCGCCATATACGCGTCGAGCGCGAGTGCACCGATCGGCCGGGCGCCCCGCCATCGAGCGCCGAAGACAGTGTCGGCCAAGTCCAGTGCCGCCGCCGTTGCCTGATCGCGGATGGCTTCCTGACTGACGTTTGCCGCAAGGTCCGCAAAGGCCCAGAGCGCACCGGCCTGCGCAACCTGCGGATCATCCTCGCCGAGCAGTGCCGTAGCGGCCCGGAACAGCGTCGCGCCACGCAGATGCGCAAATTGCGTGAGTGTATCGGCAGCGGTGCGCTCCCGGTCGAGCAGAACCTCCCACCCCTCGGTCATCGTCGCCAGATCACGTCCGGCCACACGTCCTTCACTGATAAGGCCTGCCAATGCCCGCAGAAGCGGTTGCGCCGGTGGCGGAGCATGGTCGAGTTTTTCGAGCGCCTCGTACCACCACGTCAGCCGCATCTGCCCCACGATCGGCTGCTCGGTCGTGCGAACGATGTTCCCAAGCTGCCGGTCGAGCGCGAACAACGTGTCCACGCCGGTGCCCGCAAAGCGCGCACCGCACCAGGCAAAGATGTGCGACGGACTGCTAAGCGATTGAAAATCTAACACGGCCGTCAAATGGCCGCACAAGTCCGCTTCGACAAGCGTGACAAACGATCCATTAACTGTGTTCCTTGAAGCCATATTGGACGTTTCTGCGGCATCGCGGCGCGGTGAACCGTCGATCGACCCTGTCCGACAAGCGCTCGACGCGCGGCCAAGCTGGTATTCTGGTGCGGCTTTTGCGCGACCGCGCGGCCAATACGCTCATCATCGTGGCCGCCTCGCTCATCCCGCTGACCGCAATGGCTGGGTCTGCGATCGACATCGGTCGCATGTACGCGGTCAAGTCGCGGTTGCAGCAGGCGTGCGACGCCGGCGTGCTGGCGGGACGCAAATTCATGAAGGTCGACGGCACGAACACGCTCGATCAGAATGCAGCGACCCAAGCGCAGCAGTTCTTCAAGAACAATTTTCAAGCCGGGTGGATCGCAACCACCAACCCGGTCTTCTCACCGGTCAAGACCAGCGACCAGCAGGTATCCGGCACCGCGTCGGTTGTCGTGCCGATGAGCATCACCAAGATCATCGACGCCAAGGACGCGACCGTCAGCGTGTCGTGCAAGGCGCGTTACGACATCTCGGATACCGACGTGATCTTCGTACTCGATACGACTGGCTCGATGGCCTGCCGTCCCGAGGA
>NZ_CAJYVU010000197.1 GCF_913778135.1 uncultured Sphingomonas sp. | reverse complement strand
TCGGCTGGCGCATGATGCGGTTGATGCCGTCGCCGACGATGCGCAGCGCATCGATGTCGAGGCCGCTGTCCGTCTCGTCGAGGATCGCGAACTTGGGGTCGATGATGCCCATCTGGACCATCTCGTTGCGCTTCTTCTCGCCGCCCGAGAAGCCGACATTGACCGGACGCTTGAGCATGTCGTGGTCGAGGCCAAGGGCATCCGCCTGCGCCCGCGCGACCTTCAGGAACTCGGCACCCGACAAGGGCGCCTCGCCCCGCGTCGCGCGCTGCGCGTTCAGGCTCTCGCGCAGGAACTGCACGTTCGACACGCCGGGAATCTCGACCGGATATTGGAAGCCCAGGAACACGCCGGCGGCGGCGCGCTCATGCGGCTCCATGTCCAGCAGGTTCTCGCCGTCGAAGCTGATCGAGCCCTGGGTCACCTCATAGCCGGGCCGGCCGCCCAGCACATAGCCAAGCGTCGACTTGCCCGCGCCGTTCGGTCCCATGATCGCATGGACTTCGCCCGCGTTCACCGACAGCGTCAGGCCCTTGAGGATCGGCTTGCCGTCGATCTCGGCGTGGAGGTTTTCAATCTTCAGCATCATTCATCCTTCAGGCACCTCCCCGCCGGGGAGGCGCGAATATCAACCGACCGAACCTTCGAGCGAAATCCCGAGCAGCTTCTGCGCCTCGACCGCGAATTCCATCGGCAGCTGCTTCAGCACCTCGCGCGCGAAGCCGTTGACGATCAGCGCGACCGCCGCCTCCTGATCGAGCCCGCGGCTCATCGCGTAGAACAGCTGGTCCTCGCTGATCTTCGAGGTGGTCGCCTCGTGCTCGATCTGCGCCGACGGGTTGCGCACCTCGATGTAGGGGATCGTGTGCGCGCCGCACTGGTCGCCGAGCAGCAGGCTGTCGCACTGGGTGAAGTTGCGCACGCCCTCCGCGGTCGGCGCGACGCGGACGAGACCGCGATAGGTGTTGTCGCTGCGTCCGGCGCTGATCCCCTTCGACACGATGGTCGAGCGGCTGCCCTTGCCCAGATGGATCATCTTGGTGCCGGTGTCGGCCTGCTGGCGGTTGTTGGTCACCGCGACCGAGTAGAATTCGCCAACCGAGTTCTCGCCCGCGAGTACGCACGACGGATATTTCCACGTCACGGCCGAGCCGGTCTCGACCTGCGTCCACGACACCTTGCTGTTCTTGCCTTGGCACAGTGCACGCTTGGTGACGAAATTGTAGATGCCGCCGACACCGTTCTCGTCGCCCGGATACCAGTTCTGGACGGTCGAGTATTTGATCTCGGCATCATCGAGCGCAACCAGCTCCACCACTGCGGCGTGCAGCTGGTTCTCGTCGCGCATCGGCGCGGTGCAGCCCTCCAAGTACGAGACATAGCTGCCCTTGTCGGCGACGATCAGCGTGCGCTCGAACTGGCCGGTATTCTCCGCGTTGATGCGGAAATAGGTCGACAGCTCCATCGGGCAGCGGACGCCCTCGGGAATGTAGACGAACGTGCCGTCGGAGAAGACCGCAGAGTTCAATGTCGCGAAGTAATTGTCGTGCTGCGGCACCACCTTGCCGAGCCACTTGCGAACCAGGTCGGGGTACTCGCGGATCGCCTCGGAGATAGAGCGGAAGATGACGCCCGCTGCCTCCAGTTCCTTGCGGAACGTGGTCGCGACCGAGACGCTGTCGAACACCGCGTCGACCGCGACGCGACGCTTGGGCTCACCGTTCTCGTCACGCTCCTCGACGCCCGCCAGCATCTTCTGCTCGGCGATCGGGATGCCGAGCTTCTCGTAGACGCGCAGGATCTCGGGATCGACCTCGTCGAGGCTGCCAAGCTTTGGCTTCGCCTTCGGCTCGGCGTAGTAATAAGCGTCCTGATAGTCGATCGGCGGGATGTTGAGCTTCGACCAGTCGGGCGTCTCCAACTCCAGCCAGCGCGCATATGCCTTCAGCCGCCAGTCGAGCATCCACTCGGGCTCGCCCTTCTTGGCGGAGATGTAGCGGACGGTGTCCTCGCTCAGCCCCTTGGGGGCAAAGTCCTGCTCGATATCGGACGAAAAGCCCCATTCGTACGTCTTGGAGACGGCCGCATAGGCTTCGGCGTTCTTGGTGGCCATTATGCCAGAACCTTTGTCGGAGTTTCAGATGAAGCGGCCTGAGTGCCAGGTTGCACGGCCAACTGCGCGAGCGTGACGCCCGCGAGTGCGCCGCGCACCGCTTCGTTGACCGCGTTCCAGTGCGGCTTCACGCGGCAATTGCCGGATAGATTGCAGTCGTGATCGCCCGCGTCGACGCATGCGGTCATCACGATCGGCCCCTCTACCGCCTCAACCACATCGGCGATGGTGATCGCCGAGGGCGGGCGCGAGAGGCGAAACCCGCCGCCGGTGCCGCGCACGCTGTCGATCAGGCCGGCGGCGGACAGGCGGCTGACAAGCTTCTGTGCGGTCGGCAACGGCACGCCGGTTTCCTCCGCTAGCATCGTCGCGTTCAGCCGCGCCACGCCACCGCAATGACGCGCGGCCGCGGTCAGCAGCACGACGGCATAGTCGGTGAGCGAGGAAAGGCGCATGTTGCGAACTATTCTCAAATCGGATCAGATCGTTCCGATTGGAAGATGGCGCGCCCGAGTACAGAAATCAAGCACGTGCTGCAGCGCAAAAAGGCCCATCAGTGCAATCGATTGCACGCCCCACGAAAAAAGGCCCGACGGGAGCGCCGGGCCTGAGTGCAAGAGCTTCGCGGAACGGAGCCCTTCGGGTCGCACCCACCTTCGAGCACGTGCCGCGCCAAATGTATTGGAAAGAAGCGTCAAAGTGCCCCCCGATCCTTACACGTGCGGGGGTAAATTGACATTTGCCCGCCCGCGCGGGATCAGCGAAGGAGCATGGCATGCCCGACACGACGCGCCTGCTTCGCCTCCTCGACCCCGAACGCGCGCATGTTGCCGCGGTGCGCCTGCTCGCCGGCTGGGCCGCAGCGGGTGCGCCGATGCGCTCGCGCGTGCCGCACTTGCCCGTACGCGTCGCCGGGCTCGACTTCGCCAATCCGGTGGGGCTCGCCGCCGGGGTCGACAAGGACGCGCGCGCAATCCCCGGATGGTTCGCGCTCGGCTTCGGCATGGTGGAGGTCGGCACGCTGACCCCGCTGCCGCAATCGGGCAATCCGAAGCCGCGACTGTTCCGGCTGATGGAGGATGGCGCGGTAATCAATCGCATGGGGTTCAACAACGGTGGGCAGGCGGCGGGCATCGCGCGGGCGGCCGCCGCGAAGCGCACCGGTGTGCTCGGCATCAACGTCGGCGCAAACAAGGACGCGGGCGACCGCGTGGCGGACTACGTCACCGGTGTTACCGCCGCGGCGCGCGTGGCGGATTACGTCACGATCAACATCAGTTCTCCCAATACGCCGGGCCTGCGCGACCTGCAGGAGGGCGCCGCGCTGCGCGACCTGCTCGCCGCCTGTCGCAGTGCTAAAGGCGAGACGCCATTGTTTCTCAAGGTCGCACCCGACCTGAACCCGGCGCAGATCGACGACGTCGCGCGCGCCGCGATCGACGGCGGGGTAGACGCGCTCATCATGGGGAACACGACGATCTCGCGCCCCGCACTCGCGTCGCGGCACAAGGGCGAAACGGGCGGGCTGTCGGGGGCGCCGCTTCGCGAACTGGCGCGTGCGCGGCTGGTTGATTTTCGCCGCGCGACCGGGGGCGCGCTGCCGCTGATTGCCGCGGGCGGCATCGATACGGGTGCGGAAGCCTACGCGCGCATCCGTGCCGGCGCGAGCCTGGTGCAGCTCTATTCGGCGATGGTCTACGGCGGGCCGGGGCTGCCCGCCCGCATCCTGCGCGAGTTGAACGCGCTACTGCACCGCGACGGCTTCGCGTGCGTCGCTGACGCGATCGGGGCGGATGGCGGCTGACCTGATGCGCGGTGCAGGCACCACCTCCACCACCACCTCCCCCTCTCGGCGGGGATCGTAACCCCCATCGTAGCGTCCGCCCGGCCGCACGATCATCGCGTGCACACCCGAATCCTCGCCCTGTCCGGGTCGTACCGTGACGCCGCGCGCAGCAAGGCCGGCGAGCACCTGCGGCGAAAACTTCGTTACCTCGCCCTGGAACGCGTCGCCGCGCGCGACGAGGTTGGGCTGCGCGAGCGCCGCCTGCGTCGGCAAATTCCAGTCGATCGCGGCAACCAGCGACTTCGCGACATAGGCGAGAATCGCGTTGCCCCCCGCCGATCCGATCGCGCCGGCAAACCGATTGTCGCGGTCGAGCATAACGAGCGGCGTCATCGACGAGCGCGGGCGCTTGCCCGGTGCGACCGCATTTACTGCCGCACGCCCGTCGGCATCGCGCGGGCTGAACGAGAAATCTGTCATCTGGTTGTTGAGGAAGAAGCCGTCGACCATCCGCCCCGACCCGAAGATCGATTCAACCGTGGTCGTGATCGAGACGACGTTGCCCGCCCCGTCCCCGACGATGAAGTGCGAGGTACCGGCGGGTTCGTGCGTCGCGTCAGGGCCGGCGACGGGGGCGCCCGGCGGCGTGCCCGCCACGGGTGCCGGACCGGCGCGCGGGCTGATCAACCGCGCGCGTGCGTCGAGATAGGCCGGATCAATCATGCCGGCGACCGGCACGCGCACGAACGCGGGATCGGCGACGTAGCGATCGCGGTCGGCGTACATCAGCCGGCTCGCCTCCGCGAACAGGTACCACGCCTGCGGATCGTTCGGGCCCCGTTTCGCGATGTCGGTGCGCTGAAGCAGGTCGAGCAGCTCGATCAGCCCGACCCCGCTCGCAGGCGGCGGCGCAGCACAGACGCGGTAGACGCGCCACGCGCCGCACACCGGCGTGCGCGCGATCGGCTCGTAAGCGGCGAGGTCCGCTTCGCTCAGCGACCCCGGTAGCGGTGCGGCATGGACACGATCGACGATCCGCCGCGCGGTTTCTCCGCGGTAAAGCGCGGCCAGACCTTGCATGGCCAGGCGTGACAGGAACGCGGCATAGGCGGGATTGCGTAAGCGGTCTCCGGCCTGCACCAGCCCGCCACCCGGACGCGCAAAATAACGCTGCACATCGGGCGCCGACAATTCAGCGTAGCTGCCGCCCAGCATACGCGCGAGCCGGGACGAGACGATGAAGCCGTCTCGCGCAGTGCGCTCAGCATCGTCGAACAGGCTGCTCCACGCGAGCGCGCCGTGCTGTCGCTGCGCCTGCGCCAGCATCGCGACCGCGCCGGGCACGCCGGTGGCGCGGCCCGACAGCACGGCGCGCGCGAACGGCAGCGGCTGGCGGGTTGCGGGATCAAGGAACATGTCTGGCGTGGCACCCGCCGGCGCGACCTCGCGCCCGTCGTAGACGGTCACGTCGCGCTTGCCCGCGTCGTAGTAGGTCATGAACGCGCCGCCGCCGATGCCCGAGCTCTGCGGCTCGACCAGCGACAGCATCGCCTGCACCGCCACCGCTGCATCGACCGCACTGCCGCCGCGCCGCAGCACTGACATGCCGGCGTCGACCGCCAGCGGGTTGGCAGCCACGACAAAGCCGGGCGCGCGTGGCGCAGTGGCCACGTCTGGCACAACGCCGCTACCCTGTGGAGGCAGCTGCGCGCAGGAAGCGAGCAGGAGGGTCGCGGCGGCGAGCAGACGGGAGCGCATAGGGCGGGGATAACGGGCACTTGTCCGCCCGTCCACGCGCGTGTGATCTAGCTCGGTCGAACGAGTCGTCACTCACGATCGACTCTGATCGTGGCGGTCCTGCTGGCACCGTGGCAACGTTTCGTCACGCTCCAACGCAATGCGCCCGGGCTAGCGCCAGCCCGCCCCTGCTCCTAGAGCAAGGCCGATGCGCGCAAAACCGAAGACCGCGCACGGGAGGATCGTGGTGACGCGCAGGCTCGAGCATTTCCCCAATCTGGTCGCGATGTTCTTCACCCGCGCGGCGGAAAAAGGCAACGCGCCGTTCCTGTGGGCGAAGCGCGACGGTGCGTGGCAGCCGATCACGTGGCGCGACGCCGCGGACAAGGTCGCGCGGCTCGCCGCCGCCTTGAACGCCATCGGCGTCGAACGCGGTGACCGCGTGATGCTGGTGAGCGAGAACCGCCCCGAATGGTGTCTGTCCGATCTGGCGATCATGGCGGCGGGCGCGATCACGGTTCCGACCTACACGACCAACACCGAGCGCGATCACACCCACATCATCGAGAATTCGGGCGCGAAGGCGGTGATCGTCTCGACCGACAAGCTCGCCAAGACGTTGATGCCCGCGATCCTGCGCTCGATACAGCCGCAGATCCTGATCGGCATCGATCCCGTCCGGCTCGGCCAGACGCCGTTCGACGTCTACGACTGGCAGACGCTGATCGACTCGCATCCGGCGAGCGTCGACGACGTGCGCGCCCCGGCCGATTTCGCGCGGACCGATCCCGCCTGCATCATCTACACCAGCGGCACGGGCGGCGCGCCGCGCGGTGTGGTGCAGCACCACGGCGCGATCCTGCACAACGTCAAAGGCTGCTGCGACGTGATCTCCGAAGATCTCGGCTGGGGCGACGAGGTGTTCCTCTCGTTCCTGCCGCTCAGTCACGCCTACGAACATACCGGCGGGCAGTTCGTCCCCATCGGGCTTGGCGGGCAGATCTATTATGCCGAGGGTATCGAGAAGCTCGCCGGCAACATGGAGGAAACGCGCCCTACGATCATGTTTGTCGTGCCGCGCCTTTTCGAGGTGCTGCGCACGCGTATCTCGAAGACGATCGAGAAGCAGGGCGGCGTCTCGGCAAAGCTGCTCGCCGCCGCGCGCGACGTCGGTGCGAAGCGTTACGCGGGCAAGCTGCGGCTCGCCGATCGTCCGAAGGCGCTGCTGGTCGACACGCTGTTCAAGCCGAAGATCGCGAAGAAGTTCGGCGGCCGCATGAAGGCGATGATCTCGGGCGGCGCACCGCTGACGCCCGAGGTCGGCATCTTTTTTCAATCGCTCGGCGTCACGTTCCTGCAGGGCTATGGCCAGACCGAGGCGGCGCCGGTCATCTCGTGTAATCGGCCGAGCGCGGGGGTGACGATGGACAGCGTCGGCCCGCCGCTCCCCGATACCGAGGTGCGGATAGCCGACGACGGCGAAATCCTCGTGCGCGGCGAACTCGTCATGCACGGCTATTGGCGCAACGATGCCGAAACCGCGCGCGTGCTCAAGGACGGCTGGCTCCACACCGGCGACATCGGCGAGATCGACGCGCACGGCCGTATCAGGATCACCGATCGCAAGAAGGACCTGATCATCAACGACAAGGGCGACAATGTCGCGCCGCAGAAGGTCGAGGGCATGCTGACGCTACAGCCCGAAATTGCGCAGGCGATGATCGCGGGCGACCGCAAGCCGCACATGGTCGCGGTGCTCGTCCCCGAGGCCGAATGGACCCAGGACTGGGCGCGCGCCAACGGTCAGGCGGGTAATTACAAGACGCTGGCAGACAATCAGGATTACCGCGCCGCGCTGCAAAAGGCGGTCGATTGCACCAACCGCGACCTGTCGGTGACCGAGCGAGTCCGCCGCTGGATCGTCGCGGACGAGCCGTTCACGATCGAGAACGAGCAACTGACGCCGAGCCTGAAAATTCGCCGACACGTCCTGCGCCAGATCTACGGCGATCGGCTGGAGGGACTGTACCGCGGTTAGTCGCGGGCGTTGCTCGCCCGGTCGGCCGTTTCATGGGGAGCATCGCATCGCGACCCTCCCCTTAACCCCTATTTGGAGCCGGCCGCTGTCGGCGCACCCGCCTTCTTCGGCATGACCGCCAGCGTCCAGTCCTTGGACGGCAGCAGGTACTTGGCCGCGGTTGCTTGCAGTAGTTCGGGCGTGATGCTCGTCATGTCGGTGACGATACTCTGCGTCGCCTCGACCCGCTTCGGATCGTAGCTGCCGCCCTGCATCTGCATCAGCCAGAACTGGTTTCCCGACGACGCGCGCGCCATGTACTGGAGCATCGGCACGATCGTACGCTTGAGCTCGTCCGGGCCGATCGGCGTTGACACCAGCTCGGCCGCGATCTGGCGCGACAGCTGGAAGAACAGCGGCACCTTGTCGGGCGCCACCTGCCCCAAAGCGATCAGCCGCCCGCCGCCGGGAAGCCCGGTCGGCCACTGGCTCTGCGCGCTCGGCGAGTAGCTGGCGCCCGCGACCGAGCGCAGCCGCTCGAAAAGGCGATCGGAGAAGACCGCGGCGAGCACGTCGAGCCGACGTGCTTCGGCATGATCGGCCGATCCGCCGCCGGTCGGCCACGCGATCACCGCCGCGGCCTGCGTGTCCGCGCCGTCGTGCGTCAGCTGCACCGGCGCCGTGTTGTGCGCGGGGAAGCGCACCGGCGCAGCGCTGGTGGCGGCGGGCGTGCGAGGTTTGAGCGCACCGAAACTCTTGGCGATCGCGGCGATTGCCTCGTCCGCTTTCACATCGCCGAACACGTCGACCTCGATCGGACCGGTCGCGAGCAGTGGCTCGAACAATTTGCGGAAGTCGGCGGCGTTGAGCGCCTCGATCTGGCCAAGCGTCGGCGTGCCCCAGCGCGGGTCGCCGTCACGCAGCAGACGTTCGAGATCGCGCGACAGCACGCCGTCGGGTGACGACGACAGCCCGGCATAGCCCGCTAACGCGGCGGCACGTGCGCGCGCGACCGGCTGCGGGTCCCAGCCCGGTGCCGCAAGCTTTGCCGCCATCAGCGTCAGATTGTCGGCGTAATCGCCCGGCGTCGTGATCGCGCTCAGCGTGAACGCGTCGTCACCGATGTCGAAGTCGAGCCCCATGCGACGCCCGGCGGTCAGCTGGTCGAGGTCACCTTGTCGTAACTTGCCAATCCCGCTCGCGACCAGCGCGTTGTCGCCAGCCCAGGCCACCGTGGGCTTGTCGCCCGGCAGCGCCAGATTGCCCCGACCGAAGCGCACGCGCAAGTAGACGCGCCCGGTCTCCGAGGTGTTCGGGTATAGCAGCGCACGCACGCCGTTCGAGAACGTCACCTGCTCGATGCCCGGATCGGCCGACACGGTGGCGCGGGTTACGACCTTCCCGGCGGCGCCGAGTTTCGGAACCTTGGAGAAGTCGACCGCGGCCTGCTGGCTGCGCTTGCCCGCCAGCTTCGACACGTCGACCTTGAGCGCGGCGGCGAGCTTCGCGGCGGCCCCCGCATCGGGCGTGCGGGTGTTGAGCATCGCGCGGGTCGCGTCGCCCTTGAACAGCCGGTTGGTCGATTCGAGCATCGCCGCGGGTGTGAAGAACCCCTTCGCGCGCGCGTCCTGCAATATCTTGTACGAGGTTTCCGGACCCGCCACCGTTTCGCGGATGTCGAGCGCCCCGACCATGTCGTCGGCCTGTTTCGTCCCCGCCTCGACGCGCGCGGTGGCGACGTCGTTCTTCATCGCGGCGTCGAATTCGGTGAGCTCGCGGTCGACCTCCGCTTGCGTCGGCGCGGTCGACATCGCATCGGCGATCACCGCACGCACGTCCTTCAGCGCCGCCTCCCAATCGTCGCCTAGGGGCACGATGTTGGTGAAGGTGCCGTTGGCCGATCGCGATACGTCGTCGAGGCTGACGGAGGCCTGGAGGAAGCTGCCCCCGGCCCGCGCGCGCGTCTCCAGCCGGCGGTTGATGACGCGCAGCGCGACGAAATCGACCAGCCGCTTCTGGTTGAAGATGATCGTGTCGTCGCGGTACTCCCACGGGCGCAGTACCGCGGTCGCGACAATCGGCGGTAGCGAGGGTTCGACCACCGTCTTCGTCGGCGGTGCGTTGGGGTCGGGTTTGCCGAAGCTGGGTGCGGGAACCGCGGGACCATGCCCGGTCCAGCTCGCGAAATTCTTGACGATCAGCGACGCGGCCGTTGTTGGATCAATGTCGCCCGACAGGATCACCACCGTGTTTTCGGGCCGGTACCAGCGATCGTGGAACGCCTGCACCGCGGCGGGCGTCGCCGCCTCCAGCGTCTTGATCGTACCGATCGGCGAGCGGTTGGCGAGCGGCTGCCCCGCGAAAAAAGTTTCGCGCAGCGCATCGCCGTAACGGACCTGCGGCCCCGGTGCCTCGCGCTGCTCGGCGAGTACGGCCGGGCGCTCGGCGGCGAGCCCCTGCGCGGTGATCGCGGGCTCCTGCATCATGCCGGCGAAGATCTTCAAACTCTCGTCGAGGTTCGCCTGCGTCGCGCCGGGCAGGTCGAGCTTGTATACCGTCTGCGTCGGCGTGGTCGACGCGTTCGAATCCGATCCGAAGGTCGCGCCGAAACGCTGCCACACGCGCTTCGCCTCGCCATCGGGGACGTATTTGGAGCCGCGGAACGACAGATGCTCGATCAGGTGCGCGAAGCCCTGCTCCGAGTCCTTCTCGTACAGCGAGCCCGCATCGATGCGAACGCGCACCGCGACCTGACCCGGCGGCACGCCGTTCTTGCGCACCGCGTACCGCAGCCCGTTCGGCAACCGCCCGAAATACCATGCCGGGTCGGGCGGGATGTCCGAACCCTTGAACAGCCACGGCGCGGTATCGACCTTGACCGAGGCGGGATCGACCGGCGTCGCATCGGGTGTGGACGGCTTCGCGGCCGGAGCAGGCTTGCCGTTCCCGACGCGCTGTCCGGCGGCGGCCGGAACGAGCGCGGTAGCGAGGAGAAAGGCGACGAGCGGCTTGGACAGCGCGCGTGCGGGAGAAACCATATGCGGCGGCTTGTAGGCCTCCAGTCGCGGCTCCGCAACGGCTGCGCGGCGGATAGCCATCCAGTTTAGGGGCGGCGGCAACACTTGATAACGCACCGGATCGATCAGCGCCCACTTCGCCGCATCAATGCCATCATTTCGTCGCCTTGCCCGAATAGTGACGTCTTACTGGCGAGTTCCGCCACGAAGACGCAGCGCGGAGACGAGAACGAGCAATGATCGCTGAGAAGGTCGCCCACCCACGCCAGTGGAAAAGCGACACGCCGGCTCCGCACACGATGGCGGCCGCCGCGGTTGCGCCCGATCCGACAATCATCGCGGGGGCACCAACCGCGGGCGCGGCGATGAAGGCGGAAGGTAATCGCCCGCTGATTATCCGCGTCGGCAAGCACCTGCGCGGCCTGTTCGATCATCTGATCGCGGGATCGTCGCTGGTGCCGAACGATCCGGTGCTCGACATGCGCGACTTCGCCTGGACGCAAGGTCTGCGCGATCACTGGGAGGCCATCCGGGCCGAGGCGACCGCGGTCGCCCTAGTCGGCCACGCCGCGCCCAGCCTCGCCACGATCTCGCCCGATCATCGCTCGATCGCGGAGGTCAACAAATGGCGCTCGTTCTTCCTGTGGGGTTATGGCTACCCCATCCATGACAATCTGGCGCGCTGCCCCCGAACGAAGTCGGCGATCGAGGCGATCCCCGGGCTGAACTCGGCCTTTTTCTCGATCCTGGCGCCGGGAACCCACATTCCCGCGCACCGCGGCGTGACCAAGGGGCTGATCACCTGCCACCTGGGCCTGATCGTGCCGCGAGACGGCGACGTGCGGATGCGCGTCAACGACCGGGTGGTGCGCTGGTCGGAGGGGCAGACTCTGGTGTTCGACGACACCTACGATCACGAGGTGTGGAACGACACGGAGAGTACGAGGGTCGTGCTGTTGATCCAGTTCGAGCGCCCGCTCAGGCAGCCGGGCAAATGGTTCGCCGACCTGTTCCTCGGCTTCGTCAAGCGCAGTGCCTTCGTGCAGGAAGCCCGCGACAATGTCGCCAAGTGGAACGCAGCGGTGAAGCAACTCGACGTGTGAAGGTCGGGCACGCGCGCTGAAACGATCGCTTTCGTGGACGCCGCTTGATCCCGCCGCCGCGCCGGGCCACATCGCCGCCATGCTGATCGAAACAGAAGCCACGCCGAACCCGGCGACCCTGAAGTTCCTGCCCGGCCGC
>NZ_CAJYVU010000196.1 GCF_913778135.1 uncultured Sphingomonas sp. | reverse complement strand
TGGGTGACAGCCGCCGTGTCCTGTGTGCGAGCCCGGGCTATCTGGCGCGCGCGGGATCGCCGGCGCGACTGGGCGATCTCGGCTCGCATACACTGCTTGCCGCCGAGGGGCAGATGCCGTGGCGGCTGGTGTCGGGTACGCGCCGCGCGAGCATCGATCACGCCAGTCGCGTCGAGACGAATTCGAGCGAGCTGGTGCGCGAGTTGGCGCTGTCGGGAGTCGGCATAGCGCTCCGATCATTGTGGGACGTGGGCGAGGCTCTGCGCGACGGTCGGCTGGTGCGCGTGTTGCGCGAATGGGAGGGGACACGCGATGTCGCGATATGGGCGCTGCACCCGCGTGCGCCGATCGTCTCGTCCGCGGTGCGCGCGTTCGTCGCCTTCCTGCACGAGACGATCGATCCCGCCGCGTGGGAGTAGCGCCTAGAACAATCGCCCGCCGTTCGGCACCGGGTGCGCGGGGCTTGCGAGTACCACCGCGCCGTCCGCGTCGGGGAAGCCGAGCGTCAGCACCTCCGACATCATCGGTCCGATCTGGCGCGGGGGAAAGTTGACCACGGCCGCGACCTGACGCCCGACCAGTTCGTCAGCGGTATGGCGGACGGTGATCTGCGCCGAGGAGCGTTTGATGCCGATCGTCTCGCCGAAATCGATCGTGAGCTTGAACGCGGGCTTGCGTGCCTCCGGGAAAGGATCGACCGCCAGGATCGTGCCGACGCGCACATCGACGCGCATGAAGTCGTCAAACGTGATCGGGCCGGCACCCGGCGCGTCGGGGGCGTTGGTCACGTGCACGGCATCAGAAGTCCGGGTTCTCGTAGTAGCTCGGCGGCTCGATCCCGCTGACGCGCTCGGTCAGCAGCGGGCGGAAGCTGCGTCGGCTCTTGAACGCGGAATACCATGCCTTGGCGTGCGCGTGCCCGGTCCAGTCGATCCCGCCGAGATAGTCCGCGACCGAGATCTGCGACGCGGCGGCAAGGTCGGCGAGGCTGATCGTTGCGCCCGCGATCCATTTGCGATGGTCGAGCAGGTAATCGATGTAATCGAGGTGCCCGACCGACGACTTCATCGCCTCGCGCAGCCGCGACGCATTGGGCGCGGTACGGTGGACCAGCCGGTTGAGCATGCGCTCTTCCAACAGCGGCTGCGTCACGTCGCGGTAGAAGAAGGTGTCGAACCAGGTGACCAGCCGGCGAATCTCGGCGCGGTTGGCCGAGGAGCCGTTGATCATCGCGGCGCGGTCGACCGTTTCCTCGAAATATTCGCAGATCGCGAGCGAATCGATCAGCACCTCGCCCTTGTTCGGCTCGACCATCACCGGAGTCTGCCCGGCGGGGTTCATGTGGAGGAAGTCGTCGCGCCGCTCCCACGGATGCTCGCGCACCAACTGGTAGCCGACGTCCTTTTCATTGAGCAGCGTGCGCACCTTGCGGGTGAACGGACACAGGGTGAATTGGTGCAACTGCCACATATGATGGTGAATAGCGGGACTGCGGTGGTGGGCAAGGCCGCGGATCGCATGCGGCGGCGGGTTTGAGGCAAAACGTGGGTGCGTGCGTCATCCACGTGGACGACGCACGCGATCGCCTATTCCGCCGCGACGAGTTCGACGCTGTCGTCGAGCGGGTAGGGCAGGCGGGTGAGCATCTCCTTCGGCACCACCTGCCAGAAATGCGCGAGCGCGGCGTCCCAGTCTTCCAGCAGCCCCTTTGACCAGCGGCTGTCGGTCGCGCGCGCGTGCGCCTCGACCAACGCGCGCAGCTTGTCCGCCCAGTGCTCGGAGGCGATGCGTTGCCAGACGATGCTCTCCGGGTTGGCATTGCGTGCGAAGCGGCCGCTCGCGTCGTAGACGAACGCCATGCCGCCGGTCATGCCGGCGCCGAAGTTCTGCCCCACCTCGCCCAGCACCACCGCGGTGCCGCCGGTCATATACTCGCACCCGTTCGCGCCGCAGCCCTCGACCACCACGTCGGCGCCCGAGTTGCGCACCGCGAAGCGCTCGCCCGCCTGTCCCGCCGCCAGCAGCCGGCCCGCCGTCGCACCGTAGAGCACGGTGTTGCCAAGGATGGTGTTGTCCTGGCTGGCGAGCGGGGAGGAGACCGCGGGGCGGACGACGATCGTGCCACCCGACAATCCTTTGCCGACGTAGTCGTTGGCGTCGCCGAACACCTCCAGCGTAATGCCCTTGCACAGGAACGCGCCGAGCGATTGCCCGGCCGAGCCGCGCAAGCGGACGGTGACGTGACCGTCGGCGAGCTTGCTCATGCCAAACCGACGTGTCACCTCGCTCGACAGGCGCGTGCCGACCGCCCGGTGCGTGTTGCGCACCGAGTAGGTCAGCTGCATTTTCTCGCCGCGCGAGAAGACCGGGGCGGCGTCCTTGATGATCTGCGCGTCGAGGCTATCGGGTACCTCGTTGCGAAAGGTGGAGAGCGAGAAGCGCCGCTCGGCGTCGGTCGCATCGACCTTGGCGAGGATCGGGTTGAGGTCGAGGTCGTCGAGGTGCTCGGCGCCGCGGCTGACCTGGCGCAGCAGCTCGGTGCGGCCGATCACCTCGTCGAGGCTGCGCACACCCAGCCGCGCGAGGATGTCGCGCACTTCCTCGGCGATGAACGTCATCAGGTTGATGACCTTTTCGGGCGTGCCGACGAACTTGTCGCGCAGCTTCGGGTCCTGCGTGCAGACGCCGACCGGGCAGGTGTTCGAGTGGCACTGCCGCACCATGATGCAGCCCATCGCGACGAGGCTCAATGTGCCGATGCCGAACTCCTCGGCGCCGAGGATCGCGGCGATGACGATATCGCGCCCGGTCTTCAATCCGCCGTCGGCGCGCAGCTTGATCCGCCCGCGCAGGCCGTTGAGGGTCAGGACCTGGTTGACCTCGGACAGACCCATTTCCCACGGCGTGCCGGCGTATTTGATGCTCGTCTGCGGCGATGCGCCTGTTCCCCCGACGTGGCCGGAGACGAGGATCACGTCGGCGTGCGCCTTCGCAACACCCGCCGCGACCGTGCCGATGCCGGCGGAGGAGACGAGCTTGACGCAGACACGCGCGCGCGGGTTGATCTGCTTCAGGTCGTAGATGAGCTGAGCCAGATCCTCGATCGAGTAGATGTCGTGGTGCGGCGGCGGCGAGATCAGCGTGACTCCGGGCGTCGAGTGCCTGAGCCGCGCAATGAACTCGGTCACCTTGAAACCGGGCAGCTGCCCGCCCTCGCCGGGCTTGGCGCCCTGCGCCACCTTGATCTCGATCTCCTCGCAGGCGTTGAGATATTCGGAGGTGACGCCGAACCTTCCGCTCGCGATCTGCTTGATGACCGAGTTGGCGTTGTCGCCGTTCTCGTACGGCTGGTAACGGATTTTATCCTCGCCGCCCTCGCCCGAGACTGCCTTCGCGCCGATGCGGTTCATCGCGATCGCCAGCGTCTCGTGCGCCTCCGGTGACAGCGCGCCGAGGCTCATGCCCGGCGTGACGAAGCGCTTGCGGATCTCGGTGATCGCCTCGACCTGATCGACCGCGACGCCCTCTGCCGGGAAGTTGAACTGGAACAGGTCGCGCAGGTAGATCGGCGGCAGGTCGGCCACCCCGCGCGAGAATTGCAGGTAGCTCGAATAGCTGTCTGTCGCGACCGCCGTCTGGAGCAGGTGCATCAGTTGCGCAGAATAGGCATGCGCCTCGCCGGTGTGGCGCTGACGGTAGAAGCCGCCGATCGGCAGCGTCGCAACCGCGCTGTCGAACGCCGCTTCGTGCCGCTCGGTCGCGTTGACGTGGAGCGAGGCATAACCCTCGCCACTGATCTTGGCCGGCATGCCGGGGAACAGGTCGTTCACCAGCGCGCGGCTGAGCCCCACCGCCTCGAAATTATAGCCGCCGCGATACGAGGAGAGGACCGAGATCCCCATCTTCGACATGATCTTGAGCAGGCCTTCCTCGATCGCCTTCTTGTGGCGGACCAAGCAGTCGTCGAGGCTCAAGTCCCCGAACAGCCCGCGCGCCTGGCGATCGACGATCGCGGCCTCGGTCAGATACGCGTTCACCGTGGTCGCGCCGACGCCGATCAGCACGGCGTAGTAATGCGTATCGAGGCATTCCGCAGTGCGGACGTTGACCGACGCGTAGGAGCGAAGCCCGCGGCGAACCAGATGCGTGTGGACCGCGGCGGCGGCGAGCACGCCGGGGATCGCGACGCGGTCTTCACCGATATGCTCGTCGGTCAGGAACAGCTCGCTGCGCCCCTCGCGCACCGC
>NZ_CAJYVU010000195.1 GCF_913778135.1 uncultured Sphingomonas sp. | reverse complement strand
CTGACAGCGTCACCCCCGCGCGCGGCGCCGTGTTCGACGTGCTGGAGGCGGCGCTCACGCCCATCGGATTCACGATCGACCGCGTCGTCACCGGCGACGCACCCGACGGCCCGGTCGAAAACCTGATCGCGCTGCGGGAAGGCACGGGCGCGCATCTTGCCTTTGCCGGCCACGTCGACGTCGTCCCACCCGGCGAGGGGTGGCAGGGCTCCCCAGGGTCCGGCGACATCCGCGGGGCCCTGCTCTACGGCCGCGGCGCGGTCGATATGAAGGGCGCGGTTGCCGCCTTTATCGCCGCGGCGGCGCGGGCGAGCGGCCCGACGCTCAGCCTGCTCATCACCGGCGACGAGGAAGGCCCGGCGACCTACGGCACGCCTGTGCTGATCGAACGGCTGGCCGCGCTCGGCATCACGCCCGATCTCTGCCTCGTCGGCGAGCCCACCTCGGTCCGCCAGCTCGGCGACATGGTGAAGATCGGCCGCCGCGGCTCGGTGAACATCTGGATCGAGGTGCCGGGCCGGCAGGGCCACGTCGCCTATCCCAATCTCGCCGACAACCCGATCCCGAAACTGATCGCCGCGCTGGCCGAACTCAACGCGCTCGTGCTCGACGAGGGCAACGCCTGGTTCCAGCCTTCGAATCTCGAAGTGACCGACATGAATGTCGGTAATCCAGCGACCAACGTAATTCCCGCAGCGGCTAAGGCACGGATCAGCATCCGCTTCAACGACCTGCATCGCGGCGCCGAGTTGGCTGACCGGGTCACCGGGATTGTTCACCGCCATGCGCCAGGCGCGATCGTCACGGCGCGTGTCTCGGGCGAGGCGTTCCTGACCGAGCCGGGCGCGCTCTCCGCCATGCTGTCGACCGCGATCCTTGAGGAGACGGGGCTGACTCCCGAGTTGTCGACGACGGGCGGGACATCCGACGCGCGCTTCCTGCGCGCGCTGTGTCCCGTGGTCGAGTTCGGGTTGCTCAACGCGACGATGCACCAGCGCAACGAGGCGGTGGCGGTCGACGACCTTCACGCGCTGACCCGCATCTACGCCAACCTGCTGCAACGCGTCTCGGCGCCGGCCGCGTAGCGCAACCGGATACGCGCACGTCCGTTGTTCCGGCTCAACATAGGTTAGGCAAGAACGATGCGGACTCTTGAGACCGATGAGGGCACGACGATCAAGGTGCTACGCGGTGCGGTGGCGGGCGGCATTGCGGGTGCCGTCGCATCGTTCGCGATGGACAGGTTTCAAGCCGTCGTCTCCGAGTTCAGATCGTCCGGCGACGATAACGAGATTTCCGAACCTGCGACCGAGCAGGCTGCCGATGCGGTGGCAAAGCAGCTCACCGGGCATGAACTTCCGCCGGCCACCAAACCGCTCGCCGGGCAGTCGATCCACTACGCGCTCGGGGTCGGTCTCGGTATCATCTACGGCATCGCCGCCGAGCTTCGCCCATCGTCGACCGCCGGATACGGCACCGGCTTCGGCGTGGCGACCGCGACGCTGCTAGATGAAGCGGCCGTGCCGGCGGTAGGGCTTGGCACCGCGCCGTGGCATACCGATCTATCAACCAACCTCTATTCCTACGCGTCGCACTTGGTGTTCGGCGTGACGAGCGAGCTGGTTCGGCGACAGGTCGCGGGCACGCTTCGCACGTGAACACGTTGGCGGCGCGAGAGGTCACAAGGAGCGATCATGACCGAATATACCAAGACCGATGACGCCATCGCGCGGCTGACACCGGAGCAATTCTACGTAACGCAACAGAGCGGTACCGAGCGGCCGGGTACGGGCGAGTATCTCTACAACAAAAAGCCGGGTATCTACGTTGACATAGTCTCCGGCGAGCCGCTGTTCGCGTCGGCCGACAAATACGAGTCGCATTGCGGCTGGCCAAGCTTCACCAAGCCGATCGAGCCCGCGCGCGTAAATGAGCTGTCCGACCGCACCCACGGCATGGTGCGCACCGAGGTACGCTCGGCGGGCGGTGACAGCCATCTGGGTCACGTGTTCGAGGATGGCCCGCGCAATCGGGGTGGCCTGCGCTACTGCATCAACTCGGCCGCGCTACGCTTCGTGCCCAAGGAGCAGATGGAGTCGGAAGGGTACGGAGCCTATCTCGATCAGGTCGAGGACGCCTGATCCTCAGCGTCTGCGCCGCAGGATGACGTAGAGCGCACCCGCGCCGCCGTGCCGCGGATGTGCACCGCGCACCGCCGCGATTGCGTCTGCGTGGCGGGAGAGCTGAAGCCAGTCCCCGATCGCCGCGCGGATGGCGCCGCGCGCGTGTGGGCGCTCGCTCTCCTTGCGCGGCGGTCGCCCGGTCACGAGCAGGATCGTGCGTTCGCCAAGCCTGATTGCCTGATCGAGCTGATGATCGAGCAACGCGTGCGCCGACGCGAGCGTATGTCCGTGGAGGTCGATCGTGCGATCGGGCGTGACCATGCCGGTGGTCAGCTTGCGGTCCCACGTACGATCGAGCGTGTTCGCTGTCGACCGCGCTACGGGCACGGCGGCACGTGCCGGGCTCGCGACAGGCGCGACCATCGGTGATCGTGCTGCCTTCGCCTTCATCGGCGCGGACGGCGCGATCACCGAAGCGGTGGTGAGAGGTCTTTGCGGCCGCAATGGACGCACAGTGGCGCGCAGCTGCGCCCAGGCGTTCGCCTCTTCAGGGCCGAGGCGTCGTCCCACCGGTCGCTCCCCCGCTGCGCAGCCGATCCGCAGTGCCGATTGGCAGCAGCAGGAATGCAGTGCCGCGCGCGCTCATCCCGCCCGCGATCGCACGCGCCTCGCTGCCGGCACCCCAAAAGGTATCGAACCGGTTCGCACCTTTGATCGCGCCGCCGGTATCCTGTGCGATCCAGATTCCGTTGGCGTCGACGCGGTCCATCGACAGCAGCACCGGTGCGCCGAGCGGGATGAACTTGGGATCGGCCGCCACCGTCGCGCCGCCGGTGACCGGCAGCCCAAGCGCCCCGAGCGGCGGACCATCGAGCACGCGGAAGAAGACGAAACTCTTGTTCTCGCGCATGATGGCGCGGCCCTCATCGGGGTGGTCGTGCAGCCACTGGACCACGCCTTGCATCGACGCCTGATTGGGGCCGATCAGCCCGCGCGCCCGCATCAACGCGCCGATCCCGGTGTAGTCGCGCCCGTTCTGCGTATCGTAGCCGATCCGCAGCAGCGATCCGTCGGGCATGCGGACGTTGCCCGAACCCTGAACCTGGAGGAAGAAGAATTCGACCGGATCGACTGCGTAGCCGAGCACGCGCGCGCGGCCGTTGAGCGCCCCCTCCTCGATCGCCGTTCGGTCGAAATAGGGCACGAAGTTCGAGCCATCGACGCGTCCACGGATCTTCTTGCCCGCGAGATCGGATGAGAAGGCGCCGAGATCGACGTCGATCAGGTCGTTGGGGCGCGCATAAATTGGCGCGTAACCGGCGCGCTCCTCGAGCGAGCCGCGTATCTCCGGAATGTAGTAACCAGTCGCGTAGGCGCGTCCGTCACCGACCTGCACCGGCTCCAGATAGCGGCGGAAGAAGTCAGGTGCCTGTCCAGATGCAGTCGTCGCGGCCGCTGAACAGGCGGGTTGCCAATCGGTGGGTGACGTCAGCCCTGACTGGTCCGCACGACGCAGCAGGCTGGGGCAGGAGGTACGAAACGCCTGCAACGCCAGCGCGGCATTGTCGGTCGAGATCGGCAGTGCGCTCCAATCGACCCCGCGCACCGTACCCGCCTGCGCCGCGGTGAGCGCGCCGGGTGCGGCCATCGCGGGCACCGGAAGGATCGGAACCGACGCGACCGGTTGCCGTGGCCCCGCTTCCTCGTATCGGCGCGGCTGGTCGCGGTCACGCTGCGCAGGGTATGACGGCGACGGCGGTGGCAAAGCGCCGCTCTCCGCTCTGGGTGGCGGCGCAACACCGCCCACGCACGCCGACAGTGCCAGCGCACCGGCCAGCGCAGTTACACCGCGACAATACCTCACGCCTCGTCGGTGTCCGCGAGCATCCAGTTCGGATCGGCGCTCTTGAGCGTACGCGTGAAGGTCCACACATCATGCGTCTGCACCGCGTCGCTGAGCGAGCCGGCGACCACATTGCCATCAGTATCGCGCGTCACCGCCGCGATGTCGGCGTCGAACCGCACCGCGACCTGCGCCAACCGGCCATCGACCGAGGCCGAGACTATCGACGCGCGTTCGATCGTCACCAGACGATTGTCCAGCACGTGTCCAGCGTCACGACGCGCCTGAATGGCCTCCACGAACGCCTCCCGCACGTCGGGAACGACCAGATCGGCCAGCGCGTCCTCGTCACCGCGCCAAAACGCTTCAAGGATCATGCGGTACGCCGCCTGCGATCCGTCGATGAAGCGCGTCACGTCGAAACCCGGCTCGGCCGCCGCGACGGCGCGAAGGCCGCTCTCGGCGCCGCTGTCGAAAGGACGTACGGTGGCGCCTCGTACGTCGGGCACGTTCTCGACCGTTCGTGGCTGCGTAACCGCCGCGACACGCTCTTCCGCCGCGCGCGGCAGCGATTGCTCATGACCACCGCGCTTGCCGAGCACCGAATATAAGCGAAGCGCCAGGAACGCGGCGACCATCGCTAGCAGGACAACGTAGAACACCGGGCCTCCGATCAGCAGACGCACAACATAGTCCGAGCCTGCGCGAACTTCAAATCGACGAGCAGGCACGTTGTATCCACGTGTTCGCACTGCTAATCGCGCCGCAACTGGGCCAGGCGCGCGGCATTCGGCGCGACGGCGCTCTTTTCTCGCAAGGATCAGGATCATGGACGAGCAGGACAACGGCGTAACGCAGGACGGCAACCCGTTCGAGAA
>NZ_CAJYVU010000194.1 GCF_913778135.1 uncultured Sphingomonas sp. | reverse complement strand
GACGCGGCGATTACGATCGGCGTGCTGATTCTGCTGGTGCGCGCGCTCGTGATCCGCGACAAGCCGGACGAGAATGCGAAGAATTCCTCGGAGAACGTACATGCGTAAGTTGGTGGTCACGGGCGTCGCACTCGCGGCGGTGACGTCGCTGTCGGCGTGCGGCAAGAGCGGCTACGACCGCGCGCGGCCCGACGAGTTCGCGGTGGCGCGCCAGGCACCGCTGGTGATCCCGCCCGACTTCTCGCTGGTCCCGCCGCAGCCGGGTGCCGCGCGGACCCAAGGGACGAACACGCAGGGCCAGACGCTGGAGGCGCTGTTCGGCACGCCGGCGCCGCGCAGCCAGGCAGAGGCCGGCGTGGTCGATCAGGCCGGCGGCGACGTGGCACAGCCGGGAATCCGCAGCGCGGTCGGCGATCCGCAGACCAACGTCATCGACAAGGGCCAGACGACGCGCGACATCATCGCCGCACCGCAGGGCGACGGACAGGGTGCGCGCGCGGTGACGGGCGGTGCCGCCGGCGCAACGCAGGCGACCGCGCCCTCGCCCGCCGCGACGCCGACGCCGGGCGCAACGCCGCAGCCGTAATCACACGGCGCGGAGACGTTCAGGCCGGCGCGCACTTCTCCGCGCCGCGACCGACTTCGCATCGCGGTTTGCCGGAGCTAGCCCGGCTGGTCGGTTGTCGGATCGGCAGCAGCGAGCGGTTGCTTCGGCCACGTCCTGACGTAAACGTCGTGCTGCGCGAACGGAATTGCGATCCCCGCGTCCTTGAACAACACCCACAAACGGTTGAGCACGTCCGAGCGGACGTTGCCGACCCCGCTCTCGGGATCGCTGATCCAGGCGAGGATCTCGTGCTCGACCCCGTCGTTACCGAACGCGGTCAGCCAAACGTTGGGCTTCGGGCTGGTCAGCACGCGCGGGCTGTCGGTCGCCGCCTTCATCATCAGCGATTGCGCCAGTTTCAGGTCGCACGAATAGGCGACGCTGACGGGTATACGCACGCGCACGTTGCGGTCGGTGAAGGACCAGTTCTCCACCTCCTGCGTCATCAGATTCTCGTTCGGGATCAGATGCTCCTTGCCGTCGCGCGTCACCACGCTGACCGCGCGCACGCCGATCTTGTTGACCCAGCCGAAGCTGTCGCCGACGACGATCACGTCGCCCGGCTTGATCGAGCGATCCATCAGTAGGATGATGCCCGCGATCAGGTTGCCCACCGTTTTCTGCAACCCGAACCCGACCGCAAGACCCATCGCGCCCGAGAAGAAGGCGAAGGCGGTGAGGTCGATCCCGGCGAAATCGATCCCGAAGAAGAACGCCGCAACGACGATGCCGATGCTCGCCAGCTTCTGTGCGAGCAGCTTCTGCGTCGCGTCTAGCGAGCGCGCCTGTCCGATGGTGTGCGTGACGACGCGATTGGCGAGCCGAACGCCCGCGAAGATCACGATCGCGATCACGAGGATGTAGATCAGCGCGAGCAGCGACAGTCGCCGGCGCCCGATATTGAATCCGACCGCGTCGAGCGTGTCGGTGATCGGCCCCAGTCCACCGACCGCGCGGCTTAGCAACGCCACGAACAGGATCGTCGCGAACGTCCAGGTCGCCCAGCGCGGCATGCCGAGCCCGCGCAATATCGCATGGGCAAGCGCGGCTGCGGCAGCGCCGAGCGCGATGCCGATCGGCAGCCCGCCCCACCCGGTCCAGTCATGCGCGACGAGGACGATCGAGAGCAGCAGCGCGGCACTGCCGTGGCGCAGGATCGCGCTCATGCGGCGCCACAGCCCCTCGCCGTGGTTGGCGACGTGCGCCTTCCACCACGCCGCCGCGCGCGGGCCGAGGACGCGCCCGGCGACGAGCCCGAGCAGCAGCGAGACAAGCACCAGCGCGCCCGCGACCGCCATTTCAAGCAGGTCGAACCGTCCCGGCAGCGCGATGCCGTTCTCGCTCAGCCAGTCGCTGGCGAAACTCACCCGCGCGCCGCTCGGAACGCGGCGAGCCCGCGCGCCAGATCGGCGATCAGGTCGGCGGGATCCTCCAGCCCGATCTGTAGGCGCACGAGTGGTCCGGCGAAGTTGGGCATGGTGGCGGTGCGATGGCGCGCCGGGTCGACCGGCAGCGCCAGGCTCTCATACCCGCCCCAGCTGTAGCCGATGCCGAAATAGTCCAGCGCGTCGATCAGCGCGGCGCGCGATCGCTCGTCACCGCCTTGGAGCGCGAAGGCGAACAGCCCCGACGAGCCGAGGAAGTCGCGTGCGAATATCTCGTGTCCCGGGCAGGACGGCAGCGCCGGGTGGAGCACGCGCGACACCTCCGGCTGCGCGGCCAGCCAGCGCGCGATCTCCAGCGCGCTCGCCTGATGCTGGCGCAAGCGGAGCGACATGGTGCGCAGGCCCCGGCTACCGAGCCAGGCGTCGTCGGGGCTGGTGACCTGCCCCAGCTGGAAGCTCGTCTCGCGCAAGGCAGCGAAGCGGCCCGGACCGGCAGTGACCGAGCCGAGCATGACGTCGGAATGGCCGACGATGTATTTGGTGCAGGCGAGGATCGAATAATCGACGCCCTTGGCGATCGCCGGGAAGAACAGCGGCGTCGCCCAGGTATTGTCGAGGATCGTCGCGATCCCGCGGTCCTTGGCGACTGCGACGATCGCGGACACGTCCTGCACCTCGAAGGTCAGGCTGCCGGGCGATTCCATGAAGATCGCGCGCGTCGCCGGGCTGATCAGTTCGACGATCCCCTTACCGACCAGCGGATCGTAGAAGCGCGCGGCGATACCAAACCGCTTGAGCAATCCAGTCGCCATCGACCGCGTCGGATCATAGGCGCTGTCGGGCACGAGCAGTTCGTCGCCCGGTGACAGCACCGCCAGCAGGCAGGCAGCGATCGCGGCGACGCCCGACGGGTAGAGGAAGGTCCCTTCCGCGCCCGGTTCCAGGCCGGTCAGTGCGTCGGCCAGGCTCCACTGCGTCGGCGTGCCGCGACGCCCGTAGAACAGGCGGTGGTGGGTGTCGGCCGCGCCGCTCGCGCGCAGGTGCGCGACGTCGTCGTAGAGGATCGTCGAAGCGCGCCACACGGGTGTGTTGACGACGCCCGCGGTCCATTCGGGGCGGCGGCCGGCGGTGACGACGCGCGTGTCGGGCCGGAGGTCGTGCTGATCATCACTCATGCGTCACCCGTCGCCTTGGGAGTGGAGGGGTCGGCACCCCATTCGCTCCAACTGCCGTCGTAGACCGCCGCCTCGTGTCCTAACAGGTGTGCGGCGAAGGCGAGCACGCTTGCGGTGATGCCCGAGCCACAGGTCATCATCATCGGTCGCGACGGATCGACGCCGGCGTCCGCGAAAGCGGCGCGCAGCGCATCGCCGCGCTTCCACGTGCCGTCGGGGTTGAAGACCTGCTTGTACGGCAGGTTGCGCGCGCCGGGCATGTGGCCGGCCGCGACACCGGGGCGTGGGTCGGGTTCGGCACCGGTGAAGCGCGCCCGCCCGCGTGCGTCGACGATCTGCACGTCGTGGCCCAGCGCGGCGCGCACGTCGGCCATGTTCGCGATCCCCCTGCCCTGCTCGCGCGGGGTGGCGTGACGCGGGCGGACGACGTGCCCGCCTATTTCCACCGGGCGCCCCTCGGCGCGCCATTTCGCCAGACCGCCGTCGAGGATCGCGACATCGGTGAAGCCGAATGCGCGCAGCATCACCCAGGCACGCGCCGCCGTGAAATGTGACGCATCGTCGTAGAGCACGATCCGCAATCCGTCGCCGAGCCCTGCCCGCGCCATGCGGCTGGCGAAGCGCGCGGCGTTCGGCATGGTCGAGGGCAAGGGGCTGTCAGGGTCGGAGAAGCCGGCAAGGTTCATGAACACCGCGCCCGGCACATGGCCGGCGGCGAATTCCGCCGCGGCATCGCGCTTCGGCTCACCAGGCAGGTCGATGTGGTAACTGGCATCGGCGACGCGCAGGTCGCGGTCCGACAGGTGATCAGCGAGCCATTGCGTCGAGACGAGCGGGTCCATCCACCCGGCATAGCGCGCCGCGGCGCGCGCGTCAGTAGGGCGGTCCGCTCGCATCCAGTTGGTCGAGAAAAGCCGACGCCTGCGCGCGAGTCTCGGCGCGGGTTTCGGGCTTCATCCGGTCCCAGGTGCGGTACGGCATCGCCATGCGCCGGTTGGGGCGCAGCTTGTCCTCGTTGCGGGCGAGAAAATCCCAGTAGAGCGCGTTGAACGGGCAGGCGTCCTCGCCGACGCGCTTCGTCACGTTGTATCGGCAGTGGCCGCAATAGTCCGACATGCGGTTGATGTACGCGCCCGACCCTGCATAGGGCTTGGAGCCGAGCAGCCCGCCGTCGCCGAACTGGCTCATGCCGAGCGTGTTGGGCAGCTCTACCCATTCATACGCGTCGATATAGACTTCGAGATATTAGAGGTGAACCGCCTTCGGATCGGCGCCGATCAGCAGCGCGAAATTGCCGGTGACCATCAGCCGCTGGATGTGGTGCGCGTGCGCGGTGGCGAGCGTCTGTCCGAGCGCTTCGCGTAGACAGTGCATGTCGGTTTCGCCGGTCCAGTACCAGTCAGGCAGCTGGCGCATATTCCCGAAGTAATTGCGCTCGACGTAATCGGGTCCTTCGCGCCAGTAGATGCCGCGCATATATTCGCGCCAGCCGAGGATCTGACGGACGTAGCCTTCGACCGAGTTGATCGGTGCCTTGCCCGCGCGGTACGCCGCCTCGGCGCGACGACACAGGTCGAGCGGATCGAGCAGCCCGGCGTTCAAGTAAGGCGAGAGGATCGAGTGCCACAAATGGCGCTCACCCGTCAGCATCGCGTCCTCGTAATCGCCGAACTTCTCCAGCGCATGCGCGAAGAAGGTGTCGGCTTGCCGCTCAGCGTCCTCGGCGGTGACGGCATAATCGAAGCCGCCTAGATCGCCTGGATGATCGGCGAAGCGGGTCGAAACGAGGTCGATCACCTCGCGCGTCACCTTGTCGGGTTTGAACGCGAGCGGTTGCGGCATGAACAGGTCCTTGTTCGCCGGCTTGCGATTGTCCTTGTCGAAATTCCACTGCCCGCCGACCGGGTACTTGCCGTCCATCAGCACGCCGGTGCGCTGCCGCATCACGCGGTAGAAGTACTCCATCGTCAGCACCTTGCGCGACGCGGCCCATGCCTCAAAGTCGGCATGCGTGGCGATGAAGCGGTCGTCGGTCAGGATGTCGACGGGAATGCCGAACAGCGTCTGCCACGCATCGAGCATCGCACGAACGCGCCACTCGCCCGCCTCGGTCACGATGATGCGGGTCGCCGCATGCCGCTCGACCGCGCGTGCGACCTCGCCGGTGAAGCTGCCGCTATTGTCCGGATCGTCGAGGCCCACATAGTCGACCGTCCACCCGGCCTCACGCAGCGCGGCGGCGTGGTGGCGCATTGCCGAGAGGATGAAGGCGATCTTCTGCTTGTGGTGCCGCACGTAGGTCGTCTCATCGGCGACCTCCATCATCAGCACGACCGTGTCCGCCTTCTTCGCAGCGGCGAGCGACGAGATCGTCGGGGTGAGTTGATCGCCGAGGACGGGGACGAGCGTGATCATGTCGCGCTAACGCATGTTGGGGCGTCAGCGCTCCAGGATCGTGCGGGCGCGCGCGCAGTCGGCGTCCATCTGCGCCATCAGCGCGTCGAGGCTGTCGAACTTCGCCTCCGGCCGCAGGAACTCTATCAACTCGACCTCGATGCACTCGCCGTACAGGTCGCCCGAAAAGTCGAAGAAATAAGGTTCAAGCAATTCCTTTGGCGGCTCGAATTGCGGGCGGATGCCAAGGTTGGCCGCGCCGTCCAGTACGCGCCCGTCTGCCAGCCGCCCGCGTATAGCGTAGATGCCGTAGGCCGGGCGCAGGTAGCGTCCCATGTCGATGTTGGCAGTCGGATAGCCGATCGTGCGGCCGACCTTGTCGCCGTGCTGCACCACGCCTTCTATCGCGAACGGGCGCGTTAGCA
>NZ_CAJYVU010000193.1 GCF_913778135.1 uncultured Sphingomonas sp. | reverse complement strand
CGGCACAGCGTATCTCCGTCGCCAAGCGCCGCGCCCGCCACACGCTGCCGCAAGAAGCGATCAATGCGCTGATCGTCGCCCATGTGAAGACCGGCGCGATCGTCGTGCGGCTGAAGGGCGGCGACCCCTTCATCTTCGGACGCGGCGGCGAGGAAGTCGAAGCGGTGCGCGCCGCCGGCCTGCCCGTCGAAGTCATTCCTGGCGTCTCGGCGGCGCTCGGCTGCGCGGCGGAGGCGATGCTGCCGCTCACCCACCGCGATCACTCAAGCGCGGTCAGCTTCGTCGCCGGCCAGTGCAAGGGGTTGAGCGAGCAGGACTGGTCGGGCCTTGCCGGGCAAGGCCGTACGCTGGTCATCTACATGGGCGTTGCGACCGCGGACCAGATTGCGGACAAGCTGATGGCGGACGGCGTCGCGCCTGACATGCCAGTCGCGGTGCTTGAAAAGGGTACCCAGCCCGGCCACCGCGCGCTTCGCACCCTGCTCGCCGACCTTGGCGCGATGATGATGCGCGAGAATGTCGCGAGCCCGGCGATCATTGTCGTCGGCGAGGTGGTCGAATTGTCGGATGCCGAGAACCGGCTGACGGGCTATGCCCGCGCCGCGGAGACATTTGCGTGAAGGTGAAAGCGTGAAACTGGTGACGGGCAACGATTTGCCGAGCGGCGACGTGATCTGGTGGACTGGCGGGGGCTGGTCGCGCCACATCGAGGAAGCGGTCGATGCGGGCGACCATGCCGAGGCGATCGCACGCGCGGAAGAAGCCTCGCGCCGCGTCAACGTGCCCTACGTGATCGAGGGCGTGGCGACACCCGAGGGTCCGCGCCCCGCGCACATCAAGGATCGCATCCGTGCGCTCGGCCCGACCGTTCGCCCCGACCTGACATTGAAGCCGGCCGATCCCACGGCCGGAAGCTGGGTAATCTGATGTACAAGTACGACGAGTATGACCAAGCGATCGTCGATGCGCGCGTCGACGAGTTCCGCGACCAGGTGCGCCGCCGCCTGTCGGGCGAGATGACAGAAGATCAGTTCAAGCCGCTCCGGCTAATGAACGGCCTCTACCTCCAACTCCACGCCTATATGCTGCGGATTGCGGTACCCTACGGCACGCTCGACAGCCGGCAGATGCGGATGCTTGGCACGATCGCGCGCAAGTACGACCGCGGCTACGGCCATTTCACCACACGGCAGAACATCCAGTTTAACTGGATCAAGCTGTCCGACGCCCCCGACATCCTGGCCGAGATCGCGACCGTCGAGATGCACGCCATCCAGACGAGCGGTAACTGCATCCGCAACATTTCGTCCGACCAGTACGCCGGCGCCGCCGCGGACGAGGTCGCCGATCCGCGCCCTTGGGCCGAGCTGTTGCGCCAATGGAGCACCTTCCACCCCGAGTTCAGCTACCTGCCGCGCAAGTTCAAGATCGCGGTGATCGCCGCGGACGAGGACCGCGCGGCGATGCGGCTGCACGACATCGGCATCCAGCTTGTCATGCGCGACGGCGAGCTGGGCGCGAAGATCTTTGCCGGCGGTGGCATGGGTCGCACGCCGATGATCTCGCACGAGATCCGCGACTTCGTGACCGCCGACGATTTGATGAGCTACCTTGAGGCCTGTTTGCGGGTCTACAATCGCTACGGCCGCCGCGACAACATCTACAAGGCGCGCATCAAGATCCTGATCCATGAGATTGGCGCCGACGAATACCGTCGCCAGGTCGAAGATGAGTTCGCCGCGGTCAAGCAGCTCGGGCTCGATCCGCCGCGCGCCGAGCTGGAGCGGATCACCGCGATGTTCGCGAGCCCTGCGTTCGAGGACGGTGCCTCAGCCGAGATCGACCGCGGCGATCCCGATTTCGCGGTCTGGCTCGACCGGAACGTGAAGCCGCACAAGCAGGCGGGCTATGCGATCGTCAACGTGTCGTTGAAGCCGATCGGGGGCATTCCGGGCGACGCCTCGGCCGATCAGATCGACGTGATGGCCGATCTCGCCGAGCGGTACGGCCACGACGAACTGCGCGTCACGCACGCGCAGAACATCGTCATCCCCCACGTCCGTGTCGCCGACCTGAAAACGGTGTGGGAGGCGTTGGTCGAGGCCGGGCTCGCCGAGGCGAACCTCGACCTCATCAGCGACATCATCGCCTGCCCGGGCCTCGATTATTGCAGCCTTGCCAACGCGCGCTCGATCCCGCTGGCGCAGAAGATCGCCGAGCGCTTCGCCGATCCGGTGCGCCAGCGTGACCTGGGCGAATTGAAGCTCAAGATTTCAGGCTGCATCAACGCCTGCGGCCACCATCACGCCGGTCACATCGGCATCCTGGGCGTCGATAAGAAGGGCGTGGAAAACTTCCAGCTGTTGCTCGGCGGGTCGGGCGCGGAGGACGTGAGCCTGGGCAAGATCACCGGTCCAGGGTTCAGCGAGGACGGCGTGGTCGACGCGATCGAGCGCGTCACCAACACCTACATCGAGGTGCGTGAGACCGGCGAGCGTTTCGTCGACACCTATCGGCGCGTCGGCATGGAGCCGTTCAAGGAGGCGATCTATGGCTGACGGTTTCGATCCCGACCAGACGACGATGACCGATAGCGGCGGCGGGGTCCAGCTCCGGTTCCGCAACGACGAGGTGAACGAGGAACCCGCGGTCACGCTCGATTCGTTCCTGATCGGGCAATCCAACGCGACCGCCGTCCGGATCGAACCCGGCGACGATGCGCGCGCGCTGCTGCCCTCGCTCGATCGCATCGCGTTGATCGAGGTGTCGTTTCCGAGCTTCCGCGACGGGCGCGGCTACTCGGTCGCCCGCATCCTGCGCGAGGCGGGCTACACGGGCGAATTGCGCGCGTCGGGCGACGTACTGGTCGATCAGATCCCGCTGATGCGACGCTGCGGCTTCGACAGCTTCGCGCCCGAGGCCCCGATCGACGGCGAGACGCTCCGTCGCTCGCTCGATCGCTACGAGTATCATTACCAGAAGGCAGCCGATCCGGCGGTGCCGGTATGGAAGCTTCGTCATGGGTGAGGCCGCGCGCCAGCTCGATACGATCGACACTGGCCGCGTCTATACCGCAGCCGATGCCGCCGCTTTCGCGGCGCGCTTCGCGGGCGTGACCGCGCAGGAGATGCTGCGCGATTTATTGACCGGCGAGTTAAAGGGGCGGATCGCGGCGGTGTCGTCGTTCGGGGCGGAATCGGCGGTGCTGCTTCACATGATCGCCGAGGTCGACCGCGACGTGCCGGTCGTGTTCACCAACACCCAGAAGATGTTCGGCGAAACGCTTGCCTACCGCGACGAGCTCGCCGAACGCTTGGGCTTCACCGACCTGCGCGTGTTCCGCCCCGATCCCAGGCTGCTGCGGCTGAAGGACGACAAGGGCCTGCGCTGGTCCTACGATCCCGACGGTTGCTGCGACCTGCGTAAGGTCGAGCCATTGCGCCGCGCATTGCTGCCGTTCGATGCGTGGATCTCGGGTCGCAAGGGGTTTCAGGCGTCGACGCGCCGCGCCATGCCGCGGTTCGAGGAAGACGACGGGCGGTTGAAGATCAACCCGCTGTCCGCCTGGACCAAGGCCGATCTCGACGCCTATTTCGCCGTGCACGAACTGCCGCGCCATCCGCTCGAAGCGCAGGGTTATCCCTCGATCGGCTGCGCGCCCTGCACCTCGCGCGTGCAGCCGGGCGAGGACCCCCGCGCGGGTCGCTGGCGCGGCTGGGACAAGGTCGAGTGCGGCATTCACGTGCCCGAGAAGCCGGGCGAGGAACCCGCATTCTGAACTGAGCTCGTTTCGGTACTGGATCGAACCGGATTGATCGTAGTTGAGCGCAGGTGCAACGATCGCTCACCTGCCTGGCTCTGGTCACCACCCTCGCGGTCGCCGCATGCAGCCGGCAGGTCGGCAACGCCGCACCACCCAAGGTGACGGGCGGCATCACCATGCCCGAGCAGCCGTCCACCGTGGTCGTGCCGGTCGGGGCGAGCCTCGACGAACTGGAGCGCGGGCTCGATCAACGTACCCCGCGCGAGCTGTGGACGATCGATCGGCACCTGAACGCCTGCATCAAGGCGAAACGAGTCGATCTCGGCATCGCCAAGTTAAAGGTGACGCCCGATCTCGGCTGCCGCATCACCGGCACAGTCACGCGCGGGCCGGTGCAGATCGGAGGACGCGGCGACCGGCTGATCGTGACGCTGCCGATTCACGCGCGCATCTCGGCGCAGGACGTCGGCGGTGTGGCGGGCGAGACCGCGACCGGCAGCGCGATCGTCCGCGCGACCGGAAGCATCACCATTCACGGCGACTGGCAGCCGACCGCGAAGATGCAGCTGTCGTACGACTGGACCCAGCCGCCCGGCGTCGACCTGCTCGGCCAGCGCATCACCTTCACCGACAAGGCCGACGAGAAGCTGCGGCCGGTGCTGGCCAAGCTGGAGCGTGATTTGCCGCAGGAACTCTCGCGGCTGCACCTCCGGCAGCAGCTGGAACAGGTCTGGCGCCAGTCGTTCGCCACGCTTCAGCTCAGCCGGCGCAATCCGCCGGTGTGGATGCGCGTCGCGCCGCGCCGGCTCGGCTATGGCGGTTACCGCGTCGATGGGCGCGCGCTCCGGCTTACGCTGCGCGCGGACGCGCTGACGCAGACGTTCGTCGGGCATCGACCGGCCGATCCGATCGCCACCGCGCTGCCGCCACCATCGACGCAAGTCGGCGCGCCGCACCTCAAGCTCTTCATCCCCGTGCTTGCCGACTACGCCGAGCTAGAACCCGTCGTGCAGCGCACGCTCCGCAAGCTGGCTGCGCGTGGAATCAGCTTGAAAGGCATCGGCGCGGTCGATGCGGCGTTCGGTCGCGTCACTGTTTACGCCACGACCGACCACCGCATCGCAGTCGGCGTCCACGCGAAGGTAAAGGCGCGGTCGAGCCCGATCGCCGACGCCGAGGGTGACGCCTGGCTCGCCGCGCAGCCGTTCAACCAGCCGGGATCGCAGCGGGTTCAGTTCCGCAACCTGGAGTTCGCGACCAAGACCAACTCTCAGCTGGTCGACCTGCTCGCCGCGTTGTTTGCCGATCCGGTGGTCCGCGCGGGTATTGCGGACGGGCTCTCCCACGATTTCGCACCCGATTACCGCAAGCTGATCGGCAAGGTCGAACGCGCAATCGGTGAGCGGCGCGAGGGCGACTTCGTACTGCGCGCCCGCGTGACCAGCGTTCGTAACGGCCGCATTGCCGCGACCGGCGCCGGCCTGTTCATGCCGGTCGCGGTCACCGGGCAGGCCAACATCGCCTACCGTCCGCGCTGATCCGCTCAGTAGCCGGCGTAATCCGAGAAGCGCGTGATCGTCGGATCGAACTTCAGGATCACCTTGCCGGTCGCACCGTGGCGCTGCTTGGCGACGATCAGTTCGGCAAGGCCGTAGACGCGCTCCATGTCGGCCGCCCAAGCGGCATGGTCCTCAAACATCTTGGCGTTGTCGCCCTCGACCGGGCGCTTCGGCTCCTTGGCGGCGACGTAATAGTCTTCGCGGAACACGAACCACACCATGTCGGCGTCCTGCTCGATCGAGCCCGATTCGCGCAGGTCGGACAGCTGCGGGCGCTTGTCCTCGCGCTGCTCGACCGCGCGGCT
>NZ_CAJYVU010000192.1 GCF_913778135.1 uncultured Sphingomonas sp. | reverse complement strand
GGGGTCATCGCTGCCGACGTATCGAGGTACTGACGCAGCGTGGTGTCGTTCACCGGCGCACCATTCCACGTGATCGTGCCGGCCGCGTCGATCGCGATCTTGTTCTTGATCGGATCGACGGGTGGCTTGACCGCGTTGGGATCGTTGACGGGCAAGTCGACCTTCACCGCGTGCGTCGGGATCGGCAGCGTAATGATGAACATGATGAGGAGCACGAGCATGACGTCGATCAACGGCGTCGTGTTCATGTCCATCATGGGTTCGCCGTCGTCGCTCCCAGCACTCATTGCCATAAAAGCTACTCCTCTTGCCGGGTGTCAGGCGCCGGCGCCGACGCCGGGCTGCGAGATGAAGCCGACGCGCGCGAAACCCGCCTGCTGCATGTTGAAGATGGCGCCGCCGATGCAATGCCACGGCGTGTCGACGTCACCGCGGATGTGCGCCTCGGGCAGTTCCAGGCCAGCTGCGTTCGGGCCGCCCTGACGCGCGATTTCCGTCTTCAGCTTGGCGACTGCTCGGTCAAGCAGTTCCTGCTGCGTGACGGGCGCAACGCCCCAGTATACCTTGCACGCGCCCGATGCGTCCGAGGTGATGGAGAGCGACACGTTCTCCGGCTTGGTCGTGGTCGGATCGAACCGGACGTTCGGCAGCTTCACCTTGACCGTCTGGATCGCGACCGGAACCGCGATCAGGAAGATGATGAGGAGCACCAGCATGACGTCCACGAGGGGCGTCGTGTTGATGTCCGAAAGAGGTTTTTCGGTGGAATCGCCACCAACGCTCATCGCCATATGTCAGGCTTTCCTATTCTCCGTCCGCATGGGCCGATCGCCCGGCGGACAAGTGGCGGGATCGCGCCGTGTCGGGCGCGATCCCCCACCCTTTTTCTTACGCGCGGGTCTGCACGCCACCCGCCTGACCGGCGGTGGCGGTCGCACCGGCCGGCTTCACCGGCGCCTTCGTGGCAGCGGCGTTGCCGATCGACGGACGAACCTTGCCGTTCGAAGCGAGGAAGCCGAGCACATCGTTCGAGAAGGCCGACAGGTCCTCCGCGATCGACTTGTTACGGCGCTGCAGCCAGTTGTAGGCGAGCACGGCCGGAACAGCGACGACAAGGCCGAGCGCGGTCATGATGAGCGCCTCACCGACGGGTCCCGCGACCTTGTCGATCGAGGGATCGCCCGATGCGCCGATCTTGATCAGTGCGCGGTAGATGCCGACCACGGTGCCGAACAGACCGATGAACGGTGCGGTCGCGCCAACGGTCGCGAGGAACGCCAGACCACCGCCCAGCTTCGAGTTGATCGCGGCTTCCGAACGCGCGAGCGAACCGTGCAACCAGTCATGCGCCTCGACCGGATCGGTCAGCTGCGCGTGCTGGTCCTGTGCGGCCAGGCCGTCGTCGACCAGCTGCTTGTAGGCCGAGTTCTTCTCGAGCTTCGCCGAGCCTTCGCGCAGCGAGTTCGATGACCAGAAACCCTGCCGCATGCGCTTGGCCTGGTTGATGATCTTCTGCTGCTCGAACAGCTTCGAGAACAGGATGTAGAACGACACAACCGACATCAGCACCAGGATGGTGAAGACCGACTGCGAGATAATGCCGCCTTCCTTCAGCGCCTGCTGAAGACCGAACTGGTTCTCTGCGGCCGCGGTTCCACCCGCGGCCAGGATGTTGATGATCATGCGGTGGTATTCCCTCTAACTAGCTAAGCTCGAATGTCGTGTGGCAATCAGTCGCGCGGCAACACCCAACGCACCGGCAGCGTATAGCTGGAGGTGATCGGAGTTCCCGAAGCGTCGAGCGCGGGCGAAAATCGCACACGGCTCTTGGCAATACGGCATGTCGCCTGATCAAGCGCCGACGAGTTGCTCGACGTCGTCACCGAACAATCCGTGACGCGACCGTCGGTACCAACCGTCAGCTTTGCGACCACGCGCCCCTCTTCTTCAGCGCGAATGGCCGACGGAGGATAATTGTCCGCGCCGAAGTACTGGCCCGGATTACCCTTCAAACCTGCAGCCTTGCTGACCGCAGGCGGCGCCGGGGGCGCAGGAGCGGGAGCAGGCGGCGCGGGCGGCGCGACGACCGGCGTCGGCACGTAGACCGGCGGCGGGTTCGGCGTCGTGTTGATCACGACCGGCGGTGGGTTCGGATTACGAACGATCGGCGGCGGCGAGACGACCGGCGGCGGCGACATGGGAATGTCGGGCGGCGGGGGCGGCGGCTCATCCGGCGGCGGGGGCGGCGGCTCTTCCACGTCGAACGTGTTCAGCTTCTCGACCTGCTTCTTCACGAAGTTGGTCGCTAGGCCGGTCACGAAGGCGTAGCCGAGAGCAAGGTGGACCAATGCCACGATCACCAAGGCGGTGACCTTGCTCCCGCTCATCTTCTGGTCAGAATAGGCCATTCAGCAACGAAACTCCCTCATCCTGCGGCCCTGTTGGGCGGTCGGACAAACCCGACCGTCGAAAACACCCCACGACACTCCCCTCTCGGGAAGGCCGTAGCGTCACGGTTTCTATCGCGGCACCGGAAGCGACGCAAACGCTTTGTCGGGCGCAAGAAACGTACAAGCCCGTGATGACAGATTAATTTCTGTTTCGTTCATCACCGCGGGCGTATTGATGGACCATGTTTGTCCGTAAGCCACTCAACCTCCTCGCCGTTCCGCTCGTTCTAAGCACGCTTGCATCCGCGGTCGCACAGACACCCAGTTACGCCGGTCCTGTCAACGCTGTCGGAGTCGCGGTCCCATCCGGTCTCTCCTACGCCGAATTTGCCGACCTGGTTGTGGACAGTCCGCTGATCCTCGATGCGACCATCCGATCAGCGACGCGAATCAAGGGTCAAGAGGCCACCGGCGTCGCGCCGAATGCAGCCCGCTTCTACGTCGAAGGCGACGTCGGGACACTCGTACGGGGCAGCGGTGCGATCCCGGCGCGGGTGGGATGGCTTGTCGACGTGCCGCTTGACGCACGCGGGCGCGCGCCCGCGCTCAAGAAGCAGCGTGTGCTCGCCTTCGCGCGCCCAGTCGCGAATCGCCCGGATCAGGTGCAATTGGTGGCCAAGGATGCGCAGCGGCCGTGGTCGCCCGCCGCCGACGCGCTGACGCGCCAAATCGCGACCGATGCTGCGAGCGCCGACGCTCCTCCGATCGTCACAGGTGTAAAGAGCGCCTTCTACGTGCCCGGCAGCCTGCCGGGTGAGGGTGAGACGCAGATCTTCCTGCTGACAAAGAACAATCGTCCCGCCGCAATCTCGATCCTTCGGCGTCCAGGTGAACAGCCGCGTTGGTCGATTGCGCTGAGCGAAGTCATCGACGAGAATGCGACCGCGCCCGCGCGCGATACGCTCTTGTGGTATCGTCTCGCCTGCTTTCTGCCGCGAACCCTGCCCGACAACGCCACTGCCGCACTCGAGGAGAGCGAGGCCGCGCACGCGCGCGAGGATTACGCCCTTGTCATACAGCAGCTCGGCGCATGTCGCGCCGGTGTGGCTGCACCAGTCAGCGGCGGTGGCGTATCAGCGTGATCCCGATCGCCTCGCCCGCCTCGGCGATCGCGAGCTTGACGATCTTGACCTTGACCCGGCGCACCCGCGTATCCTGCAGGAATAACGTCTCGCAGATGTGATCGGCCACCGCCTCGATCAGCGTGAAATGACCTTCACTCTCCAGCGCGGTCGTCGCGGCATGTTTCAGGTCGAGATAATTCTTGGATGCGCTGAGCGGCGTATCGGGCGCGAAATGCGCGGGCCCGTCGAGCAGCACGGTAAGCGAAATCCGCAGCGGCTGCGGCAGATGCGTTTCTTCGGAATAGATGCCGGTAAGGACGGGCACTTCGAGGTCGTGAACCTCGAGTTCGAGCGTGTCGTTCATGGCAGCGGCCGTTAGCCAACGTGTCACGATTGCGCCAGTCGAGCCTTGCCCTGTGCGTGGCGCGGACAGCCCTTGCCTCGGCGCGGTGCTTGAGTAAGGGGCGCGGCGCCTGCCCGCACGGCAGCGACCCGAGGGATGGTGGATGATCGATCTGGTGCCGATTGGCGATGTTGACCCCGAAGCGGTCGAGCAGTTGCTCGATCGTGCGTTCGGTATCGATCGTCATCGCCGCACCGCTTACGCGCTGCGGGGAGGAACCATTGCGCTCCCGTGGATGAGTTTAGCAGCTGTCGATGGCAATGCACTTGTCGGCACGATCCAGTGCTGGCCAGTCTGGTTTGTCCCCGACCTGCCAGTCGGCGAACGCACTGCGATGACATTGATGGGTCCGGTCGCCGTCACGCCCGAACGCCAGCAGGACGGCATCGGTCGGCGATTGATGAACGCCGCGCTCGACGCAAACGAAGCCAGCCTGGAGCCAGGAAGCGCCGCGCTGATGCTTATCGGCGATCCGGAATATTACGCACGTTTCTTCGGCTTTTCGGCGGAGCGCACCGCAGCATGGCGCCTGCCCGGACCTGTGGAGCGCCACCGGCTGCTCGCACGGGGGTTGAGCGTACCCGACGTAAGTGGAACGA
>NZ_CAJYVU010000191.1 GCF_913778135.1 uncultured Sphingomonas sp. | reverse complement strand
CTGACCGTGTCACCCGAGGTCGCGCACGCCGCGGTTCGTCAGGAGCTGCATAATGTCTAACGCTGCTACTGCACCGGTCGTCGACAATCTGTCGGAAGCGACGCACGAGCAATCGATGCAGGTCAGGGACGTCCGCAACGACAGCGGTCTGGTCGGCAACGTCTCCGAGCCGGGTGGCGCGGAACATGTCGCGGCGCCGACCGCGCTCGGCTTCAACGACACCGGCTGGGTCGGCCTCGCGGCGCTTGTTGTGCTGATCGCCGCGATCGTGTGGAAGGTGCCGGCGACGATCGGCGCGATGCTCGACAAGCGCATCGGCGAGATCCGTCGCCAGCTCGACGAGGCGGCGCAGCTCCGCCGCGAGGCAGAGGCGCTGCGCGACGAATATGCGACGCGCGCGCGCTCGGCCGAGGCGGACGCTGCCAAGATGCGTGAGAACGCGCACCACGAGGCGGCGCAGATCGTCGCCAAGGCGAAGGCGGACACCGAAGCGCTGATGGAGCGCCGCACGCGGATGGCCGAGGACAAGATTGCCGCAGCCGAGCGCGCCGCGATCGACGAGGTACGCGCGACCGTCGTCGCCGCCGCGACCGCCGCGGCTGGCCGCGTCATCGCCGAGCAGCACAATGCCGAGGCTGACCGCAATCTCGTCAACAGCGCGATCCAGCGGGTCGGCCGCTTCAACTGATGCCCAGCCTTCCTGGTTAAGCGATAAAGCTACCGTGACGCACCAGCGTCGCGGTCGCTCTTCTTTGTCGCTGCAATGTGACTACGGGCTTGATGTGAGAGTTGATCCATTGCGGATCGAACGGGAAGCGGCGTTGCTGCTGCCTCAGCCTAGCGTCGTCGCATGCCCGACTGGCCGCGCGACGCCGCGACCTCTCTGCCGCCACCGTTCCACTCGCTCGGTCAATTGCCGCGCGAGGTCGCGGTTACGCTTTACCTGAGCGAGGGCGGGATGCGCGTCGGCTCACGCCATTTCATGTCCGATCGCCGTGAAAGCGTCGACGTGTCGGTGCGGCTGCTCGTATCGGATGTTCTGGCGCTCAACGCCGCCGGCGTGCTGCTGGCGCACAATCACCCCCGCGGCGATCATCGGCCCAGCGGCGAGGATCTGCGCTTCACGCGGCGCTTGTTCGCGACGCTTGAGACGATCGGGGTGCGTCTGCTCGACCATTATGTCGTCGCGCCGGGTGGATGGACCAGCTTTCGGGCAGAAGGATTATTGTGACGCGACCCGGCACGGCTTGATCGCCTCTGGCTCCGGGCGGGGGCCGACCGGCTGGAAGGTTGCAAGGTAGCCGCCCGCGGAGGGCATGTTGTCGAAGCTGACCTGGCGATAGCCGACCGCCTCGAACTCGCAACGCAGCAGCGCGGGCGGCGTGCCGTGGTTGGGCGTGGTGCGGTTGGCATCGACCACGACCACCAGGCCGTCGGGACGCAATGCCGGGCGCATCCGCCACAGGAACTCGTACGGTTGTGCGATCTCGTGGTACATGTGAACCATGAGGACGCGGTCGAAACTGTTGACGGGTAGTCTGGGATCGGCAGGGCGCCCCAACCTCACGCTGACATTTTCCAGCCGCTGCCGCGCGACGCGCTCCGCCAGTGCGTCGCGAACCGCGGGGAAGATGTCCTCCGCCAGCACGCGGCCGTCCTTGCCAACGCGCGATGCGAGCCGGATGGTGTAATAGCCTTCCCCCGCACCGATGTCGGCCACCGTCATGCCGGGGCGAATACGCGCGCCGTTCATCACCGCGCCCGCCTCGTTCAGCCGGTCGCGCTCCTCCTCGTTCGACCAGCGCGCGGAGACGATGCTCGCGACCGGGCGATCGGCGGCGGGGAAGGGGCCGGGCTGTCGCGGCGCGCGCTTGATCAGCGGTTGCGTGCCGTCGCAGCCGGCGAGCACGACGGCGGCGATCAGCAGCGCGAGCGTGGTTCCGGCGCGCGATCGCCTCAATCGACGTCCTCCACGTGGACCTTCTCGCCGGTCACGCGCTGCGACAGTGCCGCCGCCATGAAGTCGTCGAGTTCGCCGTCGAGCACGTCGCTGGGCGAGGTGGAGGTGACGCCGGTGCGCAGGTCCTTCACCAGCTGATACGGTTGCAGCACGTAGGAGCGGATCTGGTGACCCCAGCCGATGTCGGTCTTGGTCGCGTTGACCGCGTTCGCCTCCTCCTCACGCTTGCGCAGCTCGTGCTCGTACAGGCGCGCGCGCAACTGGTTGTACGCCTCCGCCTTGTTCTTGTGCTGGCTGCGCTGGTTCTGGCACGCGACGACGATGCCGGTCGGCAGGTGGGTGATGCGCACCGCGGAGTCGGTCGTGTTGATGTGCTGACCGCCCGCTCCCGATGCGCGATAGGTGTCGATGCGCAGCTCGCTGTCGTTGATCTCGATGTCGATTGAGTCGTCGATCACCGGATAGACCCAGACGCTGGAGAAGCTGGTGTGACGCCTGGCCGAGCTGTCGTACGGGCTGATGCGGACCAAGCGGTGCACGCCGCTTTCGGTCTTGGCGTAGCCGTAGGCATTCTCGCCCTTGAGCAGCAGCGTCGCAGACTTGATCCCGGCCTGTTCGCCCGCGTGATAGTCGATCAGTTCGACCTTCATGCCGCGCCGCTCGGCCCAGCGCGTGTACATGCGCTGTAGCATCTCGGCCCAGTCCTGGCTCTCGGTGCCGCCCGCGCCCGCGTTGATCTCGACGTAGCTGTCGTTACCGTCGGCCTCGCCCGCGAGCAGCGCCTTGATCTTGTCGCCCTGCGCACGCTGCGCCAGCGTCTTCAGCGCCTGTGTGCCCTCGTCTGCCATCTCGGCGTCGCCCTCGGCCTCGGCCATCTCGATCAGTTCGGCGGTGTCGGACAGCTCGCGCTCGATGTCGCGCGTGGCGGTGATCGCCTCGTCCAGCCGGCGGCGTTCACGCATCACGTCCTGCGCCGCCTTAGGGTTCTCCCACAAGGTCGGATCCTCGACGCGCGCGTTCAGCTCGTCGAGCCGGCGCAGTGCGCGGTCCCAGTCTAGGAAGCGCCGCAACAGCGCCAGTGCCTCGTTGATGGTGTCGACATGGGACTGCGCTTCGGCGCGCATATTTCTGTTCTCCAAACGCCTCGACGCCGGTGGATGCGCATGGTCGGGGCGCCCGGCGGTCCGTCGATCGACGGATCATCAATGAGGGTGCGATCTAGGCCGCGCGCCGCCAAACGGCAACGGGGTAGCGGCGTCTCTCGCTGCCCGCTGCCGGTGCTGTACCTTAGTAGATGCCGCCCTGGCGTTGCAGGAACTCGCTGTCGCGCGGCGTCGGCGCCGCGCTCGGTTGCGCGCGCGGCGCCTCGGTCGGGGTGGCGCTCGGCGAATAGCGGCGCGGACGCCGCGCCTCGCTCTGGGGCTTGAATGCCTCCCAGATCACGCTCGACTTGGGGTCGTCGTCGTTCGGCCACGGACCCGAGACGGGTCGTCCCGAGCCGCGATCGATCCGGACCAGCCGGATGCCCGGCGGCGCGCGGAACGCGACGACGGGCAGGTTCTCGTATGCCTTGGTCGCAAACTGCTTGAAGATCGGCACCGCGAGCGTACCGCCCTGCGCGTAGCCGCCAAGGCCCCTCGGCGTGTCGTACCCGATGTAAAGCCCGCCCACCATCTGCGGCGTGCCGCCGATGAACCACACATCGGTCGGGCCGGTGTTGGTGCCGGTCTTGCCGAACATCGGGCGACCGAGATCACGGAGCGCAGTTGCGGTACCGCGCTGCACCACACCCTCGGTGATGTGCACCATCTGGTACGCACTCATCGCGTCCATCACCTGCCGCCCGCGTGTCATCGGCCGCGGCATTGCGCGCCCGTTCCACCGCGCCATGTTGCAACCGTCGCACGCACGCCAGTTGGCCGGCCAGATCACTTGGCCATGCCGGTCCTGAACGAAGTCGATCAGCGAGGGATCGTGCCACTGGCCCTGATTTGCGAGCACGCCGTACGCGTTGACCATGTGCTCGACCGTCGTCTCGCCCGCACCCAGCGAGTAGCTGAGGTACGGCGCGTAGTCGCCGATCTGCATCTTCTTCATCAGCGCGACGACGTTCTTCATGCCCGTCTGCGCCGCGGCGCGCACCGTCATCAGATTGCGCGACTGCTCGATCCCCCAGCGCATCGTGTGCGGACCCGCGCCGCGAGAATTGCCGAAGTTGCGGAAGCATTTCTGCCCCAGACGCGCGCCCTGATAAACGCAGAAGGGGCCATCGACGATGATCGACGCCGGCGTCATGCCGTGTTCCAGCGCGGCGGAGTAGACGATCGGCTTGATCGTCGAACCGGGCTGGCGATAGGCTTGGGTCGCGCGGTTAAACGCCTGAACGCTCGCGTCGAAGCCGCCCTGCATGGCGAGAATGCGCCCGCTCGACGGCTCCTGCACCACGAACCCGCCCGAGATGCGCGGCACGCTGCGCAGGCTGAACGAGTTCCCTGATGGCGCGACCGCGATGATGTCGCCCACCTTGATCTGGCCGAATGCCGGGGTGCCCGTGCCGCGTGCGGGCATCTGCGCGTTGCCGCGTGGCAGCGTGCCGGTGCGCCCATCTGCGAAGCCGAGCGACAAGTCGCCTGCATCGCGCGCGAAGACGATCGCGGCGCGCCAGTCCTTGTAGTCGAGCATGATGTTGGTGTTGAGCAGCGCACCCTGCCACTGTGCAGGGTCATCCAGGTCGATGTGGCGCAGCGGCCCCGACCAGCCGCGCCCGCTCTCATAGCGCAGCAGCCCGTCACGCAGCGCCTCGGCAGCGTAGCGCTGCACCTGCGGATCGAGCGAGGTGCGTACCCACAAGCCACCCGAATAGACGCTGTACGGCCCGGCCTCTGCATTTTCACCAAATTTGTCGATTAGCTGCCGGCGAACTTCTTCGACGAAATAACCGCCGACGCGCTCGAACTTGGGCGTGCGGCGGCGAATTGCGCCGATCGGTTCGGCATTGGCGGCGCGCGCCTGCGCCTCGGTGACGAAACCGTTGCGCGCCATTTCGCGCAGCACGTAATTGCGCCGCGCCAGCGCGCGCTCGGTATTGCGGAACGGGTCGTAGTTCGCCGGGCCCTTGGGCAGGATCGCCAGATAGGCCATCTGCGCGAGCGTGAGCTCAGGCAGCTCCTTGTCGAAATAGGCGTGGCTCGCCGCCTCGACACCGTAGGCGTTGCGGCCGAGGAAGATCTGGTTGAGGTAAAGTTCCAGGATCTGCGGCTTGGTCAGCGTCTGCTCGATCCGGTAGGCGAGGATCGCCTCGCGCACCTTCCGCGTCGGCGAGTAGGCGTTTCCGATCAGCAGGTTCTTCGCCACCTGCTGCGTGATGGTCGATCCGCCGCGGGCGCGCTGGCCGGTGCCGAACTTGCTCGCGTAATCGACCACGGCGCCGGCAAGGCCGGGAAAATCGACGCCGTGATGCTCGAAAAAGGTCTTGTCCTCGGCCGCCAGGAACGCGCGGATCAGCAGCGGCGGATATTCGGCGAACGACAGCTGTACCCGCCGCTCGCGCGCGTAGGAGTAGATCGGCGCACCATCGATGCCGCGCACGTTCGTCGGCAGCGGTGGCTCGTACGCCTTCAGCTTCTCCACCGACGGCAGGTCGCGCGCAAAGATCAGCCAGAACGCCGCCATCGCGACGAGCATCAGTGCGACGAACGCGGCCAGCCAGCGAACGAGCCGGCGCTGCCACACGCCGCCGACCGCGTTACCGATCCGGCCCAGGCGCTGCCCGAACGTCATCTTTTCCGGTGGGGAAGAAGCCATATGGATCGCGCGTTTAGCACGTTCCGCGCCGCGCGAAAGCGCCGCTGCCGTTCGACCCGCTCGCGCTCAGCGAAGCGCGAGCCGACGCGCGAAATAGATTTCGACCGCGCGACGCACGCTTTCGGCGACATTCGCCCGACCCTGATCGCTGGCGAGAAAGGCTGAGTCGTTGAGGTTGGAGATATAGCCCGCCTCCAGCAGGATGGACGGCGTATCCGGCGCCTTCAGCACCATCAGCGAGGCCATGCGATGGAAGTTTGGCTTGATCGCCATCAGCGGCTGCGCCTCGCGGCCGAGCAGGCGGGCGAACCCCGCTGACGCGTTCATCGTCTCGCGCTGCGTGAGGTCGATCAGGATCGATGACACGTCCGGATTGCGGTCGAGGTCGACGCCGTTGATGATGTCGACCTTGTTCTCGCGCGCCGCCAGTCGCGCGGCTTCCTTGTCCGACGCGACCTCCGAGAGCGTGTAGGCGGTCGCACCCGACGCCTCGGTCGATAGTGCGCTATCGCAGTGGATCGAGATGAACAGGTCGGCCTTCAACCGCCGTGCGACGCCGTAGCGTTCACGCAGGACCAGGAAACGGTCGTCGCTGCGCGTCAAGGCGACCCGGACGCGGCCCGACTTGAGCAGTGCGTCGCGCACCGCCAGCGCCATCTTGAGCGTCAGGTCCTTCTCGCGCAGCTGTCCGTCGGGGGAGATCGACCCGGGATCGTGGCCACCATGTCCGGCGTCGATGACCACCAAAGGCCGGCTGGCGTCGCCGCGAACCTTCGGCATCGGCAGTTCTAGGCGTGCGGGCGGTACCGCCTGCGACACGGTATAGGTTGGGGCGCGGGTGAGGGGCAGCATTCTCCCTGTCCAGTTGAGCGGCGCGCTCGCGCTCGCGGCGGCGAATTGGCGTGCGGCGACCGGACGCAGATGGAGCGTCAGCTCGCGCGCGTCGTCGTCGAACCCGCCTTTCTCGACGATCATCGGTTCGGCGAGATCGAGCACGACGCGCGCACCGCTTGGACCCCGCACGCCCTGACGCACCGCGGTGACAGCACCGTCACGCTCTCCGCCGATCGAGCCGGGGCGTGCGCCGTCGATGTCGACCGCAATCCGTTGCGGCTCGGCGAGCAGGAAGCTGGAGGCGGCGGCGACCGCTTCGTCGAAGCGGATCACCACCTTGTCACCGGACACGTCGATCCGCTCGACGGTGGCGGCCCAGCCCGGCGCCCCGGCAAACACGCCCAACAGCAACGCGAGCACGATCGACACGCGGCGGCCATGCCGCGACCATCGCCCGTTCGTCCAGTGAAAAGCCATGCTACGCAACCCTTTGACTTAGGGGCGAGCGATAGTCGGCGGGTCTCAAATCCGGGTTGCGCAGCGGGGTTAATGCGGCATTCGGCACGTTTTGCCGGCAGATACCTGCCGCAATCCTGCAAGAACCGGCAGTTGATGACTGGCTTAACCAATGCTAGCAGTCGTGTGACCGGAGTAGTGCACGCGCACGTCAAGCTTCGGTGACACTGCCCGAGCGACGATCCGTCGTGTCAGGGCCATCAGGTTGACGTCCGCATGTTGCATTCCGCCCGTTCGCTGTTCCGCCCGGCCTCAGCCGGCGGAGCGGGCGCGGCGTTTCTCGGCCATCAGGCGCCCGGGACTGCACGGTGGACGAAGGCATTTTCTGCAACATCGTGCGCGCCCGGTCATCCGCGGCGCGCGTCCAATCATCGCGCGGGCGCACCGCTAGCCGGACGGCCCAGCGCGCGGAGAACATTCAATGACCACGCGTATGCTGATCGACGCACGCCACCGGGAGGAGACCCGGGTCGCCGTTGTCAAGGGTAACCGGATCGAGGAATTCGATTTCGAGAGTGCGGAGCGCAAGCAGCTCAAGGGCAATATTTATCTCGCCAAGGTGACGCGCGTCGAGCCGTCGCTGCAGGCCGCGTTCGTCGACTACGGCGGCAACCGCCACGGCTTTCTCGCCTTTTCCGAAATTCACCCCGATTATTACCAGATCCCGAAGGAGGATCGCGACGCGCTGCTGCGCGAGGAGGCCGAGCACGCCGCCGAGGAAGCGAAGCTGCGTGCCGAGCTGGACGCGGAAGACGCCGGGTTCGACGAGGACGACGACGCGCACCACGACGATGACGCGCATGACCTCGACGACGATCATGCCGACGAGGATGATGCGCACGACGACCACGTCGATGACGCGGGCGCCGACGACGATGCAGAGGGCGCGTCGGACAATGCCGGTGGTCGCCGCCGCAAGGGGCGTCGCTCCAACGGTGACGATCAGGTCGAGGCGCTGCGCCAGCGCCGCATGAACCTGCGCCGCCGCTACAAGATTCAGGACGTGATCCGCCGCCGCCAGGTGCTGCTGGTTCAGGTCGTCAAGGAAGAGCGCGGCAACAAGGGTGCGGCGCTGACGACCTATCTGAGCCTTGCCGGCCGCTATTGCGTGCTGATGCCCAACACGTCGCACGGCGGAGGCATCAGCCGCAAGATTTCGAACGCGGGCGATCGCAAGCGGTTGAAGGCGATCATGGCGGACCTCGAGCTGCCGTCGTCGATGGGCTGCATCGTGCGCACCGCGGGCCTTCAGCGCACCAAGACCGAGATCAAGCGCGACTTCGATTACCTCGCCCGCCTTTGGGACGAGATCCGCGACAAGACTTTGTCTTCGTCTGCGCCCGCGCTCGTCTACGGCGACAGCGACCTGATGAAGCGCGCGATCCGCGACATCTACAACAAGGACATCGACGAGGTGATCGTCGAGGGCGACGACGGCTATCGCCAGGCGAAGGACTTCATGCGCCTGTTGATGCCGACGCACGCGAAGAAGGTGAAGCATTACAGCGATCCGATCCCGCTCTATCAGCGCGCGGGCGTCGAGGATCAGCTCGCCGCGATGTACCATCCGGTGGTGCAGCTGAAATCGGGCGGATACCTCGTCATCAACCCGACCGAGGCGCTCGTGTCAATCGACATCAACTCGGGCCGCTCGACGCGCGAGCACAATATCGAGCAGACCGCGACCGCGACCAACCTTGAGGCGGCGCAGGAGATCGCGCGCCAGCTGCGCCTGCGCGACATGGCGGGCCTGGTCGTCATTGACTTCATCGACATGGACCACGGATCGAACGTCCGTAAGGTCGAGAAGGCGATGAAGGAGGCGCTCAAGAACGATCGCGCGCGTATCCAGGTCGGCCGCATCTCGTCGTTCGGGCTGATGGAGATGAGCCGCCAGCGGCTGCGCACCGGCGTGCTCGAGGCATCGACCCGCCAGTGCCCGCACTGCGAGGGCACGGGTCTGGTGCGCACCGCGTCGTCGGCGGGCCTGTCTGCGCTTCGCCTGATTGAGGATGAGGCTGCGCGCGGGCGCGGCTCGCACCTGACGCTGCGCTGCAGTCAGGAAGCGGCCTTCTACGTCCTCAACCGCAAGCGCGGCGATATCGCCGAGATCGAGGATCGCTACGGCGTTCAGGTCGACATCCTCGCCGACGGCGAGGAGGAGGGCGCACGCATGTCTGTCGAGGCCGCCGGTCCGCCGCCCGCCTACGCGCCCAAGTTCGACGCACCGATGATCGAGGTCGAGGAAGACCTGGAGGACGAATACGAGGTCGAGGAGGAAGAAGAGGCGGTCGAGGAGGAAGCGCCGGCCGAGCGCGGCCAGCGCGAGCGCGACTCTGAGGATCGCGAAGGTGGCCGTCGCAAGCGCCGCCGTCGCGGACGCCGCAACCGCGGGCGCGGCGAGGGCGAGGACTCGCATGCCGATGCGGGCGAGGCGGTCGAAGCGGACGCTGACGAGGCCGATGCTGCTGACGAGTCGATCAGCGTCGAAGAGGCGGATAATGGTGCGCGCGAGGAGCGCGGCGAGGGCAACGGTCGTCGTCGTCGTCGCAACCGCCGCGGTCGTCGTCGTGACGGGCAGGGTGGTGCATCGGACGAGATGCAGGTCGCGGGCGAAGCGGTGAGCGAGCCTGCACCTGAGGAACAGCTTGTTGAAGCAGCGGCCGAGCCGGCGGTCGAAGAGCGGGTGGCCGAGGTCGAGGCGGCACCCGAGCCTGCGGCCAAGCCGAAGACGCGCCGTCGTCCGCGTGCACGTGCGGCGGACGCGACGTCCGACGCTCCGGCTATCGTCGAGGCGGAGCCCGTGCCCACACCGGTCGAGGAAGCGTCGGCGGCCGACGACCTTCCGACAGCGGCCGAAGCACCCGCCAAGCCGAAGCGCACGCGCCGCAAGAAGTCGGATGCACCGGCGATCGAGGCGGGCGACGCCGCGCCGGTCACCGATGGTCTACCCGCGCCCGACGTTGCGGAAGAGGCGGCTCCGGCCAAGCCGAAGCGCACGCGGCGCAAGAAGGCCGATGCCGCACCTGCGGAGGTTGAGGCGGTGCCGCAGGCCGACGCGCCGTCATCAGCGGATGAGGCGCCGGTCGCCGTCAACGCCGAGCCCTCGGGCGATGACGCACAGCCTGCATCGGATGGCGACGCATCGCCGCGTCGTGGCTGGTGGCAGCGTACGTTCGGTAATTGATCGAGCGTTGAGCAAGGCACGTCGCCCGGATGCTTCAGCAGTGGTTCAGCGCCGCTGCAGCAAGCGTCCGGGCGATGCGCTGCTATGATCCCGCGCCGGTTGACGTTATCGTGACGCGGATGCGTTCACTGACATCTCAGACTCTTATCGGCGCGGGCGGCGCGCGGTGATCCGCCGTATCATCACGTTGCTGGCGGGCGCGGCGATGCTCGCGGGCACACCGGTGCAGGCGCAGTCGCTGCTTCGCGATGCCGAAACCGAGTCGCTGTTCCACGACATGTCGGCGCCGATCGTGACCGCGGCAGGACTTCGCCCCAACGATGTCCAGTTCGCGTTGGTTAACGACGGATCGATCAACGCCTTCGTCGTCGGCGGGCAGACGGTGTACATCCACTCGGGGCTGATCGAGGCGGCGGACAACGTGAACCAGGTGCAGGGCGTGATCGCGCACGAACTGGGGCACATCGCCGACGGCCACGTCGCCAATGCCGACGCGGGGCAGAAGCCGGCGATGGCGATGTACCTGCTGTCGATGGTGCTCGGGCTCGCCACCGCGGCGGCGGGTGGCGGCGCGGCGGGCATGGGCGTGATGGCGGCGGGGCAGCAGGCGGCGATGGGCCATTACCTCGCGTTCACGCGGACGCAGGAAGCGACGGCGGATGCGAGCGCGATCAAGTATCTGAAGACCGCCGGCATCTCCGCCAAGGGCATGCTGACCTTCTTCAAGGTGTTGCAGCAGCAGGAATATCGCTACGGGACGGGCAACATCGATCCGTTCATGCAGTCGCACCCGCTGTCGGGCACGCGCATCGCGACGCTGGAAGGCGACGTGAAAGAATCGCCCTTCTATAACAAGCCGATCGACCCCGCCTTGCAGGAACGGTTTCGCCGCGTGAAGGCAAAGTTGCTGGGCTACGTTTCCGATCCCAAGCAGACGCTCAACGAATATCCCGACACCGACCAGTCGATCTACGCGCATTACGCGCGCGCCTATGCCTATCACAAGGCTGGTTACCCCGACAAAGCCGATGCCGAGGCAGCGGCGCTGATCAAGGCCAAGCCCGAAGATCCGTATTTTCAGGAGATCGTAGGGCAGATCATGCTGGAGGCCGGCAGACCCAAGGACGCGCTGGTGCCGTTGCGCGCCGCGTATGAGGGCACGCGCAGCAATCCGCTGATCGGCACGACGTACGGGCACGCGCTGATCGCGACCGAGAACCCGGCGAATTATGATGAGGCGAAGCGCGTGCTGCGTGTCGCGGTGCAGCGCGATGACGAGAATCCGTTCGCGTGGTTTCAGCTCGGCACCGTGTACGAGTTGACCGGCGACGAGGCACGCGCGGCGCTCGCCGGTGCGGAGCAGGCGAGCCTGACCGGCGATACGGCAACCGCGGCAGTGCGTGCGCGCATGGCGTTGGCGGGCTTACCGAAGAATTCGCCCGACTGGATCCGCGCACAGGACATTTCGATGACGTCGCAGGACGTGATCGACAAGGGTAAGAAGAAGCGGAAATGAACCGGGCGACCTTGTTGGGCATGGTGGCGCTGGGCGCGGTCTTCGGCGCGGGTGGCATGTTCTTGGCCGACCGGGTCGCGCCGTCCGATCTGGGCAGCGCGGACAAGGTGCGGGTCGAGCGCGTCGTGCGCGACTATGTGCTCGCCAACCCCGAGTTGATCCCGCAGGCAATGCAGAAACTGCAGGAACGTGACGCCGCGAGGGCAGTGGCGGCGAGCCGCGGTGCGATCCAGGAGCCGTACGCGGGCGCGTGGATCGGCAATCCCAAGGGTGATGTGACCTTGGTCGAATATTACGATTACAATTGCGGCTTCTGCCGCGCGACGCTGCCGGTGTTGCAGAAGCTGGTCGATCAGGACCCGAAACTACGAATTGTATTCAAGGAACTGCCAGTTCTATCGGCCGAGAGCCGGGTCGCGGCGCGTGCGGCGCTGGCCGCGGCACAGCAGAACAAGTTCAAGCCTTTTCACGATGCGCTCTACGCCGCCGGGCCGGTCAGCGACGCGACGATCGCCGCAGCGGCGCGCACGAGCGGGGTCGATCTATCGAAGCTGCCCGACGACGTCGACGCGACGATCCGCGAGAATCTGGAAACCGCGGCCAAGCTCGGCATCACGGGCACGCCCAGTTGGGTCGTCGGCGATCAGGTGCTGACCGGCGCGCTGCCGATCGACCAGTTGCAGTCAGCGATTGCCCGCGCGCGCGTGAGGGGATGATCGCTGCCTTGACGGCTGGTGGCTTTGATCGGGGCGCCGATGACGGGTTCTCCCTGCTTGCGCTGCCCGTTGATTCAGGTCGGCAATTGAAACAAAACAGGTGCGCGATAGGTCGCGCTGGGATCGTCCGCTCGGATGATCAGCGTGGTGTTGCCATGACGGTAGGCTGATGCCGATACTTTGCGGCCTATGACGTGACTAAGCGTCGCGCCGAGCAGGAGGCACGCGGAAACTTGCACGTGACCGCGTAAACCAAAGCACACGCGTTTCAGATGAAGACTCTTTCTGCCCGGCAGCGTGGGCACTTGTAAAAAAAGTCGCAACATACGTTAGGTTAACGGTTGGTCCGTAGTGGTGTGTTCGCCACAAGGACAATACGCATGCTCAAGCTTGCCTTTCATGTTTTCACCCGGGTCGACTACGCCCTCGCGACGCGGCAGCAGCGCATGGATGCTCGCGCTCGCGCTGCCTACGCCAGCGCCATGTACGGAATCGATGCTGCTGACGAACTGCTCGCCAAGCTACGTGACCCACGTCGTCGTCGCTCGCGTCGAGCGCTCCGCCTAGCCGTCGCTGAGCTTACCTTGAAGCAGCGTTTGAACACCCACTAGGCTGGCCAGCCGGTGCCCGGCGCGAACCTGCGCGGGGCAAGGGGTGAATGACGTGCTTCCAAGGTCACAAGAGTGTGAAGCCACGGTAGTTGGTGACCAACATGCCGCTTAGAAGTCCTCTCTGTCACGTACTGCTACAAACGAGTGGTCCGCCGGCGCTGCGAGCGTGCTGTAGCGAGGATTAAGCGTGCCGGCAGGAGGAAGCTCGCGGTAGGCCCAGATGTTCGATGTATCCTTCTGGGGGTTACGCCGGTGCCTTGCCCCGCCAGGCGAGCGATTGGTGGTTGAGTGCGCTCAGGTCGGCGCGGCCATCGATAACGGCGTCGCCGAGCTCGACCGCGCGGGTGAGCAGCGCGATGTCGGCGTGGGCGTAGGCCGGACGCTTTGCGATCGCGTCGTACCACACGCCACCGACCGCGGCGTCGAGCAGGATGCGTTGAAAGCAGTGGTCGTTGCGCACCGGCCAGCCGCGCGATGCGGCGAGCGCGGGCATCGTCTCGCGCGTCAGCACCAGCCAGCGCTGTTCGAGTGCGTCGCGCGTCACTTGCCGATCAGGACGTCGCTCGCCTTTACCAGCACGGTGACGCGGTCGCCGACGGCGAGGCTCAGTTCAGCGATTGCTTCCTCGGTGATCGAGGAGGTGACGACGTTGCCGCCGCCGATGTCGACCTTGATCGTGCCGTTGACGGCGCCCGGATTGATCGCGGTGATCGTTCCCGAGAACTGGTTGCGTGCGCTGATCTTCATCGTCCGAATGCCTCTTCGATGCAGCCGAAACAGCCGCCTGCCATAGCGGTCATGCGACGAGGAACGCGCGCACGCAAGGATGCGCAGGCATGCGCGAGGACGACCGATACGCCGCCGCTCCCCGCGCAATCGGATCAGCCGTGGTGCGCCTGCGCCGCCTGCTTGCGTGCCGCGACCTTGGCACGGTAATGCCCGACCGCACAGCCGATCGCGGCGCCCGCGACCGCGTGACCCTTGCCGACGAAATGCCCGCCGGCGCCACCGACCGCTGCGCCCTTCAGGCAGCCCTTCGCCTCGGCGGGCGCAGTGGTGATGAGCGCGGAAGTGGCGAGTGCCAGAACGATCGCTGCGTGCTTCACGATATGTCTCCTTGATGGAGCATCGTTTATGCACCCGTGCCGCTGTCGCAGCGGTGATGGCCGGGTTAAACTTCGGTCACCGACACGGAAACGGCGACGGCGCATCACTGCACCGCCGCCGTCTGCATGACTTGGTTTGAATGCCGATCAGATATGGATTGGCTTCCCCGTCACCGCCATCGCGGCTTCCTTGATCGCTTCCGAATGCGTTGGATGCGCGTGGCAAGTGTAGGCGATGTCCTCGCTTGTCGCGCCGAACTCCATCGCCTGCGCCGCCTGCGCAATCATCGTGCCCGCGACCGAGGCGATTGCCCAGACACCGACGACGCGGTCGGTCTTTGCATCCGCGATGATCTTCACGAAGCCGTCGGGTTCGTGGTTGGTCTTGGCGCGGCTGTTCGCCATCATCGGGAACTTGCCGACCTTGACCTCACCCTGCTCGCGCGCGAGCTCCTCGGTCAGCCCGACGCCCGCGATTTCGGGCCAGGTGTAGACGACCGACGGAATGATCGCGTGATTCACGATGCCGTGCTGACCCGCAATGTTTTCCGCGACCGCGATCCCCTCATCCTCAGCCTTGTGCGCGAGCATCGGACCCGGGATCACGTCGCCGATCGCCCACACGCCGTCGACCGCCGTGCGGAAATCATGGTCGGTCTCGACCTGCCCGCGTCCGTTCGGCGACAGCCCGATCTTGTCGAGCGCGAGGCCGTCGGTGTTGGCGCGGCGACCGATCGAGACGAGCACACAGTCGGCGGTGAGCGTCGTCGCCTCGCCGCCTGCGGCAGGCTCCAGCGTCAACGTGGCGGTGGTCCCGTCCGAGGTGATGCCGGTTACCTTGGTGCCGAGCTTGAACTCGATGCCCTGCTTCTTGAAGATCTTGTTCGACTCCTTGCGGATATCGCCGTCGAAGCCGGGCAGGATCTGGTCAAGGAACTCGACGCAAGTGACCTTGGCCCCCAACCGGCGCCACACGCTGCCGAGCTCAAGCCCAATCACGCCGCCGCCGATCACCACCATGTGCTCGGGCACCTTGGGCAGCTCGAGCGCGCCGGTCGAATCGACAATCACCTTCTGGTCGATCTCGACGCCCGGCAGGGGCGTGACGGACGAGCCGGTCGCGATGACAATGTTCTTCGCGGTCACCTTCTGGTCGGCGACGGTGACGGTGTGCGCGTCCTCGAACGCGGCACGGCCCTTCAGCCACGTGACCTTGTTCTTCTTGAACAGAAACTCGATCCCGCCGGTCAGCTGCTTGACCGCGTCACGACGCTGGCCGTGCATCGCCTCAAGGTCGAGTTCGGGCGTCACCTTGATGCCCATCTTCGCCATCGCGCCGTTCGCCGCGGCGTCGAAATATTCCGATGCGTGGAGCAGCGCCTTCGACGGAATGCAGCCGACGTTGAGGCAGGTGCCGCCCAGTGTCTCGCGGCTTTCCGCGCATGCGGTCTTGAGCCCGAGCTGCGCGGCACGGATCGCGGCGACGTAGCCGCCGGGGCCGGCACCGATCACCAGCACGTCGTAGTCGTATTCAGCCATCGTACTTCTCCCGGGCATCAGGCCAGCTTAGGGCTGGCGTCTCGCGCGGAAGGAGCGGTGCGCCCCGAAGCACGAGACCCCGGCGAAGGCCGGGGTGACGCTTGATATGATTACAGGTCGATCAGGATGCGAGTTGGGTCCTCGATTGCGTTCTTGAGCGCAACCAGGAAGGTCACCGCCTCGCGTCCGTCGATCAGGCGGTGGTCGTAGCTGAGCGCCAGATACATCATTGGGCGCACTACGACCTGGCCGTTCACGACCACGGGGCGATCCTCGATCCGGTGGAGGCCCAGCACCGCCGACTGCGGCGGGTTGATGATCGGGGTCGACATGAGGCTGCCGAACACGCCGCCGTTCGAGATCGTGAACGTGCCGCCACGCATCTCGTCCATCTTGAGCGTGCCGTCCTTGGCACGGCGGCCGAAGTCACCGATCGTCTTCTCGATACCTGCGACCGACAAGTCCTGCGCGTCACGGATGACGGGAACGACCAGACCGCCCGGTGAGGACACCGCGACCGATATGTCGGCGTAATCGCGGTAGACAATCTCGTCACCCTCGATCGAGGCGTTGACGGATGGAATGTCCTTCAAGGCCATCGTCGCGGCCTTAACGAAGAAGCCCATGAAGCCCAGGCGGACGCCGTGCTTCTTTTCGAACAGATCCTTGTACTTGGCGCGCGCCTCGATCACCGCGGTCATGTCGACGTCGTTGAACGTCGTCAGCATCGCGGCGGTATTCTGCGCTTCCTTTAGCCGCTTGGCGATCGTCTGGCGCAGGCGGGTCATTTTCACCCGTTCTTCCTTACGACCCGACGCAGCGGCAGGAGCCACGGCTGCCGGTGCGGGAGCTGCCGACGCGGCAGGCTTGGACGAGGCCGCGGTGGCGACATCTTCCTTGGTGATGCGACCGTCCTTGCCGGTGCCCTTGATCGTCGAGGGGTCGACGCCGTGTTCCAGCACCGCGCGGCGCACCGAGGGCGAGAGCGCGGCGGGGCCGTCGCCTGCGACAGGCGCCGCGCCGTGGTTGCCGTAGCCGCCTGCGACCGGGGCAGCGTCATCCTGTGATGGGGAAGGGGAGGGCGAATTAGCAGGCGACTGCGTGGCTGCGGGCTGCGGCGCGCTCGACTGCGCAGGGGCCGAGCCGCCCGCGTCGACCGTTGCCAGCAGCGCGCCGACCTCGACCGTGTCGCCGACCTTGACCGCATGCTCACCCATCACGCCTGCCACCGGCGAGGGAACCTCGACCGACACCTTGTCGGTTTCAAGGCTCGCGATCGGCTCGTCGGCGGCGACCTTGTCGCCCGGCTGCTTCAGCCACTCGCCGACGGTAGCTTCGGTGATCGATTCGCCCAGCGTGGGCACCAGAACTTCGGTTGCCATGATCTATTCCTGTGTTGAGCGAAGGGTCAGGCGCCGGCCGAGCCGGCCTTCTTGGTGGTGTCGGCCTCGCGGGTCCGGCGGATTTCCTCGCGCACATTGTGCCCGAGCGCGTCGGCGATCAGTGCACCCTGCTCGGCCTGGTGACGCTTCATCAGACCGGTTGCCGGTGACGCCGCAGGGGCGCGGCCGGCGTAGCGCGGACGCTTGACCGGGCAGTTCGCCTGTCCAAGTACTTCCTCGATGAACGGCTCGACGAAGAACCAGTAGCCGTTGTTGCGCGGCTCTTCCTGCGCCCATACGACCTCTTCGAGGTTCGGCATTCGCGCGATCCGCTCGACCAGCGACTGCGTCGGGAAGGGGTAGAGCTGCTCGACGCGCACGATCTGCGTGTGCTCGTCGCCGGCGGCATCGCGCGCTTCCATTAGGTCGTACGACACCTTGCCGGTGCACAGCACCAGCCGCTTGGTCGCCGCATCCGCGGGCGCCGAGGGGTCGGACAGGACGCGGCGGAAATGCGTGTCGCGCTGGAAGTCCACCGCGCTCGACACCGCCAACTTGTGACGCAAGAGCGACTTGGGCGTGAACACGACCAGCGGCTTGCGGAAATTGCGGTGCATCTGCCGGCGAAGCAGGTGGAAATAGTTCGCCGGGGTGGTGCAGTTCGCGACCTGGATGTTGTCTCCCGCACATGCCTGCAGGAAGCGCTCGGGGCGCGCCGACGAGTGCTCGGGTCCCTGGCCCTCGTAGCCGTGCGGCAACAGCATCACCAGGCCGTTGGCACGCAGCCACTTGGCCTCGCCGCTAGTGATGAACTGGTCGATCATGATCTGCGCGCCGTTGACGAAGTCGCCGAATTGCGCCTCCCACAAGACGAGCGTCTTCGGATCGGCGAGCGCGTAGCCGTATTCGAAACCGAGCACGCCGTATTCGGACAAGGGCGAATCGAGCACCTCGAAGCTGCCATGCTCGACGTTCCACAGCGGCACATACTTGTGCTCGTCGCTTTGATCGACCCAGACGGCGTGACGCTGAGAGAACGTCCCGCGGCCGGAGTCCTGCCCCGACAGACGGACGCCGTAGCCCTCCGAGAGGAGCGAGCCGAACGCCAGCGCCTCACCGGTCGCCCAGTCGAAGTTCGCACCCGAGCGGAACATCTCGCGCTTGGCGTCGAGCACGCGCGACAGCGTCTTGTGGACCGAGATCGTGTCGGGGATCGTCGTCAGCAGACGGCCGAGCGCGTCGAACAGCTTGGGCTCGATGCCGGTTTCGACGCTGCGACGCTGGCTGTCGGCGTCTGCGGGGGCGTGGAGCCCAGACCAGCGGCCCGCGAACCAGTCGGCCTTGTTGGGCTTGTACGCCGCACCCGCTTCGAACTCGCCTTCCAGCCGCGTCGTGAACTGCTTCACATTCTCGTCGACCCATGCCTGATCGACGACGCCTTCCTGCACCAGTCGCTTGGCGTAGATGTCGCTGACGCCCGGATGGCTGCGGATCGCCTTGTACATGATCGGCTGGGTGAAGCCCGGCTCGTCGCCCTCATTGTGCCCGAAACGGCGGTAGCACCACATGTCGATGACGACGTCGCGGTGGAACTTCTGTCGATACTCGATCGCCATCTTGGTGGCGAAGGTGACCGCCTCGGGATCGTCGCCGTTGACGTGGAAGATCGGCGCCTGCACGCCCTTGGCGACGTCCGACGGATAGGGCGAGGAGCGCGCGAATTGCGGGCTGGTCGTGAAGCCGATCTGGTTGTTGATGACGAAGTGGACACAGCCGCCGGTGTTGTAGCCGCGGATGCCCGAGAAGCCGAAGCATTCCCACACGATGCCTTGGCCCGCGAAGGCAGCGTCGCCGTGGATCAGCACGGGCAGCGAGCGCGAGTGCGTGTCGAGATCACCCGCAATCGTCTGGATCGCGCGGATCTTGCCGAGCACGACCGGGTCCGCCGCTTCGAGATGCGAGGGGTTGGCGACCAGGCTCATGTGCACCTTGTGGCCGTCGAATTCGCGATCGGTCGAGGTGCCGAGGTGGTACTTCACGTCACCCGATCCACCGATGTCGTCAGGGTTGGCGCTGCCACCCGCGAATTCGTGGAAGATGACGCGCAGCGGCTTGCTCATCACGTTGGCGAGCACGTTCAACCGGCCGCGGTGCGCCATGCCGAACACGATCTCGTTGACGCCCGCCGCACCGCCGTACTTGATCAGGCTCTCGAGCGCAGGGATCATGCTCTCGCCGCCGTCGAGGCCGAAGCGCTTCGTGCCGACGTACTTGCGGCCGAGGAACTTCTCCCACTGCTCGGCCTCGATCACCTTGTTGAGGATCGCCTTCTTGCCTTCGGGCGTGAACTCGATCGCCTTGTTCTTGCCCTCCATCCGATCCTGGAGGAAGCGGCGCTCCTCAACGTCGGCGATGTGCATGTATTCGAGGCCGACGTTGCCGCAGTAATTCGCGCGCAACGTATCGACGACCTCGCGTACCGTCGCCCATTCAAGTCCAAGCGTGCCGCCGAGGTAGACGGGGCGGTCGATGTCATTGTCGGTGAAGCCGTAATATTCGGTCTTCAGATCCTCGGGCAATTCGCGCAGGCCCGACAGGCCGAGCGGGTCAAGGTTCGCCGCCAGATGCCCGCGCACGCGGTACGTGCGCACCAGCATCTGCACGCGGATCGAATCGCCCGCGGCGCGGATGATGTCGTCCTTCGACGGCGCGGCCGCGGCCGGTGCTGCCTTGGCGCCGCCTTTCGCGGGCTTGGGCGTCGGCTCCATCTGCGTCGGGTCGAGCGCGGCCGTCAGGTCGTCGGTGGTGGTGAGCGGCCAGCGCTGGTTGGTCCACGACGGCGAGCTGCTTGCGCCCTCAAGCCCCTCGAAAAAGGTGCGCCAGCCCGGCTCGACGCTGTCGGGTGCGGATTTGTAGCGGGCGTAGAGCGTGTCGATGAACGCGGGGCTGACGCCGCCGGCGATGTCGCTGAAATCCTGACCTTCGAAGCCCATCACACACCTCATGTCCCGCCCGCGAAGGCGAGGGTGGGGCCGGCCGCCCCGAAGGCGGCAATCGGACAAGCGCGGGTGGCCCCGGTTACAAGCGCCCGTCCGTCATTCACGCGTCGCCCGCGAACGGGCGGCAGCGCCTCAACCCTTCAACACCTCGAGCAGGGTCGAGCCGAGCTCGCTCGGGCTCGCCGCGACCTTGATCCCGGCCGCTTCCATCGCCGCGATCTTGCTCTCGGCGTCGCCCTTGCCGCCCGACACAATCGCGCCGGCGTGGCCCATGCGACGGCCCGGAGGCGCGGTGCGGCCGGCGATGAAGCCGGCCATCGGCTTCTTGCGCCCGCGCTTCGCCTCGTCCTTCAGGAACTGCGCCGCCTGCTCCTCGGCATCGCCGCCGATCTCGCCGATCATGATGATCGACTCGGTCGCGTCGTCGGCGAGAAACAGCTCCAGCACGTCAATGAAGTTGGTGCCGTTGACCGGATCACCGCCGATGCCGACTGCGGTGGTCTGACCAAGGCCAGCGTTCGAGGTCTGGAACACCGCCTCGTAGGTGAGTGTGCCCGAGCGGCTGACGACGCCGACCGAGCCCTTGCGGAAGATGTTACCCGGCATGATGCCGATCTTGCACTCGCCTGGCGTCAGCACGCCGGGGCAGTTCGGGCCGATCAGCCGCGACTTCGACCCCGACAGCGCGCGCTTGACGCGCACCATGTCGAGCACCGGAATGCCTTCGGTGATGCAGACGATCAGCGGGACCTCGGCATCGATCGCCTCCAGGATCGAGTCCGCGGCGAAGGGAGGCGGCACGTACACTGCGCTCGCGGTCGCGCCGGTCGCGGCAACGGCTTCGTGCACGGTGTTGTAGATCGGCAGCCCGAGGTGCTCGGTGCCGCCCTTGCCGGGCGTCACGCCGCCGACCATCTGCGTGCCGTAGTCGAGCGCCGCCTGTGTGTGGAAGCTGCCGGTGTTGCCGGTCATCCCCTGCGTGATGACCTTGGTATTCTTGTCGACGAGGATGCTCATCGGGGGTCCTTTTCGTCAGCCGTTCAGGCGAGCGTGTTGTCGATGCCGCGGCATGCGGTGAGCAGTTCCTTGACCGCGTCGACCGACACCTGGAGGTTCTGCTTCGCCTCGTCCGACAGCTTGACCTCGACGATCTTCTCGACGCCGTTTGCGCCGATCACGACGGGGACGCCGACGTAGAGGTTGTCGATGCCGTACTCACCCGACAGGTTGGCGGCGGCGGGCAGAATGCGCTTCTGGTCGTAGAGATACGCTTCCGCCATCGCGATGCCGCTGGTCGCGGGCGCGTAGTAGGCCGAGCCGGTCTTCAAGAGCGCGACGATCTCGCCGCCGCCGCCGCGCGTGCGCTTGATGATCTCGTCGACCTTCTCCTTGGTCGAAAAGCCCATCTCGATCAGGTCGCTGACCGGGATGCCGCTGACGGTCGAATATTCGAGCACCGGAACCATCGTGTCGCCGTGACCGCCGAGCACGAACGTGTTCACGTCCTTCACGCTGACGCCGAACTCGGTCGCGAGGAAGTGCGAGAAGCGCGCCGAGTCGAGCACGCCGGCCATGCCGACGACCTTGTTATGCGGCAGGCCGGAGAATTCACGCAGCGCCCACACCATCGCGTCGAGCGGATTGGTGATGCAGATTACGAACGCGTCGGGGGCGTTGTTCTTGATACCCTCGCCGACCGCCTTCATCACCTTCAGGTTGATGCCGAGCAGGTCGTCACGGCTCATGCCGGGCTTGCGCGCGACACCGGCGGTGACGATGATAACGTCCGCGCCCGCGATGTCGGCATAATCGTTGGTGCCGGTGATCTTGGCATCGAAGCCTTCGACCGGCCCGCACTGCGACAGGTCGAGCGCCTTGCCCTGCGGGACGCCTTCGACGACGTCGAACAGGACAATGTCACCCAAACCCTTGAGCGCAGCCAAATGCGCGAGCGTGCCGCCGATGTTGCCGGCGCCGATAAGCGCGATCTTCTTGCGGGCCATTCCATCCCCTCTCGTCATTACGGTGGATGGTTAGGTCGCCTACGCCCTTTGGCCGTGCGCCACAACCCGCAAAACGGTGGGCAACAAGATTGTAGCGATAACGGTTCGCAATATCGATAAGCGTTATTCCTGGCCGTGGCCCTGCGCCAGATAGTCCTGCGATCGCATCTCTTCCAAGCGGCTGACCGTGCGTTCGAACTCGAACCGCCCGTCACCGGAAGGATAGAGCTGGTCGGGCTGCGCATCGGCGGCGGCGAGCAGCTTGACCTTATATTCATACAACGCGTCGATCAGGCTGACGAAGCGCGCAGCCTCGTTGCGCATGTCGGGACCGAACTGCGGGATGCCGACGAGAATGACGGTGTGATAGCGCCGCGCGATGCAAAGATAGTCCGCCGGTCCGCGTGCCTCGCCGCACAGCCGCTTGAAGCTGAACACCGCGACACCCTTTAATGCCTTGGGCACGTGGAGTGTGCGTCCCTGTACCGGAAGGTCTTCGCTCGGTACGTGCTCGCGATCCTCAGGCGGATAGTCGGTCAGCCGGAAGAACGCGGCGGAGAGCTGCGCGGTCGCCTCTGCGCCGTTGGGCACGAGCCAGGTGTCCTGCTGCCCCAAACGATCGCGCCGGTAGTCGACCGGACCGTTGAGCGCGAGCACGTCGAGCCGCTCGCCGATCAGCGCAATGAAGGGCAGGAAATGCTCGCGATTGAGGCCGTTCCTGTAGAGATCGCCGGGCGCGCGATTGCTGGTGGTGACGATCGTCACGCCCGCCTCAATCATCGCGGTGAACAGCCGCGACAGGATCATCGCGTCGGGTGAGTTGGTGACCATCATCTCGTCGAATGCGAGCAGGCGGGCGTCCTCCGCTAACGCTTGCGCGACGGGCAGGATCGGATCGCCCGCTTCCTTGCGCCGCTCGACGGCGATGCGGCCGTGAACCTCGATCATGAACTCGGCGAAATGGACGCGGCGCTTCGCTGGCACGTCGACGTGATCGAAGAACAGATCCATCAGCATCGACTTACCGCGCCCGACGTCACCCCAGAGATAAACGCCCTTCGCCGGAACCAGCCGCTTGCGGAACAGGCCGGTGGTGCGCGGATGCTCCAATTCATCCGCCAACGCGTCGAGCCGGTCGGCGGCTGCGGCCTGCTCGGCATCGGGTCGGAGCTCGCCCGCGGCGATCAGCGTGTCGTAGGCGGCGCGTACCCCCACCATCAGCCGTCGCTCGGCTTGCGGATCGTGCTGGAGAATTCGGCGATCGTCATGTCGAACTGAACCAACAACCCGCGTACGAAGATCAACCGACGCGTCTCACGCAAGATCTCGACCTGCGCCTCCAGCGGCTCGCCGATGCGGCCCGCGCCGATGAAATGGGTGTTGAGGTCGAGCGTCACCGCTGGCCCAGCCGATAGCAGGCCGAAGCTGCGTATCGCCGCGAACAGCGCCACGTCGATGAAGCCGAGCAGCGCGCCACCGTGCACGTTGTTGCCGAAATTGGAGTGGCGATGTTCCGGCATCATCCGGACGCGGGCGAGCACGTCTTCCCGTCGGACGATCACGTCACCTAAAAATGCATTGAAGCGGGTATCGTCGCGAAAGCGCCAGTGCATCCAGCCGGGGTGGTCGGGATGCTCGTCGAAGAGGAAGGCACGCGAGGGTACGGCCTCGCTGTGGTCACTACGATCCATGCTGATCCAGTCGTGCCGGCGGCGGAAACGTGTTCAGGCACGCGCCGCGGCAGGACCGGCATGAACGGTGGTGGGGGAGGGTCGGCGGATCAGACGATCCGCTCGACCTCCATCTTCTTGATCTCGGCGATCGCCTTCGCAGGCGACAAGCCCTTTGGACAGACGTTGGCGCAGTTCATGATCGTGTGGCAGCGATACAGGCGGAACGGATCCTCCAGCGCGTCGAGTCGCTCGCCCGTCATCTCGTCGCGGCTGTCGGCGAGCCAGCGGTACGCCTGAAGCAGGATCGCCGGCCCGAGGAACTTGTCGGAGTTCCACCAATAACTCGGGCACGAGGTCGAGCAGCACGCGCACAGGATGCACTCGTACAGGCCATCGAGCTTGGCGCGCTCTTCCGGGCTCTGCAACCGCTCCTTGCCCGAAGGCGGCGGGGTAACGGTCTGCAGCCACGGCGTGATCGAAGCATATTGCGCGTAGAAGCGCGTGAAGTCGGGCACCAAATCCTTGACCACGTCCATCGCGGGCAGCGGGGTGATCTTCACCTCACCCTTCACGTCCTCGATCGCGGTGGTGCAGGCAAGACCGTTGCGCCCGTCGATGTTCATCGAGCACGAGCCGCAGATACCCTCGCGGCACGAACGACGAAAGGTGAGCGAGGAGTCCTGCTCACCCTTGATCTTGATCAGCGCGTCGAGCACCATCGGCCCGCACTCGTCGGTGTTGACCTCGAACGTGTCGAAGCGCGGGTTCTCGCCCGAATCCGGATCGTAGCGGTAGATCTTGAAGTTGCGCATCTTGCCGCCGGGCTGCGGCGAGGGGTGCTTGCTGCCGCCCTTGATCCGGCTGTTCTTGGGCAGGGTGAACTCGGCCATGCGCGTCTCTTACTCATCTGGTGGCAGGATCGCAGGCGAGGCACGTCACGATCGCTGTCGGCTCAGTTACCCGATCGCGGCCGCAGCCGCAAACGAGCCTGCATCACTCCTAGCGCGGGCGCGCCAAGGCTCAAGATATAATATGCCGCGCCCGCGTCCGCCACCATTTGCGCAATCAGATGATGTCGAGCACCAGACCCAGGTCGCGCGCGTGGCTCGCCTCGATGTACCAATTGTGCGGCGCGCGCTGCTTCAACTCCTCCAGCGTCACCTGTGTGCCGCGAATGAGATCGGCGAACCCCTCGTCCTGGATGCGGATCGAGTCCTCGATCTCGTTCAGCTTGGCGTTGAGTACCGGCGACAACGTGTTGAGCGGGCCGGACAGTTCGATCGTCGAGTTCATCAGCCGCTCGTGGATCATCAGCCGCGAGTTCTTGGTCAGGAAGCGCTTGTCGGCGGGGAAGGCCGACATGAAGGTCGCGCCGGCGGAGTAGACCGCGACCTTGCCGAGGAACAGCGTCTCGCGGCCGGTATATTCGCGCAACAGGCGGATCGAATCACCCATCGCGCGCGCCATTTCAGGATCGCCGCCCAGCGTTGTGATCGACACCACCAGCGGACCTTCCGCGGGCGCGGCGGCGAGGCCGTCGAGGAATTTGGCATACATCTGATCGTCGACGGTGCCGTAGAGCTGGATGTGCGGACGCGCGAGCAGCGGGTAATTGTTCGCGTTGCTGGGCGTCGTTGCGGGGGTGCTGGGCTGGTTCATGGCGCGCTTAGCGTCACGCGCTGCGCAAGGTTCCGCCGCTTCTTTGCCTATTTAACTTGGAGCAAGGCAATCGCGGGCCGGCCAGCGCGCGGGGTCGCGGGGGGTAGGTCGCGTTCCAGTGCGGCGAGCCAGGTCCTCGCGCCCGCACCGATCGACACCTGCGGCCGTGAGGGGTCGAGCGACGAGGCACGCTCCCATCCCGCGATCAGCGTCTGCGCCTCCGTGGCCGCGCTGGCGAGTGGTTGTGGTTTTCTGAGGGCGGTGTTGACCAGCGCATCACCGAAGAAGGTCCAGTCGTTATCGGCCTGACAGCCGAACGACGGGCGATCCGCCGCCGCGGCCGTCACGATCGCGGTCGTATCCGATGACAGCATCGGCACGAACACCCCCGAATAGCAGGCGCTGAGCAGGAGCAGGCGATTGCGGATGCCAAGCGTCGACAGCTGATTCCACAAGCGGGCAGGCGAGACCGCGCCGTAGCCCTGATCGCCGTCATTATAATAGAGTCCGAACGGCGCGCCGTGGCTGGTGGTGTAGAGGATCAGCACGTCCTCCGCCGTGTCCATCACCTCGGCGACGCGCGCGAGCGCGAGGTCGAGATTACCGGGGCTGCCCATCGCCTGATCGCTGTCACGCGTGCCGTCGCTGCCGGCGAGCAGGATGACGTGGCCGTCGGCGTGGTAGCGGTGCGCGAGCACCCGTGCGGCCTCGCGTGCCTCGCGCCCGAAGACGGGATCGCTGTCGAGCGCGGCGACGATCACGAACGCGTCAACCACGCCCGGCCGCTGCGGCCGGACCGCGGCGAGCGTGCGGTCGAGCCGGCGGTGTTCGTCGAGCCGCCATCGTGCGGGCCGGTCGCGCTCGACATTGATCCCCATGTCGGCCTGGACCTGCGTTTCGTTGTCGCCGCCGGTGAACACCGGGGCGGGCAGGGTGTGTCGAACGGGCTGGTAGGTTTGCGCAGTCGCGACGGACGCGATCGATGCAATGACAAGCGGCAGAAGCATACGCATGGCCAAGGTCCCCGGCGCGCAGAGTAGCCGGTACGGTGCATGGCTCGTCAAGAGCGCAATCACTGCCCTCCCGCGGTTCACTCGCCCGACGCACACACGGGAACGCTCGTCCGTCAGGTTCGCTCTGCTGCACATGCGAGAGGATGCCCGCCTATGCCATTGAAGTTGAAGCCGCTTGATCAACAGGTGATCGTCATCACCGGTGCCTCGTCAGGGATCGGCTTGGTCACCGCGCGGCTTGCCGCGGACCGCGGCGCGCAGCTGGTGCTGGTCGCTCGTGACGAAAACGCGTTGGGCGAGATCGTGGCGGAGATCGAACAGGCGGGTGGGGAGGCCTATGCGGTCGCTGCCGACGTCGGCGACCCCGAGGCGGTGCAGCGCGTTGCGCGGCACGCGGTGGCGCGGTTCGGACGCGTCGACACCTGGGTCAACAATGCCGGTGTCGCGATCTACGCCAAGCTGCTCGACACGCCGATCGGCGAGCATGAGCGGCTGTTCCGCACCAATTACTTCGGCGTCGTCAACGGCTGCGCCGCCGCGGTGCCGCTGCTGCGCGAGCAAGGCGGCGCGCTGATCACCGTCGCGTCGATTGCGGCGGGTATGCCAAGCCCGCTGATGGGCGCCTATGCCGCCAGCAAGCATGCGGTGAAGGGCTATGTCGACACCTTGCGCGCCGAGTTGTTGCAGGAGGGCGCGCCGATCTCGGTCACGTTGATCCAGCCGTCAGGGATCGACACGCCGGTCGCGGAGCACACTAGCAACCACGTCGGCGGCAAGGCGCGCATTCCGCCGCTGGTGTACGATCCGCTGCTGGTGGCAGAGGCAATCCTCGACGCAGCGTCTCGCCCAACGCGCGGCGTGACCGTGGGTGGCGCGGGAAAGATGCAGGTGCTCTTCGCGCAACACGCGCCGGCCCTCTTCGACCGCGTGGCGGCGCTGGGTTCCGCGCTGTTCATCGATCCGACGCGCAATCAGCCGCGCCCGGACAATCTTTTTACCCCGGCGCGTGACGGCGCGGAGCGATCGCGCGACCAGACAGGCAAGGGGTTAAGCGTCTATACGTCGGCAGCGCGGCATCCGGTGGCGACGCTGGCGATCGGTGCGGTAATGGCAGGGGCAGGGCTGTGGTGGCAGCGGCGCCGCGCGGCGTGATTTAACAAGAAACCCGCCGGAGGCCGTCCGGCGGGTTCCCATAAGATCGACGTTGATCGGCGTCTTAGTAGACGCGCTTCTTCGGCTTGATGTACTCGATGTCGTCGGTCAGCGAGTAATCGTGCACCGGGCGGTAGTCGATCGCGACCTGTCCGCCCTTGCCGCCCCAGCCGTCGAACGTGGCGATGGTGTGCTTCATCCAATTCGCATCGTCGCGATCGGGGAAGTCCTCGTGCATGTGCGCGCCGCGCGACTCCTTGCGATTGTCGGCCGAGCGCATCGTGACGACCGCCTGCGACAGCAGATTGTCGAGCTCGAGCGTTTCGACCAGGTCGGTGTTCCAGATCAGCGAGCGATCCTTGACCGACACGTCGCCGATCGAGGTGTAGACCTGATCGATCTTCTGGACACCTTCGGCGAGCAGCGCGGTGTCGCGGAACACCGCGCAGTGCTTCTGCATCGTCTGCTGCATCTCGCGACGGATATGCGCGGTCGGCGTCGAGCCGGCGGCGTTGCGGAACGTGTCGAGGCGGGTCAGCGCCATCTCCTCCGACCCCTTCGGCAGCGGATTGTGCGTCGTGTTGGGCTTGAGGATATCCTTGATCCGCAGACCCGTCGCGCGGCCGAACACGACCAGATCGATCAGGCTGTTCGAGCCGAGGCGGTTGGCGCCGTGGACCGAGACGCACGCCGCCTCGCCGACCGCGAATAGGCCCGGCACGACCGCGTCGGGGTTGCCGTCGCGAAGGTTGACGACCTCACCGTGATAGTTGGTCGGGATGCCGCCCATGTTGTAGTGAACCGTCGGCGTCACGGGCAGCGGCTGGCGAGTCAGGTCGACGCCGGCGAAGATCTTGCCCGTCTCGGTGATGCCGGGCAGCCGCTCGTGCAGCACCTTGGGATCGATGTGATCGAGGTGAAGGTAGATGTGGTCGCCGTTCGGGCCGACACCGCGACCTTCGCGCATCTCCGCCGCCATCGAGCGCGCGACGACGTCGCGGCTAGCGAGGTCTTTCGCGCTCGGCGCATAGCGCTCCATGAAGCGCTCACCCTCGGAGTTGGTGAGGTAGCCGCCTTCGCCGCGCGCGCCCTCGGTGATGAGCACGCCCGCGCCGTAGATGCCGGTCGGGTGGAACTGCACGAACTCCATGTCCTGCAGGGGCAGGCCGGCGCGCAGCACCATCGCGTTGCCGTCGCCGGTGCAGGTGTGCGCCGAGGTCGCGGAGAAATAGCAGCGTCCGTAGCCGCCAGTCGCCAGCACGACATTGTGCGCGCGGAAACGGTGGATCGACCCGTCTTCCATGCAAAGCGCGATCACGCCGCGGCAATTGCCCTGATCGTCCATGATCAGGTCGAGCGCGAAATATTCGATGAAGAAGTCCGCGTCATACTTCAGCGACTGCTGGTACAGCGCGTGCAGCATGGCGTGGCCGGTACGGTCGGCGGCGGCGCAGGTGCGCTGCGCAGGGGGACCTTCGCCCATATTCTGCATCATGCCGCCGAACGGGCGCTGATAGATCTTGCCCTCTTCGGTGCGGCTGAACGGCACGCCGGCGTGCTCCAGCTCGTACACGGCGGCGGGCGCCTCGCGGCACAGATATTCGATCGCGTCCTGGTCGCCCAGCCAATCCGACCCCTTGACGGTGTCGTACATGTGCCAGGTCCAGTGGTCGGGACCCATATTGCCCAGCGAGGCGGCGATGCCGCCCTGCGCGGCGACGGTGTGGCTGCGCGTCGGGAACACCTTGGTGATGCAGGCGGTCTTCAGACCCGCCTCGGCAATGCCCATGGTGGCGCGCAGGCCCGAGCCGCCCGCACCCACGACGACGGCGTCATAGGTATGGTCGATGATCTTGTAAGCGGCAGCGGACATTATGCAGCGGCTCCGAAAGCGATCTTGAGGATCGAGAAGATGGCGACGGCGGCGGTCGTGAAGACGAACAGGTTCATGACGACGAGCAGCGCGACCCGGTTCTGGTCCTGCTCATA
>NZ_CAJYVU010000190.1 GCF_913778135.1 uncultured Sphingomonas sp. | reverse complement strand
GGACTGTCCGAGCCGGCGACGATCGCGGAGGAAACGGCGGAGCATTTCGACCGCCACTTCGACGTCAACGTGCGCGGCGCGCTGTTCGCGGTTCAGGCAGCGGTGCCGGTGATGAACGACGGCGCGTCGATCGTCCTCATCGGCTCGATCGCCGATGTCATGGGGGTGACGCCTTACAGCACCTATGCGGCGACCAAGGCGGCGCTGCGGTCCTACGCCCGCAGCTGGGCGGCCGAGCTCGCGCCGCGGGGCATCCGCGTCAACGTGGTGTCGCCGGGGCCGACCGACACCGACATGATGGCCGGTGTGCCCGAGGAGATGCGACAGACGCTGATCGCCCCCATTCCGTTGGGCCGCATGGCCCGCCTCGACGAGGTAGCCGCGGCTGCCGCGTTTCTCCTCAGTGGCGAAGCCAGCTTCGTGACGGGCGCCGAGTTGTGCGTCGACGGCGGGATGCGGCAGGTCTGACGCAAGGCGGGGCAGGACATGCCCTTGGCATCGCCGCGTCGGTGATCAATGAGGCGGCGGTGACGCGCGCGCAGCATCCCCGACGATCGACCCTGGCGCTGTTCGGCTCGGGCGATTTCGCGTTCAATCTCTACTGGCAGGCGATCAACCTCTACCTGCTGTTCTTCTACATCGACGCGCTGCAGTTGCCGCCCGCGGTCGCGGGCACGGTGTTCATGGTCGGGACCGTATGGGACGGCGCGGCGGATTTCTGCGCGGGGGCGGTCGCGGAACGGACGGCGGTCGCGTACCGCCGGCTGGTCGGCATCGGCGCGGTGCCGCTGGGGCTGGCGTTCGTCGCGATGTTCGCGGTGCCAGCTGGGCATGCGCTGTTGGCGCTGGCGACGCAGATCGTGTTCCGCACGCTCTACGCCTTCACCAACATCCCCTACGCCGCGTGGACGACGCGCGTGGCGGCGACAAGCGCGGCGCGCGCGACGATCGCGGGATGGCGGATGGGGTTCGGCGCGGTCGCGGGCGCGCTGGTCGCGTTCGCGCTGCCGGTGCTGGTCGCCGGGGCGGGCAGCTACACCGCGGCCGCGGCGGTGCTGGCGCTCGCCGGGACGCCGCTGCTGCTCGTGATCGCGTGGCGGGTGCCCGAGACGCGCGCGGAAGCGGGTGCCCCCATCCCTCCCGCGACGCTCCACGCCCTCGACCTGCTTGCGCGCAACCATTTCTTCGTCGCGCTGAATTTCGCGGCTGCGCTGGGCGGGGCAGCGGCCGCGCTGATGGGGCAGTCGGTGCTCTATTTCTTCCGCTACGTGCTAGGCGACGTCCAAGGAGGCCCGCGCGCGCTGACCGCGATGGCGCTGATCAGCGTCGTCGCGGTACCGGCGTGGACGTGGGTGGCGCAGCATCGCGGCGCGCGGGTTGCGTGGCTCGTCGCGGGCGCGCTCGCGCTCGTGCCGCCCATCGTACTGGCGCTGGCGGCACCAGGCAGTATCGCTACCGCAGCCTTCCTCCTGGCGATGCAGGCGGCGTTCGCGGGCGTGTGGCTGGGAGCGTGGACGCTCTTGCCCGACGCGGTCGACTGGGGAGCGATCCGCAGCGGCGAGCGGGTCGAGGCGCTGGCGTTCGGCACCTTCGCGCTGGTGCAGAAGGTCGCGCTGGCGCTCGCCGGCTTCGCGATCGGCGCGGTGTATCAGTACGCGGGTTTCCGCAGCGGGGCGCCGCAGGGACCGGGCGCGATCGCCGCGATCCGCTGGCTGATGCTCGCCGGCCCCGCGCTACTGGTCGCGGCGATGCTGGCGGCGGTATTCGCCATCCCGCACCGCCGTGACGCGCGTCAGGCGAGCACGAACTCGCCCGACACGCCCTCCGCCTGAGCCGAGGGCGCGATCCACACGCGGAAGCGCCCGGGCTCGACCGTCGGTTTGAGGTCCTGCCCGACGAACAGCAGGTCGGCGCGGCGCAGCGTGAAGGTGACCTGCTTCGCCTCGCCGGGCGCGAGCGAGACGCGCTGAAACGCCTTGAGCAGGCGGACCGGCTGGGTGATGCTGGCAGTCACGTCGTGGACGTAGAGCTGCACCACCTCCTCGGCCGCACGTGCGCCTGAATTGCGGATCGTCGCGCGCGCGGTGAGCGGCGTGTCCGCGCTCATCTGCGCGGTCCCGAGATCGAGCGCGGCATAGTCGATCGTGCCGTAGGTCAGCCCATGGCCGAACGCGAAGCGCGCCTGATTGGGGAACTCGCGGTAATGCGCCTTGTATTCGGCGAGTGCGCCCGGCGGGTTGGGACGCCCGGTGCTCTTGTGGTCGTAATGGTAAGGCTCCTGCCCCGTGGCATAAGGGAACGACACCGGCAGCCTGGCCGACGGACCGACACGCCCGAACAGCACGTCGGCGATCGCGGGGCCGTCGCGCGAACCGAGAAACCAGGTGACGAGGATCGCCGACGCGCCCAGCACGGGTCCGGTGAGTGCCAGCGCGCGACCGGTACGCAGCAGGACGACGACCGGCTTGCCCGTCGCCGCGACCGCCTGGACGAGCGCGACTTGCGCGGGCGGCACCACCACGTCGACGCGCGACTGCGCCTCGCCCGACATGCGCTGGCTCTCGCCGATCGCGAGCACGACGACATCGGCCGCGCGCGCCGCGGCGACCGCGGCGTCGATCCCGCCGGGCAGCGCGTCGTCGATGCCGCTGCCCGCGGTGACGCTGACCGAGGCGGCGTCGCGCACGACGGCGCGCACGCCCGTCTCGAGATCGACCGCCTCGGCATCAGTGCCGTAGACGTTCCACGGCCCGATCAGGTCGTGGCGCCCGCCCGCGAACGGGCCGATTAGCGCGATCTTCTTGCCCGTCACCGGAAGCGGCAGCACGCCGTCGTTCTTGAGCAGCACGATCGAGCGCGCACCCGCTTCCTGCGCCAGCGCGAGCGTCGCGGGCGTGCGGACGCGCGCCTTCTCGCGCTTGGGATCGATGCGGCGGAACGGATCGTCGAACAGCCCGAGCTGCACCTTCAGCGCCAGCACGCGGCGCACCGCTTGGTCGAGCCGCGCCATCGGCACCTCGCCCGCGGCGACAAGGTCCGGCAGATGCTTGATGTAGAAGGCGCTCTGCATGCTCATGTCGACGCCCGCCATGAAGGCGAGCTTGGTCGCCTCGCGCGCGTCCGCGGCGAAGCCGTGCGCGATCAGCTCCTCGTCGCCGGTATAGTCGGACACGACCAGCCCGCCAAAGCCCCATTCGCGGCGCAGAACTTCAGTCAGCAACCACTCGTTGGCGGTTGCGGGGACGCCGGCAATCTCGTTGAACGAGGCCATCGTCGTCGGTGCACCTGCGGCGAACGCGCTCTCGAACGGCGGGAAATACACTTCGCGCAGAGTCCGCTCGGACACATCGACGCTGTTGTAGTCGAGCCCCCCCTCGCCCGCACCGTAAGCGGCGAAATGCTTGGCGCAGGCGGCGACCGCGTCGGGCGCGGCGAGCCCGTGGTCGCCCTGGAACCCGCGCACGCGCGCGGCCGCCATGATGCGGCCGAGCAGCACGTCCTCGCCAGCACCCTCGACCCCCCGGCCCCAGCGCGCGTCGCGCGCGACATCGACCATCGGTGCGAAGGTCCAGTCGATCCCCGACGCCGCAGCTTCCACGCCCGCCGCGCGCGCGGTGCGGCGCGCGAGCTCGGGGTCGAAGCTCGCGGCCTCGGCGAGTGGCACGGGAAACACGGTGCGCAGCCCGTGGATCACGTCGGCCGCGAAGATCAGCGGGATCTTGAGCCGCGCCTCGCGCATCGCAACGCTCTGCATCCGGCGTGCCATGACCGCGCCGTTGCCGTTGAACACGCCGCCCAGTCGACCGGCGCGCACCTCGGCGAGTTGCCCCTCGAAGCTCGACGCCGCGCCCGCAGGGTTGAGCGCGGTCGCCGCACCCCCGGCCCAGGCCGCCGCCATCAGCGTCACCTGCCCGGCTTTTTCCTCCACCGTCATCTGCGCGATCAGCGCCTCGACCGCGGGCGGCAGCGTCGCCGTCTTGGCGGCCGCCTGCGCCAGCAGCGCGCGTGCCGGGCTCGCTGCCCAGGCCGCGGCCATGCCGGCCCCCATCAGCACCGCGCGCCTCGGCATCGTCGCCATCGTCATTCGTTCTTCCTCACCCAAGGTCCCGCGTCATCGCCGCGCACCCAGCTTTAAACAAGGTTGTTGAACCGTCCGTGTGATCGATGTAACCGGTTACAGCAAGGGTTGGATGAGCCGAAAGCTCGCCGCCCGTCGGGAGGGGATGCAGCTTGAGCGGTGCGCCGAACACGAATGCCACGATCCGCGACGTCGCGCGCGAGGCCGGCGTGTCGGTCGCGTCGGTGTCGCGTGCGCTGAACGGTCTGGGCACCGTGCGCCCCGAGATGCGTCGCCATGTCGAGGAGGTCGCAGCCCGGCTCGGCTACGTGCCGCACGCGGGCGCGCGCAACCTCAGCCTCGCCAAGTCAGGCGCGATCGGCGTGGTGCTGCCCGACCTGCACGGCGAATTCTATTCCGAGCTGCTGCGCGGCATGGACGGCGAGGCGCGGGTGCGCGGGCTTCACCTGATGCTGATGGTGATGCACGACGATGCGACCCGCGGCGTCGCGGCGCTCCAGTCGATGCGCGGGCGCGTCGACGGGCTGGTGCTGATGGCACCGCACCTGCCCGCCGATGAACTGCTGCGCCACCTGCCCGCCGGCATGCCGGTCGTGCTGCTCAATTGCGCCGCTGACGCGCGCGCGTCGCTCAGGATCGACAACGCAGCCGGTGCAGAGGCGATGGTCGATCACCTGCTCGCGAGCGGGCGCCGCGCGATCGTCCATGTCGCGGGGCCGGCCGGCAACGTCGACGCCGAGGAGCGTTTGCGCGGCGCACGAGCCGCCTGCGCCCGCGCCGACGTCGAGCTGCGCGTCCTGCCCGGCGACTTCGATCAGGGATCGGGATCGCGCGCGATTGCGACCCTGCTTGCCGAGGACGCCACGTTCGACGCGATCTTCGCTGCCAACGACATGATGGCGATCGGCGCGATGATGGCGTTGCGTGAGGCGGGCGTTTCGGTCCCCCACCGCGTCGCGATCGCAGGGTTCGACGATATTCCGCTTGCCGCCTTGATCTCGCCCGCGCTCACCACCTTGAGCATCGACATCGCCGATTTCGGGGGCAGCGCGGTTGCGCGGCTCGCCCAGGTCATCGCCGGCGACGATGACGGCACGCCCGAACGGCGCGCGCCCGTCCTCGTTGCGCGCCAATCCACACAAGCAACCAACACGATCCCGGCAGACCGGGCACACAGGGAAGAAGCATGAACAAGACGATGTTGCGCGCCGCCTTTGCCGCGGCAACCGCGCTGGCTGGCGGCGCGGTGATGATGCCCACGACCGCGAGCGCGCAGGTGGGCCAGGCTTCGTTGCGCGGTACGATCACCGCGCCGGCCGACAATCCGGTGGTGGAAGTGAGCGCGGTCGAGGTTTCGACCGGCATCCGACGCACCGTGCCGGCGGGCGCCGACGGCAGCTACAATTTCGCCTCGCTGCGCGCGGGCACCTACAAGCTGGAAATCCGCCAGAAGAACGGCGTGCGCCAGTCGGACGCGTTCACACTTCGCGTCGGGCAGACCGCGGGGCTCGACCTCGACCTGAGCACGGCACCCACTGCGTCCGCCACCCCGGCCGAGCCGGCGGGCGGCGCGACCGGGACCGAGCCCGCCGGCACGCCCTCGACCGGTGCGGAGACCGCCGGCGACGGCGACATCATCGTGACCGGCAGCCGCATTCGCTCGCTGTCGGGCGGACAGGTCGGCATCAACATCACGCCGCGGCTAATCGAGCAGCTGCCGCAGAACAACCGAAACTTCCTCGCCTTCGCCGATCTGGCACCGGGCGTACGTTTCCTCGAGCAGGCGGACGGCACCTCACGCATCCAGGGCGGCGCGCAGGACAGCCGCACCGTCAACGTGTTCATCGACGGCGTGAGCCAGAAGGATTACGTGCTCAAGAACGGGATCACTGGTCAGGACACGTCGCAGGGCAACCCGTTCCCGCAGCTCGCGATCGGCGAGTATCAGGTGCTGTCGTCGAACTACAAGGCGGAGTTCGACCAGGTCAGCTCGGTCGCGATCACCGCGGTGACCAAGTCGGGCACCAACGAATTCCACGGCGAAGGCTTCTTCGACTATACCGACCAGTCCTTACGCGATCGCCGCCCGAGCGAGCTGTTCCCGACGCGCCTGCCCAAGGTCGAGACGACACAGAAGCAGTTCGGCGGTGCGTTGGGCGGTCCGATCATCAAGGACGTGGCGCATTTCTTCGCCAGCTACGAGGGCAAGCGCCTCGACACGCCGTATGACGTGCGGCCCGAGAACGGCATTCCGACCAGCTTTCTGCCGAGCCAGTACCAGAGCAATTTCGGCACCTTCTCGAATTCGTTCAAGGAGGACCTGTACTTCGGCAAGATCGACATCGTGCCGACCGACCGCGACCTGATCGAGCTGTCGGGCAAGTACCGCGACGAGAGCGGCGTGCAGAACGGCACCGGCTTCCTCGCTCCCTCGGGTTCGACGCTCAACAAGGTCGAGGACATCCGCGGGCTGCTGCGCTGGCAGCACACCGCCGACAATTGGATCAACGACGCGCGCGTGTCCTATGAGGACAGCAAGTGGAGCCCGCAGCCCGCGGTCGACGGGAACGCCTTCCTGCTCCAGCGCACGCAGGTGCAGGTCGATCCGGTGACGAGCGCGCGGACGTTCGTGCGCTCCAACCTGCTGCAATACGGCGCCGGCACCAATTTCCAGGACAAGGGGCAGAAGGGCTGGACCGTCCAGGACGACTTCACCTGGACCGGGTTCGAAAGCCACACGATCAAGGTCGGGTTCAAGACCAAGTGGGTCAAGCTGCGCTCGTTGCAGCAGAACCTGACCAACCCGCTCTACACCTACGACGTCAACGCGCGCAGCCAGACCGGCTTCAACGACACGGATCCATACCGGCTGCAATTCGGTGCGGCGGGTCCGGCGGGCAATGGTCTGGTCTCATCGAACAACTTCCAGCTCGGCCTCTACGCGCAGGATGACTGGGACGTGACCGATCGGCTGACGCTCAACCTCGGCCTGCGCTGGGATTACGAGCGGACGCCCGGCTACCTCGATTACGTGACGCCGTCGGAGATCGTGAACGCGGTGTCACCGGCGAATTACGTCAATCTGGTCGGCGCCAATTACGCGATCAGCGACTACATCTCGACCGGGCGCGAGCGGAAGGCGTTCACCGGCGCGTTCCAGCCGCGGCTGGGCTTTACCTACCGCTTCGACGAGGCGGGGCGCTTCTCGATGTTCGGTGGCTACGGCCGCTCGTACGACCGCAACCAGTTCGACTTCCTCCAGCAGGAACTCGCGCAGGGCGCGTATCAGACGCGGACGTTCAACTTCATCGGCAACGACCTGCAGAACCCGTGCGATCGGATCGCCAATCCGACCACCTGCATCCAATGGAACCCGGCGTACCTGACCGCCGAAGGGCGCCAGAGCCTGCTCGGCACCGCCGTGGGCGGGGGGCGCGAGCTTATCTTCATGAACAACGACCTGAAGCTGCCTTACGCTGACCAGTTCAGCCTGGGCCTGCGCGGACGGTTCGCCGCATTGGAGCTCGAGGTCGGTTATACCCACATCAAGAGCCGCGACGGTTTCGCCTTCCTGCTCGGCAATCGTCGCCCCGACGGGTCGTTCTTCTACAACGATCCCGCCGATCCCGGTGACGTGCCCGCCAATCCGTGGAGCTTCACGCCCAACGGCTACGGCAACATCATCCTCGGCACCAACGGGCTCAAGACCAATTCGGACGCGGCCTATTTCAAGCTGACCAAGCCCTACACCGCGGCCTCGCCGTGGAGCATCGACGCGACCTACACCTACACCCAGGCGGAGGAGAACCGGCAATTCGGCGAAACCTACTCGCTCGATTTCCCGTCGCTCGACGATTATCCGCTGCTGCGTTCCTCGGGCGTGCCGCGGCACCGCTTCGTCACCGCGGGCAGCGTCGACCTGCCGATCGGCGTCACGCTGTCGGGCAAGTTCCAGATTGAATCGCCGGCGTACCAAAAGGCGTTCCTCGACCAGTCGCAGCCGTTCCAGCGCTTGATCGTCGGCAGCACGACGCTGGGCAATGGCGACCGCTGGGGCCGACGCCAGCTCGACCTGGCGCTGACCAAGTACGTGCCGGTCGGCTTCGTCAACGATCAGTCGCGCGTGCGGCTGCGCGTCGATGTCATCAACGTGATGAACGACCGCAACTACGTCGATTTCGACAACAACCCGCTGAGCAGCACTTACCGCGAGCAGGTCGGTTACTCGATCGGCGGCAATCCGCCGCGCACGGTAAAGCTGTCGGCGGGCTTCTCCTTCTGACACCGACGCGGGGCAGCGGCGTGCTGCTGCCCCGCGTCTCTATTCGAGTGGGACAGGATATGATCGATCGCAGGCAGATGCTGGGCGGGGGAGCGCTCGGCTTCGCTGCGATGGGCGCCGGGATGCTGGGGGGATGCGCGACGATCGCCCCGCGCGGTGTCACGTCGCCCGCGTCCGACGTGCTGGTGCGCGACCTGCAACAGCGCACGTTCCGCTATTTCTGGGACACGACTGACGCGGCGACCGGCCTCGCGCCCGATCGCTGGCCGACGCCCTCCTTCGCCTCGATCGCGGCGGTCGGCTTTGCGCTGACCGCCTACCCAATCGGGGTCGCGAACGGCTGGATCACGCGCGAGCAGGCGCGCGACCGGACGCTCGCCACGTTGCGCTTCTTCGCGCGCGCGCCGCAGGGGGCGGCGCCGACCGGCACCGCGGGACACCACGGGCTGTTCTACCATTTCCTCGACATGGCACGCGGGCACCGCTTCGGCCGCACCGAATTGTCGACGATCGACACCGCGCTGCTGATGGGGGGTGTGCTGTTCGCGCAGTCGTGGTTTGACCGCGAAGACGCGCCCGAGGCGGAAATCCGCCGGTTGGCCGACCAACTCTACCGCGCGGTCGAGTGGACCTGGATCACGCCGCGTGCGCCCTTCCTGTCGATGGGCTGGCATCCCGAGAGCGGGTTCATCGCCAGCGACTGGAACATCTACAACGAGGGGCTGCTGCTCTACGTGCTGGCACTCGGTTCGCCGACGCACGCGCTGCCAGCGGATACCTGGACCGCGTGGAGCGACCGCTTCGACGCGCAATGGGGCAACCGCTTCGGCGGTGAACCGCACCTGCAATTCCCGCCCTTGTTCATCCACCAGTACAGCCACTGCTTCATCGATTTTCGCGGCATCCGCGACGCCTACATGGCGCAGCGCGGCATCGATTATTTCGAGAACAGCCGGCGCGCGGTGCGCGCGCAGCGCGATTACGCGATCGCCAATCCGGGCAAGTGGGCGGGCTACAGCGCCGATATCTGGGGGCTGACCGCGTGCGACGGGCCGGGCGACTTCACCCGCACGATCGACGGGCGCGCGCGCGAGTTCTTCAGCTATTCCGCGCGCGGCCCCGGCGACCGCGACGACGGCACGATCGCGCCGACTGCGGCCGCGGCGTCGATTGCGTTCGAGCCCGAACTGTCAGCCCGCGCGATCCAGGCAATGCACGCGCGCTACGGCCGCGGCATCTACACGCGCTACGGCTTCCTTGATTCGTTCAACCCGACGCTGACCGACGCCGCAGCGCCGCTTCGGCACGGCCGCGCCGTGCCCGGCGTCGGCTGGGTCGACGGTGATTATCTCGGCATCGATCAGGGACCCATCGTCGCGATGATCGAGAACGCGCGCACCGGGCTCGTCTGGCAGACGCTCAGGCGCAACCCGCACATCCGCCGCGGGCTGGCGCTCGCAGGCTTCACCGGGGGATGGCTGGCGTGATCGCGGCTGCGCTGCTCGCGACCGCCGCGGTCGTCGCCGCGCCAGCGTCGGTACGGGTGCTCGACAATTTCGACAATGTGGCGGCGTGGCAGGCGTCGGCGTCGGACGGCGTGTCATCACGCGTATCGGCGGACGCGGGCGCGCTCCGGCTCGACTATGATTTCGCGCGCGTTTCAGGGTACGCGGTCGCGCGGCGCCCGCTCGCGATCGACTGGCCGGCGAACTTCGCCTTCACGCTGCGGGTGCGCGGGACAGGCGGCATCAACGACCTGCAGATCAAGTTCAGCGACGCCAGCGGCGACAACGTCTGGTGGGTACCCTACCCCAATTTCCGCCCCTCCACGGACTGGCAGACGCTGCGCATTCGCCCACGCGACGTCGAGTTCGCCTGGGGGCCGACCCCGGACAAGGCGCTGCGCCGCACCGCCGCGGTCGAGGTCGTCGTGGTGCGCGGGCGCGACGGCGGTGCGGGGCACGTTGAGGTCAACGACCTCCAACTCCAGCCGCTCGCGCCCCCTCCCCCGCCGCTGCCGCCCGTGGCCAGCGATCCGCGCGCATTGGACGGCCAGCGCGACACCGCGACCGACCTCGCGCGTCCGCTCGTGATCGACCTCGGCGCGGTGCGCGAGATCGGCGGACTGACGCTCCACTGGGGCAACCGCTACGCTGCACGTTATCTTGTCGACACGTCGAACAATCGACGTGTCTGGCGCACGATCCGGCGCGTCGAACAGGGCGATGGCGGCGACGATCCAATCCCGCTGCCCGGCACCGAGACGCGCTACCTGCGCCTGACCACCGACAAGGGCGCAGGCTCCAAGGTCGAGCTCGCCGAGGTCGAGGTGATGCCGCGCGCGTGGTCCGCGACCCCCAACGCCACGATCGCCGCGCTTGCCAAAACCGCCCCGCGCGGCACCTACCCGCGCGGCTTCACCGAGCAGAGCTACTGGACGCTCGTCGCCAGCGATGGCGGCGCGGTGTCGGGGTTGATCGGCGAGGACGGCGCGATCGAGGTGGCGAAGGGCGCCTTCTCGATCGAACCCTTCGTGGTCGACGGCGCGCGGACAATCGGCTGGGCGGACGTGCGCGCGACGCAGCGGTTGGAAGACGGCTATCTGCCGCTGCCGCATGTCGCCTGGACGGGTGACGGTTGGACGCTCGATACTGCGCTCGTCGCGGATCAGGCGACCCTGCGGCTGCTCGCGCGCTATCGCCTGACCAACACCGATAGCGTTCCACGCACGCTGACGCTCGCGCTCGCGGTGCGCCCGTTCCAGGTCAATCCGCCGGCGCAGTTCCTCAGCCAGCAGGGCGGCGTCAGTCCGATCGAACGAATCGCGTGGGATGGTGCCGCGCTGGCGGTGACGAGCGCGCCCGCGATTGCCGGCGACGCCGCGGTCACCCGCCGCGTAACGCCGCTCGCAAAGCCCGACACGGTCGTTGCGCGGCCATTCGATCAGGGCGCGCTCGCCACCCCCGTTGCGGGGTCGGGGACCGCGTCGGTCACCGATCCCGCGCTGCTCGCCAGCGGCACGATGCGCTGGACGGTGACGCTCGCGCCGGGTGCCAGCGCCAATGTGCCGCTCGCAATCGGCGACGCCGCCCCCGCCGACGCGGCCGCGTTCGACCGGGCGGTTGCACAGACCGCGGCCTATTGGCGCGAGACACTGGGTAACGTCACGCTTCAGGTGCCCCCCGCGAAACAGGCGGTCGCCGACACAATCCGCACCGCGCTCGCGCACGTGCTGATGAGCCGCGATGGCGCGGCATTCAAACCCGGCACGCGCTCCTACGACCGCAGCTGGATCCGCGACGGCGCGATGATGGGCGACACGCTGCTGCGGCTCGGTCACGCCGCCGCCGTGCGCGCCTTCGCCGACTGGTACGGTGGCAAGCTGTTCGACAACGGCAAGGTGCCGTGCTGCGTCGACGCGCGCGGACCCGACCCGGTGGCGGAGAACGACAGCCAGGGCGAGTATATCCACCTCGTCACCCAGCTCTATCGCTACATCGGCGACCGTGCGGCACTTGCGCGCGACTGGCCGCGGCTGGACGCCGCGCGTCGCTACATGGAGGCGCAGCGCCAGTCGGAGCGGACGCCCGCCAACCTGACGGCCGGGCGCCGGATGCTCTACGGCCTGCTCCCGCCCTCGATCAGCCACGAGGGCTATTCGGCCAAGCCGCAATACAGCCTGTGGGACGATTTCTGGGGGCTGACCGGCTACAAGGACGCGGCCTATGCGGCACGCGTGCTCGGCAGACCCGAGGCGGGCACGATCGCGGCACAGCGCGACCAGTTCGCGGGCGACATCCACGCCGCGATTGTCGCCGCAGCACGGCACAGGCGGGTCGACTACATACCCGGCGCGACCAGCATGGGTGATTTCGACGCCACCTCGACCACGATGGCGCTCGACCCCGCGGGCGAGCAGGACCGGCTGAACCCGCAGCTGCTGCGCCGTACCTTCGAGCGACAGTACGACCGCGTGATGGCGCGCGGCGCACCCGGCGCGACGTGGAGCGACTATACGCCCTACGAACTGCGCAACGTCTCCGCGCTGGTCAGGCTGGAGGAACGTGCCAAGGCGAACGATCTGCTCGACGCCTATATGGCCGACCGCCGCCCGGCCGCGTGGAACGGCTGGGCCGAAGTGGTCGGGCGGGATTCGCGCGAGATCCGCTTCATCGGCGACATGCCACACGCCTGGGTCGCATCCGACTTCATCCGCTCCGCACTCGACCTCTTCGCCTACGAGGACACGGGCAACGATCGGCTGGTGCTAGCGGCCGGGCTGACACCCGAGTGGCTGGCGGGCACGGGCGTCGACGTGCGCGGCTTGCGCACCCGCTACGGCACGGTGAACCTCCGCGCGCGCGCCGATGCGAGTGGGTTGGTCGCGACCGTGTCCGGCAATGCCGCACCGCCCGGCGGGCTCGTGCTCACATGGCCGCTGGCGGGCAAGCCGGGCATCGCGACGGTCAACGGGCAGCGTGTGGCGACACCGGATGGCGTGCTGCACCTGCCTGCGAGTGCGGCGACGGTCATGTGGCGCTCGGCGCGATAGCGATGATTTAAGACCCGAGGCCCTCGTAACTTATCTCACCTACATTCTACATCGATGCGCTGCCCGATGCTTTATCCGAGCAGGTTGGCAGCAAAGCTACGCACTGCCGGCCCGATGTCCTCGCGCGCGAGCGCCAATGCGAGGTTGGCCTGGATGAAACCCTCCTTGCCGCCACAGTCGTAGCGCTCGCCGTCGAAGGTGAAGCCGTGGAACGGCTGGCGCCCGATCAGCTGCGCCATCGCATCGGTCAGCTGGATCTCGCCGCCCGCGCCTGTTTCCTTGGCGTCCAAGATGCGCATCACCTCTGGCTGTAGGATGTAGCGGCCAGGGATCATCAGATTAGAGGGCGAGGTGCCTTTCGCAGGCTTTTCGACTAACGCGGTGACCTGGGTGAGGCGCCCGTCGACCTTACCCGGCGAGATAATGCCGTATTTGCTCGTCTCCTCGTCGACGACCTCGAGCGCGCCAATGACGTTCCCGCCCACCCGATTGTACGCATTGACCATCTGCGCGGTGAAGTTGGGGCTGCCAACCATCAGTTCGTCAGGCAGCAGCACCGCGAACGGCTCGTCACCGACGATCTCGCGCGCGCACCACACTGCGTGGCCGAGACCCAGCGGTTCCTGCTGGCGCACGTAGACCGGCGAACCGGGCTGCTGGCGTATGCTCTCGATTGACGACAGGCTCTTGCCGCGCTCGCGCATCGTCGTCTCGAGCTCGTAGGAGATGTCGAAGTGATCCTCGAGTGCGGCCTTGCCCCGGCCGGTAACGAAGATGATCTGCTCGATGCCCGCTTCCAGCGCTTCCTCGACCGCATACTGGATCAGCGGCTTGTCGACGACCGTCAGCATCTCCTTCGGCATCGCCTTGGTCGCCGGCAGGAAACGCGTGCCAAGCCCCGCCACCGGGAACACTGCCTTGCGCACCTTCTTGATTGTCACGTCTCACTGAACCTTGATTGAATTATCGCTGTTTAGTGATAGCCGTCGTCGCTGCAACCAGTGTGCGATCGGCGTTTCGCATACGAGCCGAAGCAGTTCACTGAACATTGTGCACGGCATATGCGCGATCACGCAGGCGCGCGGCTCCCGTAAGCAACCATGACCGACAGATGACGTGCAGATGACAAATTCGCGCGCGTGACGAAGCACATAGGCGAGTGCGTTGCTCCACGTTACACGCAGCACCCGATAATCGCGTCTGGGGGGACGTTGGGTATGGGGATGGAGAAAAGCGAGCCTTTGGTGCCGCTGGTATTTGACACCGCGCTGGTTCCACCGGCTGCGCGGTTTCAGGCGTGGCGGTCGGCGTTGAGCAGTCTGGACGTGACGCAGCGCGGGCCCGATCCGTTCAACGGCCATGCGCGACTGTGGATGTTGGAATCGTTGGTGCTGACGCACGCGAGCGTCGATGCGTTGCGATACGACCGTGACGAAGCGCGGGTGCGCGCCGATCTGAAGGACCATCTGGCGATCGTCGTGCTGCTGGAAGGCTCGTTTGCCGGTGATTACGGACGCGGCGAGCGCGTGTCGGAGGCGGGATCGGTCACGCTGCTCGACATGCGGCACGCGTGCTGGACCGACGCGACGCGGCTGGAGGCGTTCATCATCTCGATGCCGCGCGCGTTCCTGTTGCCGATGCTGGAAGGGTGCGATCCGCACGGCATTATCGCGACGGGCGGACCCGCCGCATTGCTGTCGGGATTTCTGCGCACCGCGGTCGAGACGCTGCCGACGCTGACGCGCGACCATGCGCCCGCGGTCGCGCGCACGATCCGCGACCTGCTGGTCGCCGCGATCCTCGATGCATGCCGCAGTGGCGGTGCGCAGGCCGTGCGCGAGGACGCGCTGATCAGCCGCGTACGCAGCTACATCGACGATCACCTGGCCGAGCCGATCGACGTTGCCTCGATCTGCGCCGCGCTCGGCGTGTCACGCTCGGCCTTGTACCGCGCGTTCGGTGACGGCGTGAGCGAGGGTAGCGGCGTGTTGCAGCAGGTGCAGCGCCGACGCCTCCACGCGCTGCGCGCGATGCTGGCCGATCCGAACGAGACGCGACCGATCGCCGAGCTGGCGGGCGCGGTCGGCTTTTCCGACAAGTCGCACCTGACGCGCGTGTTCAAGCGCGAGTACGGCTGCACGCCGGGCGCCTACCGCGCGCACGGTCCTGATCCCCAACGTGCAGTGCCGGTCGAGGACGTGCCGTTGGTGTTCGAGCGCTGGACCACCCTGCTTGATTGATCTGTGCGTCCCCCGGTCCCGATCCGGGACGTGGGACGCGCAGGCAACGAGAACGGGACGCCCGTCTGATCGACGCGATTTTGGGTCAGGCGTATAGACCCATTCGGTCCCGGGGGCGGGGCGCACAGGGGGAGGTCGAATGACCCGCAAGACCGTGAGGGGCATCGTGGGCGGCACCGCCGCGGTGCTGGCAGGCGCAGGTGTCGGCGCGACGCCGGCCGCGGCATCGTCGCTGATCTACACGCCGACCAACCCGTCGTTCGGGGGCAGTCCCTTCAACAGCGCGCACCTGCTGGCGACCGCGGAGGCGAACAACCGCTACAAGGACCCCGAGAGCAAGAAGGCGAACGACCCTGCGCAGCAGTTCGTCGACCAGCTGCAGAGCCGGCTGCTCTCCACGGTCGCGACGCAGATCGCGGACAAGATCTTCGGCGCGAACCCGGCGGACTCGGGACACTTTGTATTCGGCGACCAGGTGATCGATTTCGTGCGCGGGGTGGAGAGCGTCACGCTGACGATCTTCAACTCGGTCACCAACACGACCACCAAGATCACGCTGCCTCTGCTGGGTAATTGACGACAATGCTGCGTTCGTTGACGTTTGTGGCGCTTACGGGCGCGATGCTTACCGGTTGCGCGGGTGACATGGGGCGTCCCTCGACCTGGGCGCCGGCGCGGATCGCGCAGACGACCCCGGCGCAGCGCACGCTGGAGGAACTACCGCCCGCGGAACGCCGCGTCGCGGTCGCGGTCTACGGCTTCACCGACCAGACCGGGCAGTTCAAGGACAGCGACACGGTGCAGACCTTGTCGCGCGCGGTGACGCAGGGCGCGACCTCGATCCTGATCAAGGCGTTGCAGGACGCCGGGCACCGCGACTTCTTTCAGGTGATCGAGCGCGAGCGGCTCGACAATCTGCTGCGCGAACGATCGGTGATCCGCGAAATGCGCTCGGCGTATCTGGGTGAGACCGAGCTGAATACGAAGGCGCTGCCCCCGCTGCTGTTCGCGGGCATCCTGCTCGAAGGGGGTATCGTCGGCTACGATTCCAACACCAAGACGGGCGGGATCGGCGCGCGCTTCCTGGGCATCGGGGGATCGACCAAATACCGCGAGGACACGGTCACCGTGTACCTGCGCGCGATCAGCACCAAGACGGGCGAGGTGCTGTTGTCGGTCAATTCGCGCAAGCAGATCGTCTCGGTCGGGCTGGGCGCGGACGCGTTCCGCTACGTCGGGTTCAAGCAGCTGCTCGAGATCGACAGCGGTATTACCTACAACGAGCCGGTGCAGCTGGCGCTGCAGCAGGCGATTGAGAAATCGGTCTACGCGATGATCATGGAAGGCGCCGAGCAGCGGCTGTGGTGCTTCCGCGCGACGCCGGGTGCTGCCGAGGCATTGGTGCGCGAGCATATCGCCGAGCGCGACCATGTAAAGCTGGCCGACGTGCGGCTGCCCGCGGATGCGCGCGGGCGGACCTATTCGACCGCGTGTCCGTCGGCCGGAGGCGCGTTGCCGGGGGTCGCCCTCCCCGCTTCGGCAACACCCGCGTCCATGCAGCCGACCGCGGCCCCTGCGCCGATGGTGCAGCCGCTGCCGAGGGGCTGATCGACGAGCTTGGACCTTCAACGAAGGAGAAAGAGAAACACCGCCGGCGGCCAAGGAAATGAGAGCCCGAAAGCCACCGGCGATGCCACGAGCAGTCCACAGGGGACCAGTCGTTACTGAAGGATGTGGGAAGCGGCCGCGCCGATGCCAAGCGACGCTGCCGGCCAACGCATCACCCCCCTGTTGCCTGTTCACCCCGATCCGAGGGGGTTAGCGGGATGGGACGAACAAGATCGTTGCCGTGAGACGTACGATCATCCGCCGAAGTCCTTACCAAAGGGTAAACGGCATCGTCCCCTCCCTCGCCCTACCGGGTCGATCACCGGCCGGCACCCGCCGGCCGCAACGACGTGACCCAGCAGGAGGCTTTATGCGCAAATCGATACTCGCGGCCGTTTCCATGATCGCGCTCAGCGCGACGCCCGCGCTCGCCAACAATTCCACCAGTGCGATCGACCAGAAGGACCAGCGCAACACCGCGCTCGTCACGCAGGTCGACTCGCTCCTCGGCAGCGATTCCACCGTGACACAGTCGGGCACCGACAACACCGCGACGATCACGCAGAAGGACGACGGTGTCGCGCCGCTCATCGCCGGCACCCGCGCCAACACCTCCGAAGTGACGCAGAGCGGCGCCAAGAACCAGGCGATCGTCGACCAGTTCAGCGAAACCGGCGTTGCGCGTGCCAATGCGTCCAAGATCACGCAGACCGGCACGCAGGCGATCGCGCGCGTGACGCAGCGCGACGACGGCCAGCGCTCGACGATCGAGCAGGGCGGCACGCTCCAGACCGCGACCGTCGTTCAGGGCCGCGAGAAGTCGGGCGACACGAGCTACTACAACACCTCCAGCGTCAAGCAGCAGGGTGCGCTCAACACCGCCGATGTGTCGCAGCTCGGCCGCAACGGCTTCAGCACGGTCGACCAGAACGGCACCGCGCTGGTCGCGAACGTCCGCCAGAGCGACACGAGCAACGGCAACGAGGCGAACATCACGCAAGCCGGCGTCAACAACAACGCGCTCGCCAACCAGACCGGTAACAACAACACCGGCACGATCGTCCAGGGCGGCTCGTTGCAGAAGGCGGTCGTGAACCAGTCGGGCAACGGCAACAACGGCTATGCCGAACAGGCCGGTGCGCTGAACGTCGCGCAGATCGACCAGATCGGCAACAACAACGGCTCGTCGAGCTATCAGTCGGGGTCGGAGCAGTTCGCGCAGGTGACGCAGACCGGCAACGGCAACCGCTCGCTGCTGTCGCAGGGCGGGTCGAAGCAGAAGGCCTATGTGACGCAGAGCGGCAACAACAACACCTCGACCGTCAACCAGAACGGCAGCGTCCAATACGCCGAGCTGATGCAGTC
>NZ_CAJYVU010000189.1 GCF_913778135.1 uncultured Sphingomonas sp. | reverse complement strand
ACACCGTTGCTTCCTGCATACGCCCATGCTTCGGCGAGCACACCCGCGTTCGGATCATCGACCTTATGCTTGTCGCCGCGCACGAAGGCCACCCAGGCTGCGATCGCGTGGAGGATCGCAAGCGACTGTCGCCCCGCAGCCCGATTATCAGCCAGCGTCGACAGCCAACGCGCGGCGATCTTCTGTGAACCGTCTGCCGCGATCTGCAGCAGGCGATGCGGCAGCGCCGGGTTGCGAAAGCGCGCCAGCAGCAGGTCGGCGTAGCGGTCGAGCTGCTGATCGGGCGTTGCCACGACGCTTGGTGCTGCTTCCTCGCGCATCAGGCGACTGACGATAGGCTCAATCTGCGGATCGGCAATCGCCTGGTGTACGAACGTGTGTCCGCGGGCGAGCCCCAGATAGGCGAGCGCCGAATGCGCGCCGTTCAGCATACGCAGCTTGGCGGTCTCGAAAGGTTCGACGTCGGCGACGAACTGCGCGCCCGCTACCTCCCAGCGTGGCCGATCGCCTGCAAAGCGATCCTCGATCACCCACTGACTGAAGGGCTCGGTAATCACCGCCCCATCGTCGCGCTGCCCGAGCGCGGCCTCGACCGTGGCCAAGTCCGCCGCGGTAGTTGCCGGAACGATGCGGTCGACCATCGTCGATGGACAGGTCCACGCTTGTTCGAACCAACGGCGATGTTGCGGCGAGATCGCATCGAGCCGGGCGCAGAGTCGCTCGTGCAGAACACGGCCGTTATTTGCCAGATTGTCGCAGCTGATCAGCGTGAGCGGCGCCGCACCATCGTCGTGGCGCGCGATAACCGCCGCGCCGAGATAATCGTAGATCGTCGTTGGGACGGCGCCTACCGCGGCGCCTTCGCGCTCGTTGGGCGCATATCCCTTCTCAGTGACGGTCAGCGTCACGATCCGCGTCTCAGGCGCCGTGAGCGCGGCGGCGACGCGTCCGGGTTCGTCGGGAGCGACCACAATGCTGGTCACGGCGCCAATCAGCCGCGTAGTGTCGCCTTCGGCACGCCGCTCGGTCACGGTGTAGAGACCATTCTGCGGTGTCAGTTGGTCGTGCACCTGACGCGAGCGGAGCGACACCCCCGTGACTGCCCAGTCGCGATCGCCCGCCGCCATCGCTGAATCAGTGTAGAGTGCCTGATGCGCGCGATGGAACGCGCCTATGCCTAGGTGCACGATACCTGCGCGCTGCGCGTGCCGATCATAGTCCGGCTGAGCGACGAACGTTGGCAGGCGCGGCGCGGAGACGTCACACAGCCTCACAGGCGATACGCCCGGCTGACCAGTCCGCTCGTCAGTTCCTGCGCGAGATCGGCTGCCTCCCAATCGGCCAGACGGTGCTCTGCAACCAGTTTCGCCAGAAATGCGCAATCGACGCGACGCGCGACATCGTGACGTGCCGGGATCGACAGAAATGCACGCGTGTCGTCGTTGAACCCGACCGTGTTGTAGAAGCCTGCCGTCTCCGTGGTCATCTCCCGGAACCGGCGCATGCCTTCGGGGCTGTCGTGGAACCACCACGCAGGGCCCAGGCGCAGGCAGGGATAATGACCCGCGAGCGGCGCCAATTCACGCGCGTAGACGCTCTCATCAAGCGTGAAGAGGATGATGGTGAGTTCGTCGCTGTTGCCGACAACGTCGAGCATCGGCCTCAATGACCGGACGAACTCGGTGCGCATCGGAATGTCCGCGCCCTTGTCGCGTCCGTGGCTGGCGAACAATCCAGCATTGTGGTTGCGGTAACTGCCGGGATGGATCTGCATCACCATGCCGTCCTCGAGCGACATGCGCGCCATCTCGGTCAGCATCTGCGCGCGGAACAATTCCGCATCGGCAACGCTCCATGTGCCACCGACGATGCGGCCGAACAACGCCTCCGCGTCTGTCATCGACAGGTTGGCCGTGGCGACGGTCGGATGCCCGTGATCGGTCGCGGTCGCCCCGGCCGCGCGGAACGCCGCGCGGCGCGTGCGATGCGCGGCCAAGTATCCGCGCCAGTGATAGACGTCCTCGCCGGTCAGTTCGGCGAAGCGACGCATCGCGTCGCCGAACTGCTCGTGCTCGACATCGATCACGCTGTCCGGGCGATAGGTGGTCACGACGCGACCGTTCCAGCCCGATACACGAATGCGGCCATGCGCATCGAGGTCGTCGTGCGCACCTTCGGTGGTCGCCAGAAAGTCGATGCGGAAACGGTCGAACAATGCGCGAGGCCGGAACGCCTCGCTTGCGAGCTGGTCGCCGATCCGGTCAAAATACCGGTCGGCGGTGGTGCCATCGAGCGTTTCGTCGAAGCCGAACACCTCGTTGAAGACGTGCTCGAGCCACAAACGCGACGGTGTGCCGCGGAACAGATGATAATGCTCGGCGAAGGTGCGCCAAGCGGCGCGGTGGTCGGTAGCGGGATCGCCGTCGCGCCGCGGGATCGCCAACGCGTCGAGCGGCACGCCCTGGCTGTAGAGCATGCGAAAGATATAATGGTCGGGCTGGAGCAGCAGCGCGGTCGCATCTGTCCACGGCCGGTCGTCGGCGAACCAGCGTGGATCGGTGTGGCCGTGCGGACTGATGATCGGCGCGTCGGCGATCGTGGCGTAGAGCGTGCGCGCGATGTCACGCTGGACCGGGTCGCTGGAGAACAGCCGATCGGGGTGAAGCGTGAGTGGCCTGTTCATGCGGCCGCTCCGGTCATCTGTCGGGCATGGATGAGACCGTGCTCGAGACCGCGCAATTCCGCCAACCCCCGCAAGCGGCCGATCAGCGAATAGCCGGGATTGGTGGTCTTCTCGAGATCGTCGGCGAGCTGGTGACCGTGATCCGGACGCATCGGAATCGCGCGCTGCTCACGCGCGCTGAGCGCGACGATCTCGGCGACCACCGCCGCCATCTGTGCGTCGCCACCCAGATGCTCGGCCTCGTGGAATACGCGTTCCGCCTCGTGCGCGACCGCACGCAGGTGGAGAAAGCCGACGCGGCTGCCCAGCCGACGCACCATGCCCGGCAGATCGTTGTCGAGCCGGGCGCCGAACGATCCGGTGCAGAAGCACAGGCCATTGGCCCTGCTAGGCACGCGCGCGAACAGCGCGGCCACGTCCTGCTCGGTGCTGACCACGCGGGGCAGGCCGAAGATCGGAAACGGGGGATCATCCGGGTGCACCACCAACTGCACGCCCGCTTCTTCGGCCGCGGGACAGACCGCTTCAAGGAACGCGACTTGGTTGGCGCGAAGCTGGTCTGCACCCGTGTGTCGATAGGCATCGAGCGCGCGCAGGAATTCGGGCGAGCTGAAACTTTCCTCGCTGCCGGGCAGGCCGGCGATGATCGTCCGTTCGAGGGCGTGTCGCGCCGTTTCGTCCATCACGGCGAAACGTTGCGCAGCGCGTTCCTGTACGTCCGGCGCATAATCGTCCTCGGCGCCCGGGCGTCGAAGAATATGGATGTCATACACCGCCACCGCGTCCCACTCGAACCTAAGCGCGCGCGCGCCGTCGGGCAGTTCCCACGCGAGATCCGTGCGGGTCCAATCGAGCAGCGGCATGAAATTGTACGTCACGGTCGTGATGCCGTTCGCGCCGAGGGCGACGATGCTGCGACGATAAGCGTCGATCAACTGATCCCAGCCGTCACCGCGCGTCTTGATCGCCTCGTGCACGGGCAGACTCTCAACCACCGTCCAGCCAAGTCCCGCCGCCGCAATCATCGCCTTGCGCGACGCGATGTGCTCTGCCTCCCACACGGCGCCGTTCGGCAGGTCGTGTAACGCGGTCACCACTTCGGACGCGCCCGCTTGCCTGATATGCGCGAGCGGCACTGGATCGTTCGGCCCGAACCAACGCATCGTCTGCGTCATGCGGGGCGTCGCGTTCTCACGATCAGCGCGCGCCACGTGCCGCCTCCGCGATCTCGATCGCCGAGACGATCGCCTCGCCCTTGATCGGCACGAAGGCGAGGTCGAGCTTGCCGCCGCGCACCGCGACGACGGCGCTTCGCTCGATTGCTCTCGATGTGCCTCCGGCTTCACGCGCGATATCGAGTGCGGCGACGAACGGTTTGCCGTTCGCCGTGACGCCGAACACGCGTTCGCCCGGTGCAAGTGATGGCTCGACAAAGGTCAGCGTTAGCCGATACCGTCCGTCGCGAAGTGGAACCGAATAGCTGAAACGGCCGTGTCGGTAGGTCGCCGCAATGCCCGGGTCGCGCGCTCCGGCAATCGCGGCGGCAACGGCGGGTTTGCCATAGTCGGCCGGCTTGTTGAGCGTTCCTGCCTCCCCGCCACTGAAGAACGCGTCCGAGCCGAAGCGCCGGGTCGCGGGTGCAGCGACGATCGTCCCCGCGTCGATGCGCACGTTGGCGCGTGCATCGGCGCCGAGCTGCCAGGAGACACGATCCTCAACCAGCGCCGCAGCGAAACGGCCGCGCGCCAGCAATTCATTGGCTCCGGTGTCGAGCGCCACATTCCGCCAGACGCAGATCCTGTCGGGACAGGCTTCACGTGTTCCAAGCGAGCGGCCGTTCAACGTCAACTCGGTCACTGGCGCGTTGCTGTAGACGCGAACGTCGGTGACACCGTAGGCACGATCAGCGTAGCGTCGCCCGTTGATGTGGACCGTCGGTGCCGCGCTCCAATTGGCCTTGTAGAAATAATAGGCGTCCTTGCGGATCGCGCGGTCGTAGGTCACAAGGCCCTTGGTGTTGATGTCTTGCGCATCACCTTCGGCGCGGATCGTGGTGGCGAAATCGAACGAGTTCCACAGCCACGTGCCCCAGAGATAAGGGTGCTCCTTGAGCGTCTTCCACGCTTCTTCGTGGATGTAGCTTTCATATTCCTCGGGCTGGATGCGTCCGCGCGAGTCGATCGGCCCGCCCATTACGTCATCGGTGTGGATCGTCGTCGCGCCGCCCGCGCCATATTCCGTTACGGACAGCGGCTGATCCGGCCGTTTGGCGCGCAATGCGTCCAAGTGCGGCCCGAGATCGGCCGGTTTGCCGAAATACCAGCCGAAATAACGGTTCGCGCCGCCCAGATCGGCGGCCAACGCCGTCGTCGGGATCTCGGTCCCCTGATCGAACAACCGTCCCTCGCAACACGTGGCAAGCGCGGTCGGGCGGCCGGGGTCCTCCGCGTGAGCCAATGCCTGAAGATCGCGCAGCAGCGGCATCGGATCGGGCGATTTGCCGTCGGGGTAGCCGGTCAGGAACGCGGGGAACGAGTTGCCGAAATCCACCTCGTTGGCGATGCCCCAGTTCACAACGGAGGAGTGGTTGCCGTTCTGGTGGATCAGTTCGCGAAGTTGCTGGCGCGCGTTCGCGATCAAGGTAGGCCTCGGCTCGAGCTCGCCCCGCCGCGTCCATGACGAGACGAGCGGGATTTCATCCCACACCAGAAAACCATAACGATCCGCCAGGTCGTGGATCGGCTGGCCATGTTGATAATGCGTGAGACGGATCGCGTTAACGCCCATCTCGCGCATGATCGCCATGTCGGCGGCCACATCCTGTGGCGTGATCGCCCAGCCCTTACCCTCGCGATCCTGATGGTAGCCGACGCCGTGAAGGACGACATGCTCACCGTTCAGGAACAGCCCCCTCGCGGGATCGACGCGGATGGTGCGGATCCCGAACGGCAGCGACACGCGGTCGCAAAGCCTGCCCGACGCGTCCACGACGTCGACAACCAGCGTATAGAGATACGGGTCCTTCGTGCCCTGCCACAGATGCGGCTGCGCGACGTCCAGCACCAGTGCCTGTTGCGTCGGCGTGGATGCGGCGAGCGTGACCCCTTGCTGTGCGGTGGCAGCGACGCGCCCCTGCGCGTCGACCAGCTTCGCAATGACACGAAGCGGCGCGCGCCCGCGGCCGTCGTTGATGATGCGAGCCCGCACGTTCACACGCGCCTTGTCCGCGCTCGCCTCGACGGTGGTCGCGGCCACACCCGAACCGCCGAAATCGGCCATGTCGACGTGAACGGGGTCGGTCGTGATCAGACGAACCGGACGATAGAGCCCGCCGTGTACGAAGAAGTCGCCGGTCAGCGGCAGCACGTCTGCGGTTGCCGCATCCTTGTCGGCAGGTGCGGTGTTGTCGACACGAACAAGCAGCATGTTCTCACGCCCAGGGCGCAGCGCATCGGTGGCATCGAGACGAAAGCGCGAGAAGCCGCCCGCGTGTGTGCCCAGCTTGCGTCCGTTCAGCCACACGTCGGCGATCCGGCTGGCCGCATCGAATTCGAGCCACTGCCGCTTGCCCGGTGCGGATGCAGGTGTGAAGCGAAGGCTGTACCAGCCGACGCCCTGCGTCTTGTTGATCGTCTGCTCGGTGTTGACGTGCGACGCCGGATCAGGCCGGTAGTAGCCGACCCGGTTCCACGTGTGCGGCACCGACACCGGCTGCCAGGTCGCGTCGACATGCGGTGTGGTGACGGGATCGGCCGCGAGCGCCCCCAGGTGGAAACGCCACCCCTGTGCAAGTTCGATCTCACTGCGCGGCTGTCCCGCAGGCGATACTTCCGCTTGGGACACCTGCTGCGCCCATGCCGGCAGTGCCGCAACTGGCGCAAGCGCGCACATTGCTGTCAAAAGGCAGCGCGCCTTGTTGTTCATCGTGCCTCTCCCGTTCTCGACACATGTATAGCGGGAGCATATTGGCCTTACCAGTCAAAATGGCAGAGCGGCGTTGGTTACACGTTCACGGCTGCCCGATAGCGTGCGCGCGTGGACGCGACGGTGCGACGCGCTTCCTCGATCGCCCGCTCCTCGGTGGCGAACAGCAGATGGTCCATCACGGCCGACAGGTGCGCGCGCATGGCCACGCGTGCGGCGCTGGGATCATGATCGCTCAACGCCTCTAAGATCGCCTGATGCTCGGCCACGACCGGTCGAACATTAGCGCGTCGTGCCTTGTCATGAAGCAGGGCACACTCGGGTGACGTGGTGCGAACCCGCCAGAATTCCTCGATCGTCATCTGGATCGCGGCGTTGCGGGTTGCCTTGGCAATGGCACGGTGAAACTCGCGGTCGGCATCCTCGGTCACGTCGGGCAGCAGGTTCTCCTCGCCGATCCGGTCAACCAATTCCTTCAACTCCCTAAGTTCCGCATCGCTGACGTGGATCGCGGCAAGTGCGGCGGCTTCCCCTTCGAACACCATACGCGCTTCGGTCAGCTCGAACGCAGTGATGGCGAATTCGGGCCGATCCTCGCTGTCGCCCGGCAACCGCCTGACGAAGGCGCCCGAGCCGATGCGAACTTCGACAAAGCCCTGCACTTCCAAGGCGATCAACGCTTCACGAACGGCCGGTCTGCTGACGTTGTACTCAACCGACAGTTCACGCTCCGCAGGCAGCCGATCTCCGATCGCGTACCGACCCGACGATAACTGCTCGACAAGAATGTGTGCGAGCCGCTGATAAAGGCGGTCTCCCGTTGCGGCGAACTGATTTGATGCAGTGGCGTGGGCGGGCATGCATTGACTCATTCGTTGACAGCGGACTGACCAATATCACATCCCGCACGCGAAGCGATATGGAGAGCGCGCGATGCTGATCGTTGTGGTGGGCGAAGGAATGCTCGAATTGTCGCTTGGATCGTCAAGCGCGTCAGAGGCGGCGGCGTGGCGCTTGGGCTATGGCGGCGACACGCTTAACACCGCGATCCATCTGGCGCGCGGCGGCGACAGCGTCGCATATTTGACCGCCTTGGGCGCCGACCCGTTCAGCGACACGCTTCGGGGCAACTGGGAGGACGAAGGGTTGGACACGTCGCTGATCCTGACCGATCCCGCTCGCCTGCCGGGCCTGTATGCCATTCGCACCGACAGCGAGGGCGAGCGCACCTTCAGCTATTGGCGCGGCGAGAGTGCGGCCCGGCAGGTGTTCGCACTCCCGGGCACCCAATCCGCGATGGCGCGCGCCCAAGAGGCCGATCTGCTCGTCTTCTCGCTCATCTCGCTGGCGATTCTTCCAGACGAAGGGCGATCAGCGCTGCTGGCGTTGGCCAGACGGATGCGGGACAGGGGCAAGCAGGTCGCATTCGACGGCAATTACAGGCCGAAATTGTGGGCCGATGCGGCAGAAGCACGGTTGTGGCGCGATCAGGCGATTGCCTGCTGCTCGATCGGACTGCCCACGCTGGAGGATGAGATCGCGATACAAGGCACGTTCACCGACGCGGCAGAAATAGCGGCACGATGGCACGGTACGGGTGCCGACACGGTCGTAGTCAAGATGGGCGCGCAAGGTTGTCTGCTGCCCGATAGCGAGGCGCTGCCTCCGCCCCGCCAGCTCCTGCCCGTGGATACCAGCGGCGCAGGCGACGCGTTCAACGCAGGCTATCTGCACGCCCTGCTGCGCGGGGCCGATCAGCGTGCCGCCGGCCTTGCCGGACACCGGCTCGCAGGCTGGGTGGTGTTGCGCGCGGGCGCTGTGCCGCCGCGCGGATCGGACCACGTCTACGCGACACTGCTCGACTAGGCGGCGAGCGGGCGCGAACGTGGACGCAGCAACGTCCACAGCACCGCGGCACCTATGAAGTCGAACACGGCCAGTGCCGCGAACAACGGATTATAGCCGATCGTGTCCGCCAAGGCGCCGATCAGCAACGAGAAGCTCATGCCGCCGATCCACGCCGCCGATCCGGCCATGCCACCAGCGGTTGCCACGATGCGGGGGTCGAACAGGTCGGCCGCGAGCGTCATCAGCGCGCCTGACAGCATCTGGTGCGCGAACCCGCCGATACAGAACAACGCGATCGCGGCGGCCGGAGACACCGTCAGCCCGATACAGGCGGGGCCGACCATCAGCAACGCACCGGTGGTCACCACGATCTTGCGCGAGGTCAGCAGCGACACGTTGAAGTGCCGCATCACCCACGGTGCCATGTAACCACCCAGCAGTGATCCCGCGTCCGCGGCCAGGAACGGCAGCCAGGCGAACGCAGCCACGCTTTTCAGGTCCAATCCCTTTGCTTCGACCAGGTACAGCGGGATGAAGAAACTGAACGTCTGCCAGGCCGGATCGGCGAGAAAACGCGGGATTGCGATACCCCAGAACTCGCGCGTGCGCAGCAGGTCGCGCCAATTAAGCGGACCTTCGCCGCGGCCTTCCAGTTCAACATCACGGCCTTGATCGATATGCACACGCTCGGCTGGGGACAGCCCCGAATAGTCGTCGGGGCTGCGGTAGAAACCATACCAGATACCGGCCCATAGGATTCCTACGGCTCCAGTCACGACGAAGGCGGACTGCCAGCCCCATATCGCGATGCAGGCGACGACGATCGGTGGCGCGATCATCGCACCCAAGGACGAGCCGATGTTGAACCAACCGGTCGCCACGCTCCGTTCGCGCGGCGGGAACCATTCAGCCACCGTCTTCAACCCTGCCGGGATCGCCGCGGCCTCGGTCAGGCCGAGCATGCCGCGGAACAATGCGAGGCTGGGCCATCCGACTGCGAAGGCGTGGCAGCAGTTGGCGACCGACCACCCGACGGCGAACAGCGCGAAGCCGAGCCGCAATCCCATCAGGTCGAGCAAATAGCCAGCGACGGGCTGCATCACGGTGTAAGCCGCCTGGAACGACGCGACCACCCAGCTGTACTGCTGCGTCGTCATGGCAAAATCGCCCTTGAGCGTCGGCGCCGCGACCGAGAGCGACGAACGCGCCAGATAGTTCAAGACCGTGCCGATGGTCACCAATCCGATGATCCACCATCGCGTGCCGATACGCATGCGCCTCTCCTTTTGGTCAGTCCAATAGCGGAAGATGATGAGCTTGTGTCAAGCGGCGACGTGACTAAGCAGTTGACGTCCCAAACCAGCACGGATAACTGGCCTTACCAGATCGCAGCCAATTGCGACTAATTCAGGGGGAGGATTTCCCATGCGTGCGAGTTTCACTCTGCTCACCAGCGTCGCGCTGCTCGCGATCGCTCATCCCGCCTTGGCGCAAGAGGGCGCAATCTCAGCTTCACCGACGCCGCCCGGAAATGGCGCCGCCAGTCCATTGTCGCAGCCGGGCGATCAGCAAGGCTCGAACACGTCAACCAGTGACACGGGTGCTCTCGAAGACATCGTTGTCACGGCGCAGAAGCGGGAGCAGAACCTGCAGGATGTGCCGGTCGCCATCACCGCAATTACCGCCGACACGCTGATCAACCGCAACGTATCAACTATTTCCGACCTGCCGCGGCTGGCACCCAGCCTGACCGTCACGACCGGCGCGCTGCCGACCAACAACTCGATCAACCTGCGTGGTATCGGCACGGTCGCCTTCTCCACGGCGATCGAACCATCGGTCGCGGTAATCGTTGACGATGTGGCACTGCTTCAACAAGCGCAGGCATTCTCAGGATTGAGCGACATCGCGCGCATCGAGGTGCTGCGTGGGCCCCAAGGCACGCTGTTTGGCAAGAACGCGTCCGCTGGCGCACTCAACATCGTGTCGCAGGGTCCCACCGCTAACTTCACGGGTGCGGTGACCGGCACGGCGACCACCGACGATGAATATCGCATCGATGGTGTCATCTCGGGCCCGCTCGCCGATGGCGTCGGCTTCCGGTTGAACGGCTTCTACGGCGATCGCGACGGATTCATCCGCAACGTCTATGATGGGCGTCGTCTCAACAACGACAAGAGCTACGGCGTGCGCGGGCGTCTCGCGATCGATCCGGTCGCCGGGGTGACAATCGACCTGATCGGGGGGCACTCCGTGGCCGAAGCGCGCGGCACCGCGCGGACGTATCGCAGCGTGCCGGCGGGCGCTGCGGTGTACGGCGCACCCGTGCAGCAGCGAATAGGCTCGATCCGGCCCGGACGCGACAATTTCGAGACCACGATCGACGGCCCGCTGTTCAACAAGAGCAAGCAGTCGAACGGCAGCGGACGCGTGACCGTCGACCTCGGTGCCGCGAACTTGGTCTCGATCACCAGTTACCAGGACTGGCGCTTTCGCTTCGCCGAGGATTTCGACTACATCTCGGGACCTGTTCTCGGACTGGCGAACGGCATCGTCGCGCAGAGCGGCTTCCACGCGCGGCAGTTCGCGCAGGAACTGCGCGTCGCCTCGAAGGGCGGCGGTCCGTTCAGCTACGTCTTCGGCCTCTATTATTCCGACGGTAAGACCGATCGCACGTTCGATCGCGGTCCATCGGGTCCGGTCGTCGCGCGCTGGAATTCCAGCAACGGTACGAAGACGTACGCCAGCTTTGCACAGGTCACCTATGATCTGGCATCGACCACGCACATCGACGCCGGCCTCCGCGCGAACCACGAAGATATCTCGGTTCGTTATCTGAACACCAACGTCCCCGCGGCACCGCCAGCCAACAACGCTACCTGCTTGAACGTCTGTCGCGGGAGTGCTGCCGACAGCGTGGTCACCGGAAAGATCGCGATCCGACAGGATCTGGCCGAACGCGTGATGGCTTACGTATCCTATTCGACCGGGTACAAGGGCCAGGGTTACGACATCTCGACCGGCTTCACGCCGGCGCGCGCCGCAGCACCGGTTCGCCCGGAAACGTCGAACGCGTATGAACTCGGTTTGAAGAGCCGCTTCCTCGACAATCGCGTGCAGTTGAACGTCGCCGCTTTCTGGACCGACTTCGATGATTTCCAGGCGCAGTCCGGCGTGCAATTGCCCGATCAGACAATCCAGTTGCAGTTGAACAACGTCGGCAAGGTACGCACGCGCGGTGTCGAGGCCGAGTTCCAGGCGCGTCCGGTCGAAGCGCTGCTGATCGATGGCGGTGTCAGCTACACCGATGCCAAGATCCGTGAGTTCCCGAATGCGCAATGCTTCTTGGGACAGACCGTCGCGCAAGGCTGCCTACCCGTCGCGGGCTCGACGACAGGGTTCCAGGACCTCGCGGGTCAACGCTTGAGCAACGCGCCGAGATGGAAGTTTAACGTGGGTACGACCTACGACATCGCGCTAGAGCAAATGCCGTTCGACGCCTTTGTCCAAGCCGATGTCAGCTACCAGAGCTCGGTCAACTTCTCGCTGCTGAACGATCCTTACTCCATCGAGCGCGGCTACGCGCTGGTGAACGGCAGCGTCGGCATCGACCAGAAGGATCGCGGCGGAGTGCGGGTCGCGCTGTTCGTCAACAACATCTTCAACACGCATTATGCGAGCGCGTTGGGTGGCGTGTCCGGCGGCACCCAGGGGTTGGTCGCGCAGACCTTCTCACGCAACGCACGCCGCTACGCCGGCGTCCGCGCGCGGTTATCCTTCTGACCGAACGCGCACGCGAACAATTGAACAACGAGGTGATCGACGATGCGCAGAACCCGTGTGGCTACATTGGCGCTTACTGCCGTCATCGCGGCCGGTCTTGCTGCATCGTCGATCGCCGCGGAGCGGAACAGTTCGGCGCCGCAGTCCTGGCTTGATGCGCGCATCTCGGCAGAACAACGTGCCGATGCGCTTCTCCGCGCCATGACGCTGGAGGAGAAAGCCGGTCAGGTCTCGCAGCAGTTCATGTTCGGCAAGTACGAGGAGTTCGCTCCCGTCGTGCGCGACGCGAAGGTCGGCTCGCTGCTGTTCGTCACCGACCCTGCGATCATCAACCGGCTGCAGAAGGTGGCAGTCGAGGAGACACGGCTGAAGATTCCATTGATCTTCGGCTACGACGTCATCCACGGTTTCCGCACGATCTTCCCCGTGCCGCTCGCCAACGCGGCGTCGTGGGACCCGGAGGGCATCGAGCGCGCGCAGGCGGTGGCAGCCGCAGAGGCGCGTTCGGCTGGCATCCACTGGGCTTTCTCGCCCATGCTCGACGTCGCGCGCGATCCGCGCTGGGGCCGCATCGTCGAAGGCCCGGGCGAGGATCCGTTCCTCGCCTCCGCGCTCGCCCGCGCGCAGGTCCATGGCTTACAAGGACCCACGATCGGCACGCCCGGCCACATCATTGCCGGACCGAAGCACTTCGCCGGCTATGCCGCCGCAGATGGCGGGCGCGACTACGACGGCGTCTACCTGTCCGATGCGCAACTCTACAACGTGATCCTGCCACCCTTCGCCGCCGCCGTGCAGGCGGGGGCAGGCAACGTCATGAGTGCGTACATGGACCTGAACGACGTTCCCGCAGTCGGCAACAAGTGGCTGCTGACCGACGTGCTGCGCGGTCAAATGGGGTTCGGCGGCTGGGTCGTCTCCGATGCGAACGGCACCAAGAACCAGGTCACACAGCACTTTGCACGCGACGAGGCGGACGCGGCCGTGCGTAGCATCGCGGCCGGCAACGACATGGAGATGTCGTTCGGTCCGGCGGCATCGGCGAACACGCTTGCCGCCTCGGTCCGCGCAGGCAAGTTGCCCCAGGCGACACTCGACCGCGCGGTGCGCCGCATCCTCGTCGCCAAGTTCAAGATGGGCCTGTTCGAGCATCCGTTCGTCGATGAAGCGCAGGCCAGGCGCACGCTCGCCGATCCGGCGCACCGCGATGCAGCCGAGCGCGCTGCCGAACGCTCGTTCGTGCTGCTCAAGAACGAGGGTGCCCTGCCGCTCAGTGCCGGACAGCACCGCCGCGTCGCGGTGATCGGCGCCAGCGCCAATTCGAAGCGAGACATGCTCGGGCCCTGGTCGTTCCAATATGATCTACCCGAGACCGTAACGGTGTTCGAAGGCGTGCGCGACCGGCTCGGCACCGCCGCCACGGTCGAGACCGCACCCGGTGTGCAGTTGAAGCGCAACGTGCCGTCAATGTTCGAAAGCATCACGATACCGGGTCAAGCCAAGCCCGAGCCGCGCTGGGATGCCGCGCGTACCGCGCGCGAGTTCGACATGGCCGTTGCGCTTGCCAGACGATCAGACCTTGTCATCCTGACGCTCGGCGAGGCCGAGGACATGTCGGGCGAGGGCGCCTCGCGCGCTGACCTGAAACTGCCCGGCGACCAGATCAAGCTGTTCGACGCGGTGATGGCGCTCGGCAAGCCGGTGGTCGTCGTGACCATGAGTGGACGACCGCTCGAACTCGGGTCGGTGCTGGAGCGTGCACCGGCGGTGCTGCATGCCTGGTTCGGCGGTACACGCGGCGGAACCGCGATCGCGCGGACGCTGTTCGGCGACGTCAATCCCGGCGGCAAGTTGCCCCTAACCTGGCCGCGCAGCGTCGGGCAGGTCCCGATCTATTACGCGCACAACACCACGCACATGCCCAAGGATCAGGGCAAGCGCTACTGGGACATTCCTTCAACCCCGCAATTCGAGTTCGGCTACGGCCTGAGCTACACGCGCTTCCAAATCGGCACGCCGTCACTAGACACGCCGACGCTACTTCCCGGCGGCAAGGTCACCGTGACGACCAGCGTCACGAACACCGGTGACCGTGTCGGCGATGAGGTGGTGCAACTCTACACCCATCAGCAGGCAGGTCGCGCATCGCGCCCGGTGCGCGAACTCAAGGGTTTTCAGCGCGTAACCCTCAAGCCAGGCGAAACACGCACCGTGTCCTTCACGCTGGACGAGAAGAGCGTGCAATATTGGAACGCCGCGGAGCGCGGCTGGGTAATCGACCCGGGCATGTTCGACCTTTGGGTGGGCTCGAGCTCGAACGCCCAGAGTCATGGGCAATTCACCGTAGCCGGTGCAGCCCGCGCAGGAAGCGGCTTCCGGCCACGCTGACACGTGTTGCAGCAGGTGGCTTGGAATGCTGACGCGCGCGACCTGCTCCACATGCGATCACCTCAACAAACGTCTGCTCTCGATTTCCCGTTGATCTTACGCCCGTGCGTGATTGCAGGCGTTCGCCCTCCTCTTTCCCACCGCCCGGCCTAGGGTCAGGACCCATTGATGTGAGCGTCGCGATCTGATTCAGCCTCCGCAAGGAGACCGGGATGAGCGACCTGTTTTGGCTGACGGATGAGCAGATCGAGCGACTGCGGCCGTTCTTTCCCAA
>NZ_CAJYVU010000188.1 GCF_913778135.1 uncultured Sphingomonas sp. | reverse complement strand
TCGTGCCCGGCTCCACCGGCGGCGGGGAGGGCAAGCCCGCGCTCTACTGCGCGGTGATCGTGAAGCGCGTCGATGCGCAGACGCGGTCGAAGACCAGCATCAACGACCTGCTGCGCGACTGATCCGCGCGAAAGGGGGGGCGGACGATCCCGTCCCCCCGTCGCGATGGGCGTGATGCCGCCGCGCCCGCGAAGGCGGTCGTCCGCTGTCACCGGGTTGTCCCGCCGCCGTGCCACCAACATGCTTGCCCCGGAAGACAACCCCGCCTATTCCGGCGTTTAACATGTTCAACGCAGCGGAGAGTCCCATGGCCACCGACGTCAGCAACGTCCTCGATCGCGTCCTCGTCCTCGAGATGGTGCGCGTCACCGAGGCGGCGGCGATCGCGGCCTCCACGCTGGTCGGGCGGGGCGACGAAATGGCCGCCGACGCCGCCGCCGTCGAGGCGATGCGCGAGGCGCTGAACGAACTCTACATGGACGGCACCGTCGTGATCGGCGAGGGTGAGCGCGACGAGGCGCCGATGCTGTTCATCGGCGAGAAGGTCGGCAGCGGCACCGGCCCCGCGATCGACATCGCGCTCGACCCGCTGGAAGGCACGACGATCTGCGCGAAATCGGGGCCGAACAGCCTTGCGGTGCTGGCGATCGCGGAAGGCGGCGGCCTGCTCAACGCGCCCGACGTGTACATGGACAAACTGGCGGTCGGCCCCGGGCTGCCCGATGGCGTGATCGACCTCGATCGGACGCCGACTGAGAACGTCGAGGCGATCGCCGCGGCGAAGGGCGTCAAGCCCGCCGACATCATCGCCTGCGTGCTCGATCGCCCGCGCCACGAGGCGCTGATCGCCGAGCTGCGCGGCATCGGCTGCGGCATCGTGCTGATCGGCGACGGCGACGTGGCGGGCGTGATCGCGACGACCGACCCCGACACCACGATCGACGTCTACATGGGATCGGGCGGCGCACCCGAGGGCGTGCTGGCGGCCGCCGCGCTGCGCTGCGTCGGCGGGCAGTTCAAGGGCCGCCTGTTGTTCCGCAACGACGACGAGCGTGCGCGCGCGGCGAAATGGGGTGTGACCGACCTTGACCGGCAGTACGACCTGACCGATCTGGCGAAGGGCGACTGCATCTTCGCGGCGACGGGCGTCACCGACGGATCGCTGCTCGCGGGTGTGAAGCGCCGCGGCAAGGTGATGACGACCGAGAGCGTGGTCATGCGCGCGTCGTCGGGCACGGTGCGCTGGGTCAAGGGCGAGCACCGCCTCGACCGCTGACGCCTGCAGGGCGGTTGCTGGGCGGGCCCGGTCTATCGCGGGTGCGCGGCGGGGTTGCCCTTCTGCTATTCCGCACGGATGGACGCGAAGTTGCGCGACCCGCAGCGCCCCGCGTTCGCGGCGTCGCAGGACGCGGACCGATCTCGCTTCCGTTGCACGTCGGCGCCGAGCATGGCGGAACGATGCGGCGGCGCCGGGCATCCTCCACGTTATCGGACGGTGAGAGGATCGGAGCGATGAGCGCAGCGGAACCCTCGCGTGGCTGACCGGCTGTGGGCAGCGGCGTTGCTGGTGCTCGCGCTGGCGGCGTTCGCGCATTTCATTCGTGGCGGCGAGGTCGGGTTTCCACCGCCGCACTGGCCAAGCGGGCGCGCGCGCTATTTCACGCGCGCGGCGTCGCGCATCGCGCTGCTGTTCGGCGCGCCGGCGATCATGCTGCTGACGCTTGCGGGCCGCATCGACGCGCTGTTCGATATGCCACAAGCATTCGTGCCGCTGCGGCAGGTGACCGGTACGATACCGCTCGCGGGCCGGTCCACGCTCCTCTTGGGCGGCGCATTGCTGACGGGTGCGCTGATCGGCGCACTTGCGGCGCGGGTCACGCGGCGGCGCTTGCAGTTCGGACGCATCGACGCGGTGCTGCCGCGTGGACGAAGCGAACTCGGCTGGGGCGTGCTGCTCTCGATCGTCGCGGGCGTGTGCGAGGAGTGCTTCTTTCGCCTGCTCATTCCGCTGCTCGCAACGATGGTGACGCGCGAGCCGCTGGTCGCGTTCGCGCTCGCGACGCTCCTGTTCGGCGCGGCGCATCGTTATCAAGGCTGGATCGGCGTGACTGCCACCACGCTGGTCGGCGCGCTGCTCGGCTACGCTTATGTCGCGACCGCCAGTCTGTGGGTTGCGATAGGGCTGCACGTGTTCATCGACCTGAACGCGCTGGTGTTGCGGCCGCTGCTGACCGGCAAGATCGACTGGCGGGCCTGACCGGAAGCGCCAAGTCGCCCCGCCTTCGCGTGGCGGAGACGGGGCGACCTGCTGTCCGTGGGACGCGGATGCGCCCCGCCGAATGTCATAGCGGCAGAAGGTGTAGAAAAGATGGCGGTTGCGTGGCGAGATCGCTCCACGTCGTGCAAACTCGCGTAGCGCGGCGTGAAGCGACCTTCCGTAGCACCCGAAGCAAAGGGATGCGGCGGGTTAGATACAATCTCCATCATCCGATGCAGCAACACAAGGACACAATCGGCGTCGGCGTGCCGATCTGGTGCAGGCGGCACATCAGCCGTGCGCATCAACCGTCGAGTGTGCCGTCAGCGTTACGGCAGCATCGCTGACAGCGGTGGCATTGTGCAGCGCAACAGATTAACCGACCGCGATGAATCAGGCGTCCTCAACCACCACCTCTGGCAGTGCCGCGGGGATGCATCCGCGCGAGTTCGTCGCCTTTATCGCCGCGCTGATGGCGGTGAACGCGCTGGGTGTCGATCTGATGCTTCCCGCGCTCGCCGACATGGGCGCGCAGCTGGGTGTCGCGACGGCGAACCACCGGCAATGGATCATCACCGCCTATATGCTCGGCTTCGGCAGCGGTCAGCTGGTCTACGGCCCGCTCGCCGATCGGTTCGGGCGCAAGCCGATCCTGCTGGCGACACTCGCGGGGTTCGTCGCGGCGAGCGTCTTCGCGGCCGGGTCGCAGACGTTCGCGGCGCTGCTGGGCGCGCGCGTGCTGCAGGGGCTCATGTCCGCCTCCACCCGCGTGCTGGCGGTGGCGATCGTCCGGGATCGCTTCCACGGGCGGCAGATGGCGCGCACGCTGTCGGTCGCGCAGATGATCTTCTTTCTGGTGCCGATCATGGCGCCGACCCTGGGCCAGTTGCTGCTCGATACGCTGGGTCCGTGGCGCTTCATCTTCTACGCGCTCGCCGCCTTCGCCGCTTTCGTGCTCGCCTGGTCGTCGCTGCGGCTGGTCGAGACGCTGTCGATCGAGCGGCGCGGCGCGCTGTCGCTCGCCGCGCTCGGTAGCGCCTATCGCCTCACGCTCACCAACCGCTTCTCGGCCGGCTACGCGGTGGCTGCGGCGATGACGTTCGGCGGGATTATCGCATTCGTGTCGTCGGCGCAGCAGATCTTCGTCGAGGAGTTCGGCATGGGCGACCGCTTCACCTATCTGTTCGCCGCCTGCGCCTTCGCAATGGGCGTCGCATCGTTCGCGAACAGTCGCTTGGTCGAGCGACTCGGCACTCGGCTGATCTCGCAAGCGGCCGTGCTGGGCCTGATCGCGCTGTCGGTCGGGCACATCGCCGTCATCCTGCTCGGCGTCGAGTCGCTGGTCAGCTACATGCTGTTTCAGGCGCTCAGCATGACCTGCATCGGGCTGTGTGGTTCGAATTTCGGCGCGATGGCGATGGAGCCGGTCGGGCACATTGCGGGTACTGCCTCGTCGATCCAGGGGTTCATCACCAGCGTCGGCGCGGTGATCGTCGGATCGCTGATCGGGCAATCGTACAACGGCACCACACTGCCGCTGGCGATCGGCTATCTCGGCATCGGCATCGCCGTGCTCGGCGTCGTGCTGGTGGTAGAGGAGGGCAAGCTGTTTCACGCGCGCCAGACGCCGTGACAACCCCGCCTCGTCGAACGGCCGATCTCGCTTCGTCGCACCTCGCCAACAAAGGATAGTTAACCCGGCAACCGTTCGCTCTCGCGATGGTTGGCCATCATCTATGTCATTTGATTTGTTCGAAATCGCCTGTAGCCAGCGCGCAGAAGTCCGCGCGCTCGCATCGGCCCATGTCGCGCGTTACGGGGCGGACGCGCTGTCGCTCGCGCGCATGGCGCGTGCTGATGTGGTGGAGCGTGGCCGGCACGCGCGCGCCGTGCTCTACGACGAAGCAATTGAACTGCTGGAACTTCGCAACGTGAGCGACCAGCATCGAAATACCACATCACACAAGATGAGAATGACTATCAGTGGCACGTGGCAAATGACCGCATGTCCTTATCATCAACCCCACCAACGATATCGGCCAAAGTTGTTGCAAATGTTACTGAGCTGAGATGATTGTTCTTGATAGTCGTTCGCATTGCTGTATGAGAGTGAATCGCAACGGTTGATTTGTCTTGTTTTCCGGAACCGGTCCGCTTTACTCAAGTTGAGTACGGCAGACGGACGTGAGTGATCGTCCAAGCCAGACCGGAGAAAGATCATGGCCCTTACCACCATCGACGGCGCGGCCTGCGCCAAGTGCAAGTTCTTCGACGCCGAGGCGTCGGGCGAGTCGCTCGGCCTGTGCCGCTACAATCCGCCGATCGGCCAGGCGAACGGCGACGCCGCGGGAGTGTGGCCGAAGGTCGAGGCGAGCGACTGGTGCGGTCACTTCGAGCCGGCGAACGCCTGAGCCTCAACGACCGATGAACATACGCCGTCCGCGTCCTGCGCGGGCGGCGTTGTCGTATCTGCGATCGGTCAACAGCGTAAATAGCTCGGTGCTTAGGTTGAGAGCGCAGGGTCGGGCATCGCGCCGGTGGGTCGATCGTTCGATGCGCCCAAGCGATTTGACGCAGGGCCGTTCACGTTATAATGAGAACCATTCTCATCGAACGTGGCGGTTTTTCTCGCATGTACGATCTCATTGACCGCGCGGTCACCGACCTGCGCACACCTGACCGACTGGTGCTCGACGCGATGCGCGCGTGGGTGCACACGCTGACGCTGGCAGGCGAGCCGAAGCGCGCCGTCGCTGGCCGTTTCATCGATGGCGGTTCGTCGTTCGACGCGGCGATGACGATCCTCGATCGCTGCTCCGCCGACACGCTGTCGTTCCAGCGCCCGTGTCACCCGCAGGTCGACGAGGTCGAGGCGGTGCTGCTGGGATTGTGGCGGCTGGTGATCGAGGAACGCGACCACGAGGCGATCGCGACCGCCGCGCTGCTGGTGGATGCGGAGGCGGCGAGGGACCTCGTCCGCGCAATCCGCAACATCCCGCCGCCGCGCGGCACGCTTCACTGACGCCCGTTTCATCGAACAGCCGAAAAGGCCGATCCGACGCTGCGGCTTGTTCGGCGGCGCGTGAAGCGGCCTTCGTGCGTTAGTGTTCGATGCGGCGGCGTCCGGTCGCCGCAGCGGAACGCCACCTAAGTGGCGACGCGAATACCGTCGGCGAGGAACGGCGCCGCAATCTCCTCGCGAATACGGACCAGGCGGCCGGTCGCGCGATCGATCATCGCCCAGGTCGTGACGCCCTCGACACGGACGCGGCCGTCGTCGCCGGTGAAGCGGAAGTGGCGGTCGAAGCGCGCGCCGCGTGGCGGCTCGGACACCCAGGTCTCGCCCGTCACCTGCTCGCCCTCGCGCACGTTGCCGCGATAGTCGATTTCGTGCCGCGTCACGACCCAGACGAAGGCGTCGCGGTGTTCGGCGGCCGCAACCGCATGCCAGTGCGCGACCGACAGATCCTGTATCCAGCGCACCCACACCGCGTTGTTGACGTGTCCCAGTTCGTCAATGTCATCCGGTGCCGCGATAAAGCGCTGCGTAAAGGTCATGGCTTTCCCCTTCCTCGCCACCAATGGATCGCCGCGACGATCAGCCCGGCGGCGACGACACCGCCGACGATCCACCACAATCGCGTGTCGTGACGAAGGCGACCGAGGAACTCCTCCACCGCGTCGCCAAACAGATAGCCGATACCGGTGAAGATGATCGCCCAGATGATCGCCGCGACCAAGTTGATCGCGAAGAACTGTCGCTGCGAAATGGTGGTGGTGCCGACCGCGATCGGGCTGACCGTGCGCAGTCCGTAGAGGAAGCGGAAGACAAAGATGAAGCTGCGCGGGTGCTTCTCCAGCAAGGTTTGCGCGCGCGCGAAGGCGGCGGTGCCGCGCAGTTTCACGATCCAGCGATGCTCGCGAAAGTGCCGCCCGAACGCGAACCAGCCCTGATCGGCGAGGAACGACCCCGCCGCCGCCGCCGCCGCCGCACCCGGCAGCGAGACCAATCCCTGGTGCGCGAGCAGCCCGCCCGCGATCACCGCCGCCTCGCCCTCCAGCGCCGCACCGGCGAACAGGGCGGCAAGCCCGTATTGCGCGACCAGCGACTCGATCGACATGGGCCTAGGCTTCGACGCCCAATTGCCACAGCACGAAGGCGTGTTCCTCCGCGCCTTCGCGCAAGCTCTCGAACCTTCCCGACTTGCCTCCGTGCCCTGCGCCCATGTTGGTCTTGAGCAGCAGGATGTTGTCGTCGGTCTTGGTCGCGCGCAGCTTCGCCGCCCATTTGGCGGGCTCCCAGTAGGTGACGCGCGGGTCGTTGAGGCCGCCGGAAATGAACAGCGGCGGGTAGGCCTGCGCTTTGACGTTGTCATAGGGGCTATAGCTGCGGATCAGCTCGAACGCGGCCTTGTCCTCGATCGGGTTGCCCCATTCCGGCCACTCGCCCGGCGTCAGCGGCAGCGATTCGTCGAGCATGGTGTTGAGCACGTCGACGAATGGCACGTCGGCGATCACCGCGCCCCACAGTTCGGGATCGGAATTGACGATCGCACCCATCAACTCGCCACCCGCCGAGCGACCCGCGACCGCGATGCGGCCCTCGCTCGTCCAGCCGTCGGCAACCAGCGCGCGCGCCACGTCGACGAAATCGTTGAACGTGTTCTCGCGCTTCTCGAGCTTGCCGTCATGGTACCATTGCTGTCCGAGGTCGTCGCCGCCGCGGATATGCGCGATCGCGTAGGCGAAACCGCGGTCGAGCAGGCTCAACCGCCCGGTCGAGAAGCCCGGCGGGATCGCGTGGCCGTAGGCGCCATAGGCGTAGAGGAACAACGGTCGGCTGCCATCGCGCGGAAAGTCTTTTGGATAGACGATCGAAACGGGCACCTGCGTACGGTCACGCACGGTGATGTGGAGCCGCTCGGTCGCGTACTTCTCGCTGTCGTAGCCCGAAGGGATTTCCTGCACCTTTAACGTGGTGAGTTCGCCCGTGTCGACGTCGTAATCGTAGACCGTGCCGGGCGTGACCATCGATTCGTAGCCGAGCCGGATGACGCATTGGTCGTATTCGGGATTGTCGCCGGTGCCCGCGGCATAGCTCGCCTCCGGGAAGGTGATCCGCTTCGGCTCGGCGCCGTCGTAGGAATGGATGGCGATCTGGTCGAGCCCGTCCTCTCGGCCCTCGACGATGAAGAAGTCGGCGAAACACTCGACCCCGGTCATGTAGAAATGCGGCGACGG
>NZ_CAJYVU010000187.1 GCF_913778135.1 uncultured Sphingomonas sp. | reverse complement strand
TCTACGAAGGCTCGATCATCTCCGCGGTCGCGATCTCGCTCATCCCCATCATCCTGTGGCTGGCGCGCGACGGGACGTTGTTCAAGCCCGACTGGCGCGTGAAGCTGTTCGCCTATGCGCTGACCTTTTCATGCCTGCTGATCCCGGTCGGCACCTCGGCGCGCACCGGGCTGCTATGCATCGCATTGCTCGCGGTGCTGATGCTGCGCACGGTCAAGCGGCGGATGCTTTACCTCGGCGCGCTCGGGCTCGCCGGGCTGGTCGCGGTGCCGTTCCTGCCCTCCGCGTTCAGCGAGCGGATGGGAACGATCAAGACCTATCAGGCCGACGAGTCCGCCTCCACCCGGCTCGCGGTGTGGGGCTGGACGTGGGAATATGCCAAGACGCATCCCTTCGGCGGCGGGTTTGAGGCGTATCGCCAGAACAAGATTCGCTACGACACCGTCAGCGTGCAGGGATCGGGTGCGGGCACCACGGTCAAGCGCGACCTGACCGTCGACAAGAGCCGCGCCTATCATTCGAGCTATTTCGAGATGCTGGGCGAGCAGGGTTACCCGGGTCTCGGTCTGTGGCTTCTCTTCAACCTCATCGGCATCGTCCGCATGGAGGTGGTGCGGAGACGCTACATCAAGGATGGGGAGGGACAGGCCTGGGCCGGGCGGCTGGCGGAGGCGTTGCAGCACGCGCAATTGATCTACCTGCTCGGCGGCGCGTTCGTCGGCATCGCGTTCCAGAGCTATCTGTATTTCGTGCTCGGCGCGCAGATCGGGCTGGACACCTATATGGCACGGCTGCGCAAGGAAGCCACGTTCGCGCCGATGCAGCGCCGCCGCCCCGCCCGGATGGCGGCAGCGGCGGCGTAGCGTCTCCGCTCAGTCGTTCGTGGAGGCGACCTGTTTCAGTGCCTCGATGATCGCCTTGTTGAACGCCGGGATGTCATCGGGCTTGCGGCTGGTGATAAGATTGTCGTCGACCACCACCTGCTCGTCGACCACGTCCGCGCCCGCATTCTCCAGGTCGGTGCGCACCGACGGCCAGCTCGTCACCTGACGACCGTCGACCACGTCGGCCTCCACCAGCAGCCACGGCGCGTGGCAGATCGCGGCGACGATCTTGTCGTCGTCCATGAACTCCTCGACGATCTCGAGCGCCCGCTCCTGCAGCCGCATCTTGTCGGGGTTGCCGACGCCGCCCGGCAAAACCAGCGCGTCGAACTCTTGGGTGTCGACCGTGTCGAGCGTCAGGTCGGGCGTGATCGTCTTGCCCTTCTCATCGTCGTTGACGACGCCCTGTATCGGGTCGGTCTTGATCGAGGCGAGCGTCACCTGCACGCCCGCGTCAAGCAAAGCCTGGCGGGGATCGAACAGTTCGGCTTCCTCGAACCCATCGGTGGCGAGCATCAGCACGCGCATGTTGGATAGGTCGGCCATGTCGGGAAACTCCGTCGAAAGGGGCTGCCTGAACCCCCGCCCCCGCCTGCTCGTTCCGGGAACGAAGGCGGCACGCACGCATTTGCAAATGGGACGAGGAGGTTGCGGGCATCGTGACGGCGACGATCAACTATTGCGACGACAGCGAACCCGGCATCACCCGCAAGAAAACACGCGGCGGGAAGTGGAGCTACTGGGCGCCGAACGGTGAGCGCGTGACTGACCGCGACGAGATCGATCGGCTGAACGCGATCGGCCTACCGCCCGCCTATACCGACGCGTGGTTCTGCCTCGACCCGTTCGGCCACGTCCAGGCGGTCGGCTGGGACGAGAAGGGCCGCAAGCAATACCGCTACCATACCGAGTTTCGCGCCGCGCAGGAGGCCGCAAAATATTCGAAGTGCGTCAGCTTCGGCCTCGCACTGCCCAAGCTGCGGCGCCGGATGGAGGAAGACCTCGCCCACCGCCGCCACGACAAGGACCGCACCCTCGCCGCGGTCGTGAAACTGCTCGACACGCACAATTTGCGCATCGGCAACGAGACCTACGCCAAGACCAACAAGAGCTTTGGCCTGACCACCTTGCGTGATCGCCACGCCAGGATCACGGGCAAGACGCTCAAGCTCAAATATCGCGCCAAATCGGGCAAGGAGCGGATGCTGACGATCACCGACCGCAGTCTCGCGCAATTCGTCAAACGGTGTCAGGACCTGCCGGGACAGAAGCTGTTCCAGTACGTCGACGCCGATGGCGAGCCGCGCCCGATCACCTCGTCCGACGTCAATGCATACATTAAGGAAGCGATGGGCGAGGATTTCAGCGCCAAGCATTTCCGCACCTGGGGTGCCAGCGTCGTCGCGTTCGAGACGCTGGCCGAGGCAGATGAGCCGATCAGCCTGAAGACGATGCTCGAACCGGTGGTCGAGCGCCTGGGCAATACGCCCGCGATCGCGCGCAAGTCGTACGTCCACCCCGACCTGATCGAGCTCGGCAAGAGCAAGGCGGCGCAGGCCACCTTCCGCACCGGGCTCAAGCTGCCGCGCGCGACGCCCTATCTCAGCCGCGCCGAGCGCGGGCTGATCGCGTTCCTGAGCGCGGAAACCAACGAGACGGCGAAGGCGGCGTAACGCCGCCGGACGATTGGAAAGCATGACCAGCACGAACAAGGCGGCAGCCGCCGCGACCAAGACGCAAATCGATACCGCCCGCGTACAGGATCAGGCCGAGAGCCTGTTTCGATCCAGCACCATGTGGCTGCAAACCCACTGGCTGCAAATCTTGATCGGTATTGGCGCAGGGGTTGCGATCGCCGCTGCACTGTTCTGGCTACGCGGCCTTGGTCAGCGCATCGTCGCACGCAGCAAAACGGGCACGGGCTGGTCCGCCGTGTTCGGCCGCGCGGTGGAGCGCACGCACGGCTTCTTCATCGTCATGCTGTCGGCCAAGCTGGTCGTCGGTTACGCCGGGGCCCCCGTCGACGTGTCGAGCACGGTCACGTTCCTGTTCACGATTGCGGCGGTGTTCCAGGCGGCGATCTGGGCACGCGAGATCATCCTGGGCGCGATCGAGCATCGCACTCGCGGTGAACATATCGGCGGCGAGGCGCTGGGCAGCGCGATGGGGCTGATCCGGCTGCTCGTCAGCTTCAGCGTCTTCGCGATCGCCCTCGTCGTCGTGCTCGACAATCTGGGCGTCAACGTGACCGGGCTGGTTGCGGGTCTGGGCGTCGGCGGCATCGCGATCGGTCTGGCCGCGCAGGGCATCTTCGCCGACCTGTTCGCCGCGCTGGCGATCATCTTCGACCGGCCGTTCCGCCGCGGCGACGCGGTCACCTATGACAGCACGTCGGGCAACGTCGAGGAGATCGGGCTCAAGTCGACGCGCATCCGCGGCATCGACGGCGAGTTGCGTGTCATCAGCAACAAGAACCTGCTCGACAAGGAAATCCAGAACAACTCCGTCCGCGAACGTCGCCGCTCGACCTTTACGATCGGCCTCGCCTACGAAACGCCACCCGAGAAGCTTTCGCGCTTCCCCGACATGATGAAGGAGGAGGTCGAGGCATGCGGCATGACCTTCGTCCGCTGCGGCTTCTTCCAGTTCGGCGCGTCTAGCCTCGACTTCGACCTGCGTTTCGACAGTCCCTCAGCCGATTTTATGGAGGCATACGACGGCCGCCACCGCGTCGGTGTCGCGATCGTGCGGCGCTGCAACGACGAAGGGCTGGTGATCGCCTATCCGACACAGGTGAACTACACCGCCGCGTCCGACGGACGGCTGGTCGATCCCGCCCCTGACGGTCCGCGACAGCAACGAGCGGCGGAGGGCTGATCGCGCGCCTGCCGCTACGGCGTGTTGCGGTGAACCGTTACGGCCATGCACTTCTTTGTAAGAAATTTGCCGGCTAAGACGGGGCGACATGATCAGCGCGCCGCTACACGACACGCTTCGCCAGACGGCGATCACCGCAGCGGTCCTGCACGTGCTTCACGCCGCATGGCCGGTTGCGACCGACCTCGATCCGACCGCGCTGGGCGTGATAGGCAGCGACGACGACCGCTTGTTCGTCGCCGCCGTGCGCGGACTCGTCGACGAGGGACTGATCGCGATCGAGGCGTTACTGATCGGCACCGCCGACACGCCAATCGCCCTCGGCGCGATGCTGACGCACAAGGGCTGGAGCGTACTCGACAACGTCACGCGTCCGATGTGACCGCCTCGAGCAGCCGCTCCTCCAGGCGCGTCTCGAGCAGGTGCACGACTACTTCCGCCAGTTTCTTCAGGATCGTGAGTTCGCGCTCGCTCACCCCGCGCGGGTTGGCATCGATCGCGGCGAGCATGCCCAGATTGTTGCCGTCCGATCCCTTGAGCGGCACGCCGGCGTAGAAGCGCAGCCCGAAATCGCCCGCGACCAGCGGATTGGCGAGCGTCCGCACGTCGATCTCGGCATTCTCGACCACCCAGGGATCGTCTTGGGCAACCGCCGATCCGCACAATCCCTCGTCGCGCGCCAGCTGGTCGATGCCGTCGATGCCCGGCGACGCCTTCAGCCAGATGCGATCCTTGGCCACCAGGCTGATGATCGCGATCGGACAATCGAGTGCGAGCGCGGCTACCTCCGCCAGCTCGTTGAGCATCGCATTGGGGGGCTGGTTGATGACGTCGAGCCGCAGCAAGCTGTTCAGCCGTGCTCGTTCCCGCTCGCTGATTTGATCCATGTTCGCCTCCGCTTTCGCGCTAGATAGGCCGAAGCGGCCATGTGGCAAGCGCGCCGGGCGGATGAACTTCGTCGCGCTCCCCCGCGTTGGGCGGGTGAAGGAGACGACCTCATGATCCGTAACGCCCTGTTCTGGCTCGCCGCGATCGCGTCGATGACCGCGCCGATGGCGATTGCCCCTGCCGCTGCGCAGCGTGGTGATCGTGACTACAACTGGCGCGATGGTGATCGCAACTGGAACCCGCGCGACAGCTACCGTGCGCGCCGCGGCGACGATCGCCGGCTTGGGCGCAACGACCGCATCTATCGCGGGCGCGACGGCCGCGCTTATTGCAAGCGCAACGACGGCACGACCGGGCTGGTGATCGGCGGCGTCGGCGGTGCGGCGCTCGGCAATCTCGTCGGCGGCGGCCTGCTCGGCACGCTCGCCGGCGGTGGTGCAGGTGCACTGCTCGGCCGCTCGATCGACCGCGGCAACGTCAAGTGCCGCTGATCGGCTGACTGATCGCATTACAACGGCCGGGCAGTCACTGCCCGGCCGTTTTCATATCAGCTCAGATCCCGCCTTCTTCCAGGCTGAGCAACGTCGCATTGCCGCCCGCGCTGGTGGTATCGACCGACACCGCGCGCTCGGCGCAGAAGCGGTAAAGGTAGTGCGGCCCGCCCGCCTTCGGCCCCGTGCCCGACAGACCCTCGCCCCCGAACGGCTGTGACCCGACCACCGCGCCGATCATCGAGCGGTTGATGTAGAGGTTGCCGACCTCGGCCAGCCCCTCCGTCACTTCGGCGGCGCGCGCGATGCGGCTGTGCAGCCCCATCGTCAGCCCGTAACCCTTGGCATTCACGCGCGCGATCGTCTGCTCCAGCTCGCCCGCCTTCCACGTCGCAACGTGCAGGATGGGTCCGAACCACTCGCGGTTCAAATCCTCGATCGACCCAAGCCGGATCAGCGTCGGTGGCACGAAAAGCCCGCCTGCGGGTGCGTCGATCGTCTTGACCCAGCGCGCGCGCACGCTGTCGCGGTACACCATCAATCGATCATAGGCATCCTGATCGATTACCGGACCGACATCGCTCGCCGGATCGGACGGATCGCCGAGCGTCAGCAGATCCATCGCACCCGACAGCATCTCGATCAGCCCGTCGGCGATATCCTCCTGCACCAATAGCAGGCGGAGCGCCGAGCAGCGCTGCCCGGCCGAGCGGAACGCGCTGGTGACGACGTCGGCGACGACCTGCTCGGGCAGCGCAGTCGAATCGACGATCATCGCGTTAATTCCGCCCGTTTCCGCGATCAGCGGCACGATCGGCCGCTCGTCGTCCGCGAGCAGACTGCGCGCGATCTTCTTCGCGGTCGCAGTCGATCCGGTAAAGGCGACGCCCTGCACGCGCGTGTCCTCCGTCAATGCGGCTCCGACCTCCGGCCCCCCCGGCACGAGGATCAGCGCGTCGGCGGGCACCCCCGCCTCGTGCGCCAGCTCAACCGCGCGGCGCGCAATCGCGGGCGTCTGCGGCGCGGGCTTTGCCACCACGGTGTTGCCGGTCACCAGCGCGGCTACCGTCTGCCCCAAGAAGATCGCCAGCGGGAAGTTCCACGGCGCGATCGTCGCCCACACGCCGCGTCCGTCCAGATGCAGCATGTTGCGCTCGCCCGTCGGCCCGGGCAGCTCGATCGGCTGCATCTTCGCGCGCGCCTGCATCGCGTAATAGCGGCAGAAATCGGCCGCCTCACGCACCTCGCCGATCGAGTCGGCGATGCTCTTCTTCGCCTCCTGCACGCAGATCGCCATCAACTCGTCGCGATGACGCTCGAGCAGGTCGGCGAGGCGGTCGAGGCAGTCGGCACGTGCCTCGACCGGCGTCGCGCGCCACGCCGGGAAGGCGGCGTGTGCGCGCGTGACCGCATCGCTAACCGCCTGCGTGCTCACCGCCTCGACCGACAGGTTCACCGACGCCCGCACCGCACGCGTGGTCTTCGCCAGCACGTCACGCTCGGCCAGGTCGATGCCCATCGAGTTGCGATGCCCGTCGGCGCTGCGGAACAGGTCGACCGGCAGCGGGATCGACGAATGCCGCGCGCCGCCGACTGCGCTGATCTTCGCCACCGGATCGGCGAGGATCTCGTCCTCGGTCAACCGCGCGTCGGCGAGCTGGTGGACGAAGCTCGAATTCGCGCCATTCTCCAGCAGGCGACGGACGAGGTACGCCAGCAGGTCGCGGTGCCCGCCGACGGGCGCGTAGATGCGGCAGTGATAGCCGTTGTCGCGCACCAGCCGCTCGTACAGCCCGTCGCCCATGCCGTGCAGCCGCTGGAACTCGAAGTCGCGGCTGTTGCCGGCCCATTCGACGATCGTCGCGACCGTCAGCGCATTGTGGCTGGCGAAGGCCGGGCGAATGTTGGGCGCGTCGAGCATGTCGCGCGCGACCGCCAGATAGCTGACGTCGGTCGACGCCTTGCGCGTGAAGAGTGGGTAATCTTCCAGTCCCTCGACCTGCGTGCGCTTGATCTCGCTGTCCCAGTACGCGCCCTTGACCAGGCGGACGTTCATGATCCGGTCGAGGCCGTTGGCCCAGGCGATGACCGCGCGGGCGCGCTTGCCATAAGCCTGCACCGCCATGCCGAAGCCGTCCCAGCCCTTCAGCGCCGGGAGCGCCGCGACGCCGCCGATAATGTCCAGGCTCATTTCCAGCCGCTCGGACTCCTCGGCATCGACGGTCAGCGCGATGCCCTTGTCCGCCGCCTGCCGCGCCAACTGCGCCAGCATGTCGGTGAGTGCTGGCACACATTCATAGGCGCGCGGCAGTTCGTAGCGCGGGTGGAGCGCCGACAGCTTGACCGAGATCGAATGGCCCGCCGCCGGGTCCGACCCCACCGCGTCGATCGCCTTCACATAGGCCTGGAAATAGCGCTCGGCATCCTCATG
>NZ_CAJYVU010000186.1 GCF_913778135.1 uncultured Sphingomonas sp. | reverse complement strand
CGCCGCGCCACCGTTTCCGATCACACCAGCTAGCAGCACCAGCGCATCAAGCGCCCCGCCGCTGCGGTGAAACCCATCTAGGCCAGCCCACACACACCGTCAAACGGTTTTTGCAGAAAAGTTGCAGCGAGGGTCAAAAAAGCCTCCATGAGGTCCTTGGGACGCATGGAGAGGCGCACGCGCTCACCCTTATGCCCATGTTTACGTAACCGTAGGATCGTATGACTTACGCGCGTCGGATGACGAGCGTCGACACCATACAGGGCTCCGGGCCCACGACGCTTGTACGGCAGATACGCAACGCGATCGTGTGGCGTTCCGGGAGCCAGATCCTGTCGCAGATCGTGCAATGGGCGGCGACGTTCCTAGTCATCCGCATCTTGTCGCCGAGCGACTATGGCCTGTTCGCGATGACCGCCGTCGTCCTCGCCTTCACCAACATGCTCGACGGTTACGGCCTCGCCAGCGCGCTGATTCGCCAGCCAGAGGTCGGGGCGCGTGACATACGGCAGCTGTTCGGACTGCTCATCCTGCTAAACGGCTCGCTCGCGATCGTTCAGGTGGTCGCGGCGCCGCTGCTCGCCGCTTATTACCGCCAGCCGATCGTCGCCGACATGCTGCGCGTGCAGTCGCTGCTTTATCTCACGACCCCCTTCATCGCGCTCCCCTCCGCACTGCTGAGCCGGCAGCTCGATTTCAGCCGCCAGGCGAAGGTCAACATGGCCGCCTCTCTGATGTCGGCTTCGACTGCGTTGCTCGGAGCATTGTCGGGCTGGGGTGTGTGGACCCTGGTGGCAGCGCCGGCTGCTCTCTACCTCACCCGCGCCATCGGACTGACTTGGGCGGCGCGCACGTTGGTACGGCCATTGTTTCGCTTCGACGGAGCGGGAGACTTGCTTCGCTTCGGCGGCTTGATGGCGCTGGGGCAGTTGTTCTGGTTCCTGCAGAGCCAGACCGACGTGTTCATTGCCGGGCGGGTACTCACCCCGCATCTGCTCGGCATCTACACGACCAGCCTTTTCCTCGCGCAGATTTTCGTGTCGAAGTTCGTGCCCCCGCTCAACGAAGTGGCGTTCAGCGCCTATGCGCGGATCCAGCACGATCCGAATGCGCGCGCCGCGGCATTCATTAAAGCGGTACAATTGGTGATGCTGGCCGCTTTGCCCTTCTACGCCGGGCTCGCCGCGACCGCCGGACCGCTGGTGCACGCGGCGCTGGGCGAGAAATGGGGCGAGGTCGTCCCCGTCGTGCGGCTGCTGGCGCTGGCGATGCCGTTCATGACACTGCAAGTGCTTTACTCCCCGGCGTGCGATGCGGTCGGTCGACCTGGGGTCGGAGTCATCAACGGCGCGATCGGCGCGGCGTTACTGACCGCCGCGTTTCTCGTGGGCGTGCACTGGGGTGTGACCGGCTTGGCCGCCGCTTGGCTCGTCGCCTATCCTGCCTATCTCGCGGCGAGCAGCGCGCGCGCCTTGCCCGTGATCGGCGTGTCGGCGCGCGCCGTTGTGCAGGCCGCGACGCCCGCGATCGTCTGCGCGGCTGTAATGGCCGCGCTGGTGGTTGCCGCCGAACACGTCTTGCCGCCGCTCAGCCCGCTGCTCAATCTCACCGTGCTGGTCGCGATCGGCGCGGCGAGCTACGCCGGGCTGCTGCTGACGTTCTGGCGCGGCACGATCGGCGACATGATCAGGCTGGTCCGTGCCTGATCCGATTCACGCCTGCTGGATGTAATCGCGCATCGCACGTGCTTCCGCCTCGATTCTGTCGATTCGGTATTTGACCAGATCGCCGATCGAGACGATGCCGAGCACCTGCCCACCCTCGACGACCGGCAGGTGGCGGATGCGCCGCTTGGTCATAAGCGACAGCGCGCCGAGCACCGAGTCGTCGCGCCCGACCGTCACGGCGGGGGCCGTCATCACCGTTGCAATCGACTGATCGAGAGCGGACGCGCCGTGCTCGCGCAGGCAGCGGATCACATCGCGTTCGGAAAAGACGCCGACGACGCGACCATCGTCGATCACCGGCACCGCACCGATCCGCCGCTCGGCGAGTAGCGCGACCGCGTCGGCAACACGTCGATCGGGTGAGATGGACACAAGGTCGGCGCCCTTGTCGCCGAGGATCGCTGCGATGGTCATCGCCTTCTCTCCTGTATGGTCTCGCGCCTATAGGCTGGCGGGTCGCATCATTTCACGTTCGCGTGCGTGTTGCAAAGTGTGTGGGGACAAGGGGTGGCGGATGCAGGGACTGGACGATCCGGCGCAGGCGCGTTTCGCATGGCGGCGCTTTCGCCGCATCCTGGCGATCATGACGCTGATCGGCATTGTCGCGGCGTTCCTCGCCGTTCACCTGCTAGGTCGTGCTTACGGCGAGCTCGGCTGGATCGCGACGCTCGCGACCTTCGGCGGTGTGATCGGATCGATTGCGATGGCGGGCGCGCTGATGGGGCTCGCCTTCATGAGTTCGGGTACCGGACACGACGAAGTCGCCGACGCCGCCGGCCTTGATACGACAACGGGCCGAGCGCCCCGAAAGGACGTCGGCCCGTAACGTTCGATCGTTAGAGGGCTGCCACCCTACTCCGCGGCCGAAGCCTCACCGCCGGTGGCGCGTGCGACACGGCGACGCCGCGGCTTGGGTGCCTCGCCCTCGTCGGCGGAAGGAGCGATCGTTTCCGCATCGCTCGCGCGGACGATGCCGAGCGACGGCGGCAGGCGATCCGCGTCGAGCGCTTCTGCCGGCGCAGCATTCTCCATGCCCTCCTCGCGAACCTTGCGCGCGCGGGTGCGACGGCGTGGCGCTTCATCGGCCTGCACGTCGGGCGCAGATGCCACCTGCGGCGGTGCCGAATTCAGCTCGGCGCCTTGAACGGGCGCCTGATCAACGTCGTTAGCGACCGCGGGCTGGCTTACCTCCGCCAATCGACGCTCGCCACGCTCGAAGCGGGGGCGATCTTCACGTGGCTGGCGCTGTTCGCGCGCCTCACGCGGCCGCTCGTCGCGGTCGTAGCGCGGGCGCTCCTGGCGATCGTCGCGGAACCGGTCGTCACGGGGACGGGCATCGCGGTCGCCGCGCGCTCGGTCGCTCTGCTGACGCTCGCCTTGATAACGATCGCTCTGCTGGCGCTCGTTCTGCGGCCGCTCGCCCTGCTGGCGATCGCTTTCCTGTGCGCGCTGCATTTCGTCGGCGCGGACCGGCTCACCCTCGTCGCCGAAATCGTCGAACGGATCGAACTGGTCAAAATCGTCGCGCGATTGACGGCGCTGCTGCCCCTGCTCCTCGCTGCGCCCGCGCTGGTCGGCGAGCACGCGAAAATAATGATCGGCGAACTGGAGGTAATATTCGGTGTTGACCCGGTCGCCCGACATCTGCGCGTCGCGTGCCATGTTCTTGTATTTCTCAAGCAACTGCGCCGCATTGCCGCGTGCGCGACTGTCGATGCGATTTCCGCTGTCACGCTGCCCCTGGCCGCCACCGCCCGAACGCTGCGGTCCATTGCCACGGCCGCGACGGCGACCTTGCTGACGATTGTTGATCAAAAGTGTGTCCTCGTCCTCGAACCTAAAACGGCACTGCTCCCGAGCGGCACCGATCACGGTGCACGGGCGATCATTCCCCAGGACGGCTGCACGGTGGCGAACCGGACCTGCCACGGCCACCGGACTGCAGCGGCTGATGACGAAGGGAGGGCACAAC
>NZ_CAJYVU010000185.1 GCF_913778135.1 uncultured Sphingomonas sp. | reverse complement strand
TCCAGGCGGACCTCAAGCAGCGGCTGCCCGAACTGTCGATCAACATGGGTGGTGCCACCTCGATCGACATCACGCAGAAGGGCGTCGACAAGGCGTACGGCCTGAAGCGCCTGCGCGACGAGAGCGGCATCGCGCTCGACAAGATGATGTTCATCGGCGATGCGATCTTCCCCGGCGGCAACGATTACCCGGCCAAGGAACTCGGGCTCGACACTGTTCGCGTGCGCGATCCCCATGACACGCTGTCGGTGATCGCGACGATCGTCGCCTGCCAGAAGTAAGGCACGCGCAGATTTGACTCATGGAGCGACCGGCGAAACTGGGCAGCGGCTTCGCCGCCGCGCTCAAAAACGAGGCTGAGCAATCACGCAGCCGGCTCTTTCGGCTCCTTGATCGCCTGCTTCGATGGGCAACCATTTGGCGGACTGAGACACACGTTCGACGCACCGTGTGATTGCGGCTGCCTCAGCAATCATCATCCTTGCGACACGCGGCGGGATCCCCAGCGCACCGCGTCGCCGACCGCACCTGCCGTGCTTTCAGCATACCCTTTTACAGCAGGTGCGGTCGGATCGCCGCTAGGCGGCCGGCTTCTTCGCCTCCTTGATCGCGTGCTTCACGGCAGGTGCGAGCGCGATCGCGACGGGTGCGAGCGCCTTCGCGATGCGGAAGATGGCGGCGAGACTGATCTTCATGGGTCTTCTCCTTGGGTGATGGGTCAGGCGACTTCGCCATGCGTGAAGCGGGCGACGTTGGCGAAATCGCTGCGGTAGAGCGCGGCCTCAGCTGAACGCCGGCGCACCAGTCCGGCCAGCACCTCGCCGCCTGCACGGATCCAGCCGCCGAATGCGCCGGGGGTTGGATTGTCACCGGCCTTGCCGCCAGCGCTGGCATAGTCCCCCGCCTTGTGCCGCTTGAGCACGTCAGACTGGCGGAAGCCCTTCTTCATGCCGGGCAGCCAGAAGAGCGGACCCACGCCAATGTTGTAGGCGAGCGCCACCATTGCGCCGAACTGCGCCGGCGTGGTCGTCGCGGTGCCCAGCGCCTTGCGCACCGGTCCCGCGAAGTCTCGCTCAAGCAGTTGCGCGCCCATGCTATCGGCTTGATCCTGCGTGATCCGATCGCCCAGACGCACACGCCGGCCGTCGGGATAGTAGGTCATGCCCCACCCGATAGTCGGCACCTTTACCCGGTCGGGATAAGCGACCAGCCGACAGCTCTCGAAGTGGTGGATGAGAGCGAGCGCCATTGGGCCCACCCGTAGGTTGGCGTTTCCTTCCAACATCATCTGTGTCCTTGTGTTGCAGCCGGTGTCGCCACAGGATTGGCGTCGCACCGATCTCCTTCGGTTCTACGGGGGCGTCCCGCTTCTATTCAGCGGAGCGGGACGTTCGTCGGTCAGGTGCGCGGCTGCCCCGTCGTCTCGCCGAACCAGCGGTCAACGTAGCCCTTCGCGATCTTGATGATGCCCGCGCCGAGTGCGCCAACGCCGGTGCCGAACAACAGCGCGGTGAGCGGTGCCGGGCGTACGGTCACGATGATGCCGGCCGTGAACATCAGCGCCAGCGCGGAGACCGGGATGTCGAGCAGCCAGCGGTTGGCGCCCGCGCCGTGCTGCACGACGTAGAAGCGCACCGCGATGCAGGCGCACAGCGCCGCGATCATGCTGCCGGCTTCGAACGGGTAGCCGAGCAGGTGCCATACGACAGGACCGTTCACAGCTGTCCCCTTGGTGATGGTAGCGGCCGCCGCTGCGACCGGTGCGGTGATGCCGGCGAGTGCCCCCACTCGCAGACTCATCGCGTCACCGTGACGCCGACGGCTGCGACGAAGAAGACGGCCGAGACGCACAGCATGCGCCGCACGATCGGCCAGGACTGCCAGATGTCGATCGGGATCGGCTCGCGTCGCAGCTGCGACAGCATGCCGGGCAGAGACATGATGAACAGGATCATGCCGGTAACGCCGCACGCGATGGCCACCGGGTCGACCAGCCGCTTGATGAACAGGAAGGTGCCGGTTTTCGCCGGCTGCGTCGTGTCCCAGCCCCACAGCGTCAGCGCCTCGGCTCCGCTGCGCAGCGCTATGCCCGTCGCGAATAGGATGCCGATCCAACGCCACAGGCGAGCAGGCGAGATGCCCGGCACGTCGAGGTGGCGGTGCTTCCGGCCGTCTGTCACCAGCGTATAGACGGCCATGCAGGCGAGCAGGCACGCCGCGGTCATCGCCCATAGGTTAAGCACGACCAACCACTCGACCCCGTTGAACGCCGCTGGCGCGGACGTGCTCGGGCTACTCGCGACCGCCTTGGTCGCAAGAGACGCATTGTTCATCATCGGGACTCCGCGATGCGTTGGAAGGAAAACAGGGCTGCTGTAGCTTCAGTCGGGCGTAGCGTTTCAGCCAAGGCAAGGAGGCACTATGGAAGGTCGAGTCGTGGTCGCGTATGCGTTGATCGTGTTGTGCTGCCTTGGCGGTGCATACCTGTTCAGCAGGTGGTGGAGTTTCGCAGCAGCCGACCGCCGCCTTCGAAGCGGTCGACGTCGGCGGTGAGAGGTAACGAAATGCCAGCGATCTTCATGGCGATCAGTGCTGTAGCGGCTCTTGCGGCAGCCGCGCTCGTCACCCACAGGCAGCAGCGGTAAGGAACCTCGGCACCCGCCGGCGAGCTTAGAGTCGGCAGGACAGCAAGAAGGGGCAGGTATGAAGGCGATCGTAGTGGCAGGCGCGCTCGTGGCGCTCAGTGGATGTGCAATTATGAGCGGTCCGGTCGGCCCCGCGTCGATGCCGAAAGACGCGTACGGCGCAATTTGGTCGGCGAAGCCGACTGATCAGGTGGCGGCATGCTTCCGGGAGCGCGGTGTGCCCACCGTCTATCAGGCTCGCACCGCGCCCAAGAACCCGGGCGGCTACCCGACCGTCGTTGCTGTGACTGATCAGAGCGCCATGACCGCACAGGATGAGCGAGTCACGTCCTGCGTGTGAGACCGCGCCGGTGTCAGCCGGCGTGGCTTTCGTAGAAGGTGACACCCGCGCGCCAAGCTTCAGCGCCGATCTCCGCTCGCAGGTCGTCGTCGGCGGGCGTCGTCACCTTCACGAGGTGCAGCCCCTTGTTCCACGGCCGGTGCCGGATGGTGCAGCCGCGCTCGGCGAAGGGCGCGAGTGCCTCGACCAGCGCGGCTGCGAATCCCTCGTGACCGGTAAAGATCAGCGGCGCGTTCATGCTCGTCTCCACCATCAGAACAGCCCCAGCGCGCGCGCGATGTTGAGCACGTTGCCGGTCCACACGTAGTCGGGCGAGCCCTTGCCCTGCCCGCGCATCGAGAAGCGCTCGTAGAGCGTGCCGGTGCGGACATAGTCGAGGTAGACGCGCTCGATCACCTGCCGCCCGATCTGCTGCGCCTCCGCGGTCATGCCGTAGGCGAGCATGCCGAGCACGGCGACAAGCTCGAGGTTGGTCCAGTGATCGCCCTTCCAGTAATCCGAAGCCAGCGGCGCACTGCCACCGTCCGCCGGGTCGCTGTTCGTCTCGGTCGCACGCGCGTAGTCGGACAGCCGTGGGTTGGCGATCAGGCCCTTGCCGGTCGCGAATACGAAGCCGCGCGGGTAGCTTGTCAGCGTGATCGCGTGCACGGTCATCGGTGCGGTGCCGCTCGCCTGCTGGAGCACGCGGGCGTAGAACGGCCGGGCGCTCGTCGACAGCGGATCGAGCGCGACGGTCACGCGCGCGCCGTCCGCGCCGGCGGGCTGCGGCAGCTCGACGTTGGCGACGAAGACGTTCGCAGGATAGTCGCCCAGCAGCAACTGCACCGCGCCGGCAGCGGCTGCCTTCGTCAGCCTGATCGACGCCGATAGCGGACGATAGCGCTGCGGCGTCTCCCACTCGGGCCGGATGGCGGCGAGCGGACGCTGCGCATCACCGGCGAGCCCGCGCGCGAACAGCGTCGCGACGATGCCGTCGCCACCCGGCGCATGCGTCCACGCCTTTGCACCGATCGTGGTCGCTGACCCCGGCAGCGGTGCGTGCCATGCAGCGTGCTTGTACTTGAGCAGATAGCCCTTGGTCGTCGACGCCTTGGTGTAATCGCGCCCGAGGAAGGCGGTGAACGTGTCCGCGACCGTGCCGTCGAAGGCGTAGAGCAGGTGCTCGTCGACGATCCGGCGCGCCTGCGCCTGCGTCGCGACCTTGGCCATCAGCGGGAAGGCGTGATTCGAGAGCGTCGCCGCGTAGAGGATCGGGCGGACGAAGACCGGCTGATCCTTCGGCGCCGCGGCGCTCAGCCCCGCGATCAGCGGAATGACCATCTCGGTACCGACTAAGTCGGCCGCCACCTGCGCCACACCGTCGCCGACGACAATCTTCGCGCCGCGCGCGACCGCGAAGCCGATCCCGGCGCCATCGGCGAGCGTGATGCTGGTGGCACCTGCCGCGGCAGCGACGGCCAGCTTGCCCGCACCTTTCGCCAGGTCGGAGCGGAGCAGGAACGCGAAGCGACCCATCTCTTCGTCCCACAGGAAGCGGCGGACACGGTCGGCGATGGCGTCGCGCTGCGTCTCCCACCCGGCCTGCTCGCCGTTGCCGAGCGCATTGGCCATGCGGGCGAGGTAGTCGGCGTTGAGCGACATCAGCGCGCTGAGCGCCGGGCTGACGTGGTCGGCAGCCATGCCCTCCACGCCGCCATATTGCTCGTCGAAGAAGCCCTGGTTGGCGTCCTCGCCGCTTTCGTAGCGCAGATCCTGCGCGATCGTGCCCGCGTCGGGCGATCCGGTGCGCGACGAGCCGAACATGAACAGCCCCGAGCCGTCCATCCGCGCGGCCTGCCACCACGCGAAGTTGAGCTTGAGGCTCGGGTACATGGTGGCAAGAAAGTTGAGGTCGTTCGTCGCTGCGAACACCTCCCACGCCGCCCAGGCGAGCACGGGCATCTGGCTGTAATTGTCGTTGTAGCCCGGGCCGATCGTGCACGGGTACATGCCGTCACCCTTCTGCTTGGCGGGCCAGTTGAGCAGCCACGCCTTCGCGCGCGCCGCCTGCCCGAGCACGACCGCGAGCAGCGCGGAGAAGCCGCTATCCCACACCCACTGCCCGGTCGGGCTGTAGTCGGCACCGGGACCGATGCGCTTGTACGGCGTGAAGCTGTCGGCCGCGAACTCGTTTCGGTCGAGCACCGCCATCGCGGCGCCCATCAACCGCTCCAATGGCGCGGCGAGTAGAACGTCGCGCACCGTGCGGCCGGCGTCGAAGCCGACAAGAGCCGCGCCCCTCTGCGCGGCCGTGCTGGCGAGGTCGCCCGCACCGATGAGCGTCGCGATAAACGCCAGCGAGCCGTCGGCACGCTTCTGGTAGATCGTGCGACTGCCGCTCATCGTCTCGTCGACGAGCACCTGCACCACCTTGCCGACAGCGATCTGTGCGGCAGCGGCAGCCGCCTTGGTCGCGAAGGTGACGTCGATGCCGGCGTGACTGGCGGCGCGGTCGGCACTGGTCGCGGCCTCAGCCGCATAGCCCGCCGCGGCGCTGGTGCTGTTCTGCACCGTCTCGACCGCCTGGTCGCGCGCGCGGCCAATGGCGGCGAGCGCCTGATCCTGCGCGACGCCGAGCAGGTCGGTGCCGTCGATCGAGATCGTCACGTCGTCGTCGCTGAAGGTCAGCTGCGCGGTCGACCACGGCGCGCTGCCACGCTGCGCGGGATAGCCGCCGTAGCCGGAGGGCATCCCCGGGGGCGCATTGTCCGCGCCGGTGAAGCCCGCGACGACGGTCAGCGGTCCGCGCGCGAGCAGGCGGCGATTCCCGCCGACGCTGGTCTGCCAGTCGTAGCCGATGATCGTGTCGTCACCGCGCTCGCCCGCGAACGGCAAGCCTTCGACGGTTGTCTCGTTGATCCGCAGCTTGAAGGTCGAGACCGGTCGACCATCCTCGATCGCGACCGACACGAGGCGGATGCCCTCTGCGGCGCCGTTGGTCACGTCGGTGAGATCGATCAGCGGCAGACCCGGCGTATCGGCGATGAGCCGCGCCTGCAGACGGTTGACCGAGCCGCGCATGTCGAGGCCGACCACGCGCACGGTCAGCGTGGCAGGCTGCCAGCGATCGACCGCGATGGGGAGCGTTGCCGTGCGCATCACTTTGCCACCCAGCCGGTGCTCGCGCCCGCGCCGCTTTCCTTCACGTAGAAGGTCGTGCTGGTGCCACCATCGGTGCGACGAAAGGTCGATCCGATGCCCGCGACGACGACGTTCAGCGGCGTGCCGCTACCTGCATAGTCGCACACGGTGGCGCTGTAGCAGTAGCGCGCCGAGTAGGTGGCCGACCAGCGTAGCGACGCCTCGCCGCTGGTGTAGGCGGCGTCCGCACCCGGCCGCGTGCTCGAAGCGGTGATCTGCAGGCGGGTGGTCTGCGTGACTGCCGATCCTGCCGAGCCGGATGGCGCGGTCTGGAAATTCCACGCGCCAGCACCGCCAGCGTTGAACTCTATCCTGCCCGCGAATCCGCTCTGGAGATAGACGTCGCCGGGGAAGATCTGGTTCGCCATCAACTCGAAGTTGCCACCCTCGTCGATGGTGGCGCGTCCATTGGTACGCAGCGTCGTGAGGCCGACCACCGAACCGCCGGTGATCGCCACGCTCCCGGCCGATTGTGTCGCGATCGAACCCAGGCCGAGCGCGGTCCGCGTCGACGCCGCATCTGCGCGGGTGAGCAGCTGGCGGCCGAAGTCGGCGGTGGTCAGCGCCGCGATCGCGGTCAGGTCGGCGTCGAGCGGCTGGAACACCGGGGCCAGGAACGTCGAGATGAGCGATGGCGTGATCGCCACGCTCGCGCACGGCGTCGTCTTCGCGGTGCACCCGCTGCCCTGGACCGCGGGCATGCGCTCGGTGCCGGTGAGCGGTTGCGCCTGCGCGATGGTGCGTGTGTCCAGCTGCGCGGCCGCGGGCGCGCACGTCAGCAGCACCGCGGCGAGCGCCGCGGCGAGGATCCTCGTCATGATGATGGTCTCCGGTGTGGCGCCGTGCGCCGGGATTATTGCAGCTGGACGTTCTGCTGGTAGCGACCGCCGCCACCCGACCCACTGCCGCTGTCGCCAGCCGGCGGGGTTTCTGGCGGCGGATAGGTGGTGCCGTCCGCGTTGGCAGTGGTCAGGAGGCGGATGGCCACGAACGCCGGATTGGCAACGTCGAGCAGCGAGTCGGAAGGGGCGGCGTAGTAGGTCCCGGCCGGGATGATCCCGACAAACTCCTGACCGTCGGCCCCGGTGAACGCTTCCCCAGTCGCGCCAGTGAAAGCAGGCGTGGCATCCTCCAGCGCGTAGAACAGGCGATAGGTCGCCGCATCGTCCAGGCCGTCGATCTGGCCAGCGGGCAAATCGATCATGCGGCCGTCATCGAGCGTAGCGCTGAACGGCACGACGGTGATCGACGTGGCGGTCGTGGTCGCCGGGAACTGCACCGTCTGCGCACGGATCCAATGTGCAGCGCGACTGCTACCCGGAGCCGCATAGGTCCACGCATTGGCAGGGAGGCTAGGCGACACGGGCGGCACCGCCGTCTGCGCGAGCGCGAACGCGTGCTTCGATGCCGTTTCCGACCGCGCGGTGACGGTCACGATGCCGCTCGCCGCATCGAGCGCGCGCGAGAGAAGCATCACGTCCTGCCCGATCAGGCCGCCCTCGGGATAGTCGACGGTCACAACATCGCCCGGCTTGTACCCGATCCAGCGGATCTTGAGCGGAAGGTTGATCGGGCCGAACTCGCGAGCGTTCTCGATCGCGTATCGCGCGAGCGTTCCGACCTGCTTCGGCTCTTGGCCGGCGAAACCCTGCACCAGCGGGAACGACGCTTCCTTAAGCACCTGCCGGCCATCGGCGGCCACGTGCTCGGCAACGATGATCGGCTCGGCGGGCACCTCCGCCCAGGTCGTCGTCGTGACGCCGGTCTGCGGATCGGTGCTGACCTGCTCCGACCAGTAGCGCGGTACCAGCGCGTTGATGCGATCACGCCGCGCCTGCATGGCGACGATGCTGACCTCGCCTTGCGCGAGCGCGTCGCGGTCGATCGTGGCGAGACTGACACGCGGGGTCGAGACGATGCAGCCGAGCATGGCGCCCAGGCGAAGCGGCTCGCCTGCGCCCGCCTGCAGGATGTCGGTCAGCACGTCCCACTTGTCGTCGAGCGTCGATTTGACGCCGCCGACCCGCCAGCCGTTGATCGTGGCGATGTTCGCACCCTCGACGAAGTTCTCGACGATGATGCCGGTGATCGGCAGGCCGACGCCCGCGATCAGCTTGCCGTTCTGCCGCCAACCGAGGCACCACGTCAGTGCGACGACATAGGGATTGTCGCTCCATACCCATGTCGCCTGATCGTCCGCGCGCTGCGGCCCGTCCCCGCCTGGATAGGTGCTGTCGTGCCGCGGATCGTAGCAGAGCACGCCTTTGCCGCGCCAACCGCAGGTCGGCATCGACGTCTGCGTGTTCTTGCCCTTCGTGTCGTACTCGAACCGCATCATGGTAGCGGCCTTGCCGGACAGGCGATGCGCGCCGGTCCAGCCGTAAGGCATCGCGCCGCCAAGGCTCAGCGCGGCCGGCTCGGGGCACAGTCCGCGCTGGCGCGCTTCAAGCACGAACCCGCGGTTCGGCACATCGACGATGCCGCCGGCAACACCCCGCGCGATCTGGTCGATGTAGAGCGTATCGATCGACTGCACCGGGCCGACCGACCACTCGGTCACGATCGACTGATACTTGTTCGTCGAGCCGTAAGCCTGACGGTAGATGATGTGCCCGCCGTTGCATGCGTCGCCCAGCACGATATCGATGCCAGCGTTCGGATCGGCTTTCCACTGATCGGGCGAACCGCCGCCGGTTGCCTTCGGCGCCGTCAGCGCGCTGGTCGCCATCAACGCGGCCGCGGCGAAACCGGCGACCTTCGCGACGGTGGCCGCGGTGGTGACGAACGCCGCCGTCGCGCTGCCGGCTGCGTATTGCCCGAGAAGACCGATCGAGGCCGCAGCGCCGACACCAGTGGCAACAAGGGCGACACCGCCCACAACCATAGCTGCAGTTGCAAGGAAGCGTGACACGGCGGTACCCTCCCTGCCGATGAATGAGCTTTGGACTGTTCTTGCCGCGGTGACGCTCAGCAGCGCTGGGCCGATCGCTAAATTCCAATCACGGCCGCCGCTCGCCGAGTATGACAGCGCGGTTCAAGCCGGCGATGTGGAACGCTGCCTCATTGACCTACCGCAAGCACCTGCGCCCAGCGTCTATCGGCAACCTGACCGCCCTGACGACGTGATGCTGATCTGGTTCAAGGCTCCCGAGGTCGGCGGCGCCATTCTTTACCGTGTCGATCTACACCGCACAGCCACCGGCACGCACGTGCGCTCGTGGATGCCCGCGAAACAAGTCGCCGAGTGCGCGCCTAAAGCGGGGTGACCCGCCACGCCGCGTCGAGGCCGACTTCCTGCAGGATCGCCGCGCCGGGCGCGTGCTCGTGGAAGCCGAGCAATCGCCCGTTGCTGAGCTTGATACCCAGCGCACCGAACACGTCGCCGGATGCGCCCATGACGATGTCGCCGGTGACCGCGGTTGACCACGGGATGCGCTCAAGCCCGAGCGCATCGAGCCCGGCCGCCAGCGTGTCGTACCCGCGCGCGCGGAGCGCCTTCAGCGCCGACTTCGCACCGCCGTAGCTGCCCGAGGGTGGAAGTTGCACCTGGTACCCCATGCGGCGGAGATGCGCGGCGGCGAGGCGCGCGCAGTCGCTCCGCCCCCAGCGGAACGGCCGCCCGATGAACTGGTCGCGCGTCGCGCTGGCCGCCGCAACGCGGCGTACCATTTCCGGCTGGCTCATCGCCGCACTCCATCCGGGCTCGATGTGCCCCAGTAGATCTGTTGCGCGACGTAGGTGACGAAGGCGCAGCCGAGCTCGCCCGGCCATACGTACTGGTGGAAGCTGTCGGACAGGCGCACGCCGTCGTCGGACAGGAAGAAGTCTTCGAAGATCGAGGTCACCTCATACTCGACCTTGCGGCTGGTCGAGGTGAGCGACAGCGTGGCGGTGTCGAGTAGGCCGTTGAACAGCAGCAGCGGTTGACCGATCACGCGGCCGGTTTCCTGATCGATCGCGCCGAGCCACAACAGCACCGGCGCGCCCTGCATCGCCACCGATGCGAGCTGCGCCGCGGCGACACCGTCGCGCGGGGTGAAGGTCAACGACAGCGCCGGCGCCTCGTCGCCTAGTCCATCGGTGAGCGTGTCGATCGCGGTGAAGGTGCCGACCACCTCATCTTCGCCGCTGAACCGCTCGAGCACGCCGTCGACGAGGAAGTCGACGAAGCCGCTTCCGACCAGCAGGCGCACGGTGCGCCCTGGCAGCGCCATGCGAATCGCGCCGAAGATTGTGGCACGGTCGGCGGCAAGCGCGGCCTCAAGTGCGGGGTCGAGCAGCGACATTCAGGCGATCTCGCTGATCGTGAAGCTCAGGCCCTGCACGCGCGCGGGGATCATCTTCCACCCGCTCGCATCACCGCTCAGCTTGCCCTCGATGATCGGCACGCCGAACTCGCACGTGTCGCCGTCGCTAGGCTCGACCCGCAGCATCGGCCCGATCGGCACGGTCGCGCGGCCATCCGCGCCGACACCGGCGTTCTCGCGGACGTAGTGGAGATAGCGCCGGCCGCCGTGCACGAGCGAGAAGAACTGCCGCCGCCGGAAGCCATAGTTCGGCGTCGCGCCGCGCACCTTCAGCACCATGCCCGCCTGCCCCGCGCCGTCGACGACGATCTGACCCGGCGAGCCGATGACGAAGCCGGGCTGCGGAAACCGACAGGCGACCGTCTCACCGGTCAGCCATGCGTCGAGCAGCGCCGCGGTCCATAGTCGGCCATCCGGCTCCGGCAGCAGATTAGGGGTCTCGATCGCCATCGACAGGCGCGAACCCATGAAGCCGAGCCACGTCTCGACGCCGCCGGTCGGAGGCGTCTGCCAGCCGCCAAATACGACGGGCGACGGCGAGGCGGAGCGTGGCAGCGGTGATGGCGGCAGGTAGATCGTCACCGCGTTCTCCGTCCCATCTGCCGACGCTGCGCCTTGCGCATCTGGTCGCGGCCGAGCTCGGCACCGCCGGCGGCGATCCCGGGCGCGTGAACACCGACACGCTGATCGGCGATGTCGGACACAGTGGCTGTGAACAGGTCGGTGTTTAGGCCGATGTCGACCCGCTGACGCGAAGAACCGGTATCGTTCGCCGCCATCATCCGGCGCGATTCCGCCGCGGGATATATGCGCGTGCCGGTCGGCAGGTCCATGATCTCGCCGCCGTTCTCGTTGACGTAGGTCATGCCGCCTGACCAATGCTCGGTGCCGGTGGCGTTGCGACCAGGTGCGGGCGTCTTGCTAAACAGGCTGCTGATGCTGCTGATCGCGCTGTTGAGCGTCGGCAGGTTCTTGTTGCCGTTGATCATGTTCTTCAGCGGGTTGAGCAGCGCGAGCGCGATGAACTCGCCCTTGAGCATGTTGAGCACGCTCTTGCCCGCGCTGCCCCAGCTGTCCCATTGCGACGGATCGAACACGTCGACCAGCTGCACACCGGCGGCACGGACCTCGTCGACGCCGGCAGCTGCGATCTTGGCGCGGCGATCCAGCTCATCGGCGCTCGCGTCGACGCTGTTGCGGATCTCACGATTGGCGGCGTCCATCATGCCTGCCATCGGATCGGTGTCGCCGAACATCTTCTTGAAGTCGGCGGCGAAGCGCTCGTTCTGCCCGGTCAGATACTGGACGCGCGCGGTGCGGGCATAGTCGAGCCCATCTGCTAGCGAGAGCTTGCCCTTGCTCACCAGCGCACTGATCCGTGCGAGGCTGGCGGCGTAATCGTCGGCGGCAGCGCGAGCGGGATCGAAAGCGCGCACCGTCGAGGTCAGATCCTGTTCGAGTTCGCGTTCGGCCGCGGCGGCCTCGCGTACCTTCTTCGCCGCCTCCGTGCGCTCCGCCGCCGCCTCACGTGCGGCACCACCGGTCTTCTTCCATGCGACGTGAAAGTGGCTGCCCTCGTCGAGCGCCTCGGTCAGCTTGACGCCCGCCTGACGGTACGCGGCGATCAGCTTGGCGAGCGTGACACCGTTGCCTTTCGCGACATCGATCGCCTGCCCGAGTTCGTGATTGCTGGTACCCGGCTTTGCCGCCAACGCCGCCCAAGGCCCGCTGCCGTTCTTATATGCGACATACTTCGCGTAGAGCCGCTCCTGCTCGGCGCGGGTGCGGAGGTCGCTGTTGACGTGGCCGCCGATGCTTTCGGCAATCTCGCGCCCCTCGGCGAGGGACACGTTGCGCCCAATCTGGTTGGTGACGGTCGGTTTCTTGTTTGCCGCCGACTGCTTGTCCTGCTCGGCCTTGATCGCCGCCTGCCGGTTGCGCTCGATCTGCGTCAGCTGACGGGTCAGCTCGGTCGTGACCGTGCCCTCGGCCCGTGCCTTCGCCTGCGCGGCGGTGACCTGATCGTCGTAGACCTTCTTGATCCGAGCCATCGGATCGACCGCGCGCGTCGCGGACTCGGTCGCCAGAGCGATCCGCGTCTGCTGGACGCGTGCTTCGGCCTGCGCGATCAGGTCGGCCTGCTCGTCGGCCATCTTCTGCACGTCGGCGACACGATTGCGGTAGATCGTCTGCGCAGCCGCCGCGCCGGCGCCGCCAGCGGCACCGAAGTTGGTCGAGTTCGCCTGCCGCGCTTCTGCCTTAGCCTGATCAAGCAAGGCCAGCGTGACCTTGCGGATGTTGATCTCGCGCTGGAGCGCCTGCTTGGCGGCGATGTTGTCCTGTTCGGCCGAGGTCTTCGTCGCCTCGATCGACTTCTTGGTCGCGTCGGTACCGTCGCGAATTGCGGCGGCAACACCCTCGGCCGAAGCCGCGAACCGTACCTTGGCCTGGCGCGAGATCTCGGCGGCCTGCGCGTCTTCGCGCAGCTTGTCGACGCCGTCGGCGAGCGCGTCGTTACCCTCCAGTAGCTTGGCGACGAGCGGCCCGGCCGCGGTCAGCAGCACGGTCAGCACAATACCCTGCCAGCTGGTCAGGAACGCCGCGACGCCGGCGAGCCGCCCCTCCATGCCCTGCAGCGCGAACGCGGCCTGCCCGATCTGCTGCGTGAACGCGGTAGTGATGCTCTGCCCGGAACTCACCTGGACGGTGAAGTCCTGCACCTGCTGACCGAGCATGATACCCGACTGGCGCGCCTGCGCGCTGGCACTGGCGTTCCGCTTCTTGGCGTCGGTGGCCAGATCGAGCGCCCCCTGCTCGATCTTCAGCTTGGCGGCATATTCGTCGAGCGAGATCGCGTTCTGGCTGATCAGCGAGCGCGCTTCCGCCATCTCGCTGTCGAAACGCTGCTGCGCGGCCGCCGCCGGGTCGATCGCGGCGCGCAGCGCGCGCGTGCGACGCTCGAGTTCTTCCTGCTCCGCGATCAGCCCGCGGAACGCGCTGGCCG
>NZ_CAJYVU010000184.1 GCF_913778135.1 uncultured Sphingomonas sp. | reverse complement strand
GACGAACTCGACGCCATCGTGCCGATGGTCGAGGATGCGGTGCGGGAGATGACGGCGGCAATCGCTGCGATGCGCGCCGACATCGCGCGCACCTGTGCTCGCGTCGATGCGATTCTAGGTGGCGGGGCATGAGCGCGGGTGAGCGCGCATTGAATGCGATCAAGACGATCTTCACGCTCAAGGAGCAGATCGACGGTCTCGGGAGGGACATCGCGGCGATGAACACCCGCGTGTCGCGTCTCGCCGAAGCACATGGCGAGCTTCGCGACCGCGTCAGCCGGCTGGAAGGCATCATCGAGGGCGCGGCAATGGCAGCGCGGCAACGGAGGATCGAGGAATGACCGCCGGCATGACACTGGGGCGCCTCAACCACGTCGGCGTCGCGACGCCGTCGATCGAGCGGTCGGTTGAAACCTATCGCAGCCTTTTGGGTGCCGACGCGATCGGCGAGCCGTTCGACCTGCCCGCACAGGGCGTGCGCGTCTGCTTCGTCGATGCGCCCAATACGCAGATCGAGCTGATCGAGCCATATGACGACAGTTCGCCGATTGCGGGGTTCCTCAAGAAGAACCCGGCCGGCGGGCAGCATCACGTCTGCTTTGAGGTGCCCGAAATTCATGCCGCGGTCGCGCATCTGAAGGCACAAGGCGCGACCGTGCTCGGCGAGCCGCGGATCGGGGCGCACGGCACGCCGATCGTGTTCGTCCACCCGAAAGATTTCGGCGGGCTGCTGGTCGAGTTGATGGAAGCGTCCCAGAACGCGCACGCGGGCGATCATTGAGCGGGAGCGTTGCCATGACCGGTTACCGGACGATCGTCACCGAGCGGAAGGGCGATGTGCTCGTCATCACGCTCAACCGTCCCGAGCGGCTGAACGCCGCTTCGCTCGAACTTGCGCAGGAAGTGACCGAGGCGCTGTATGACCTGCAGGGCGCGCGCGCGGTGCTGCTGACGGGTGCGGGGCGCGCCTTCTGTTCGGGCGCCGATCTACAGGCGCGCGGCGAACGCTCGGCGGTGTCGGGCGGAAACGCGAGCCACCACGCGCTGATGAACGTCTACAATCCGGTAATGAGCCAGTTGCTGCGCTCGCCCGTGCCGGTCGTCACCGCGGTCAACGGCGCGGCGGCCGGGATCGGATGTTCGATGGCGCTGGCGGGCGACTTCGTGCTGGCGGGCAGGAGTGCTTATTTCCTCCAGGCCTTCGTCAACATCGGTTTGGTGCCCGACGGCGGCTCGTCGTGGCTGCTCGCCCGCGCGATCGGGCGCGCGCGTGCGACGCAGATGATGATGCTAGGCGAGCGGATCGGCGCCGAGCAGGCGGCCGACTGGGGGCTGATCTACCGCGCGGTCGACGATGCGGCACTGATGGAGGAGGCGCTCACGCTTGCCACACGGCTCGCGGCGGGGCCTACCGTTGCGCTGGCCGCAATGCGGCGCAACCTGATGACCGCGCTCGACGGGTCGTTCGACGAGGTACTGCGCGCCGAAGCCGAGGGGCAGCGGACGGCAGGCAACACGCACGACGCGCGCGAGGGCGCGGCAAGCTTCGTCGAGAAGCGCAAGCCCGCCTTCACCGGCGCGTGAACCGATCAAGCGAGTAAGCGACATGACCGACCACCAACGCGATTCGACCATCGAGCAGAACACCGGCGAGGACGCTGGAGCCGCGCCCAAGCCCCAGGCGACGCCGACCGAGGTCGCGGCACCCCCGCCCGCACCGTCGCTCGACACCTGGGCGAAGGCGGCGGCGAAGGAAGTCAAGGGTCGCGACCTGACATGGGACACGCCCGAGGGGATCGCGGTCAAGCCGCTCTACACCGCCGACGACGTGGAAGGGTGGGAGCCGGGACTACCCGGTTTTGCGCCTTTCACCCGCGGGGTGCGCGCCTCAATGTACGCGGGTCGCCCGTGGACGATCCGGCAATATGCCGGCTTCTCGACCGCGGAAGCGTCCAACGCCTTCTACCACCGCAATCTGAAGGCAGGGCAGAAGGGGCTATCAGTCGCGTTCGATCTGGCGACGCATCGCGGTTACGACAGCGATCATCCGCGCGTGACCGGCGATGTCGGCAAGGCAGGCGTCGCGATCGACAGCGTCGAGGACATGAAGATCCTCTTTGACGGCATCCCGCTCGACCAGATGAGCGTCAGCATGACGATGAACGGCGCGGTGATCCCGATCCTCGCCTTCTTCATCGTCGCAGGCGAGGAGCAGGGGGTTGAGCGGCGGCTGCTCGACGGGACGATCCAGAACGACATCCTCAAGGAGTTCATGGTTCGCAACACCTACATCTACCCGCCCGAGCCGAGCATGCGGATCATCTCGGACATCTTCGGCTACACCAGCCGTGAGATGCCGAAGTTCAACTCGATCTCAATCTCCGGCTATCACATGCAGGAGGCGGGGGCGACGCAGGTGCAGGAACTCGCCTTCACCATCGCCGACGGCATGGAATATGTGAAATACGGTGTTGCGAGCGGGCTCGACATCGACAAGTTCGCCGGGCGTCTGAGCTTCTTCTTCGCGATCGGCATGAACTTCTTCATGGAGATCGCGAAGCTGCGCGCTGCACGCGTGCTGTGGCATCGTGTGATGACCAACCTTGGCGCGCGCGACGAGCGGTCGAAGATGCTGCGGACGCATTGCCAGACCAGCGGCGTGTCGCTGACCGAACAGGACCCGTACAACAACGTCATGCGCACCACGATCGAGGCGATGGCGGCGATGCTGGGCGGCACGCAGTCGCTCCACACCAACGCGCTCGACGAGGCGATCGCGCTCCCCACCGACTTCTCTGCCCGGATCGCGCGCAACACGCAGCTGGTGATCCAGGAGGAGACCGGCATGACGAACGTCGTCGATCCGCTCGGCGGCAGCTATTACGTCGAGGCGCTGACCAAGGACCTCGTCGACCGCGCCTGGGCGATCATCGAGCGTGTCGAGGCTGAGGGCGGGATGGCCAAGGCGGTCGCGGCGGGCTGGCCCAAGGCGATGATCGAGGAAGCCTCGGCCGCGCGCGCCGCGCGCGTCGATCGGGGTGAGGACGTGATCGTCGGCGTCAACAAATACCGCAAGGAGAACGAGGACGAGATCGAGATCCTCGACGTCGACAATCACGCGGTGCGCGAGGCGCAGGTGCGTCGCATCAACGAGATGAAGGCGAAGCGCGACGAGGCGGCGTGCCGGTCGGCGCTCGATGCGCTGCGCGAAGGTGCGCGCGGGGACGGCAATTTGCTCGAACTCGCGGTGACCTGTGCGCGTGCGCGCGCGACGCTGGGCGAGATTTCCTCGGCGATGGAGGACGTGTTCGGCCGTTTTGGTACGCAGCCGACGCCGGTCAAGGGCATCTACGGCGGCGCGTATGACGGTGACGTCGCCTGGGCGCGGCTGGAGGAGGGTGTCGCCGCGACCGAGCGGCGGCTGGGGCGCAAGCCCCGGATGCTCGTCGCCAAGATGGGGCAGGACGGCCATGATCGCGGCGCGAACCTCGTGTCGTCGATGTTCGGCGATCTGGGCTTCGAGATCGTGCCAGGTCCCTTGTTCCAGACGCCGAAGGAAGCGAGCGAGCTGGCGCTGGAGAAGGACGTCGACGTGGTCGGCGCCTCCAGCCTCGCGGCGGGACACAAGACGCTGATTCCCGAACTGATCGGCCACCTGCGTGACGCAGGTCGGCCCGACATCAAGGTTATCGCGGGCGGGGTCATCCCGGCGCAGGACTACCAGGCGCTGCGCGACGCGGGCGTCCAGGCGATTTTCGGTCCCGGTACCAATCTGATCGCGGCGGCGCAGGAAGTGCTCCGCCTGCTCGGCCACAACATGCCAACTGAAAGCGAGGCAGCGGAATGAAGACACTGATTCTGGTTGCGGGCGCTATGCTCGCCATCCCCGCCGCGGCGCAGTCCGCCAGCGACTATCACGCCGCCGACGCGCAGCTGAACGCGACCTATCGC
>NZ_CAJYVU010000183.1 GCF_913778135.1 uncultured Sphingomonas sp. | reverse complement strand
GCATGTTCCACGCCTTCTGCGCCGAGCGGCAGTGCCTGACCAAGGCGGTCAAGGACGACATCGCCGACGTGTGCCAGACGACGATCCGGCTGGAGGACAATTTCATCGACCTCGCCTTCGAGATGGGTCCGGTCGAGGGGATGAAGCCCAAGGACATCAAGAAGTACATCCGCTACATCGCCGACTGGCGCATGGGGCAGCTGGGCCTGAAGCCGATCTACATGATCGACGAGCACCCGATCCCCTGGCTCACCCCGCTGTTGAACGGCGTCGAGCACGCCAACTTCTTCGAAACACGCGCGACCGAATATTCGAAGGCCGCGACCAAGGGCCAGTGGAACGACGTCTGGGACGCGTTCGACAAGCGCAAGAAGGCAAAGGACGCGAAGCCGGCGAACGAGGACGTGGTCACGGAAGCGGATATGTTTGGGGGTGTGGCGGCTGAATAGCCGTAGACTACCTTACACCGTTGTTGGGACTCTGAGATGGCGCTGCTTGGTAAAGGATGGGAGGTCATGACCAGCTCAGCGAGCACCATCGCGCCGCGAGCAGCGCCGTCTCAGGATGAACTTTTCCCAATTCGGGCTACGACGGTTCAGCCCTTTGAACAAGGAAAGGACATATCTTTTCGATGCTGGGACGTATCAGGGAGGTTTTTCTATTGCAAAGGCGACTCTTCTAATCGTTCAACCCGCGCTATCGAGGCTGTTTTTACGAGCTTAGCGCTAGAGCTAGGCATCTCCACGGCTCCTTGGTCTACTATCGAATATAGTGGGCAGACATATTTTGGCTCGCAAGATCGTGATTTAACGTCCTCTCACTTTCGTACGAGGGACTTTATACTTTCCACGTCCAAGGACGAGACAGGGAGAGCGTCGCCTTTTCCAGGTTCCTATCTGAGTCAAGTCTTAGTCTACGACCTCTTCATCAACAATCCTGATCGAAGCCCCAATAACTTTGTCCTACTAGATGGCTACGGCTCAGATCGCCTTTGTGCGATCGATTTCGCCGACGCCTCGTTCAAAAGCCTGACGAGCACTGACTTCCCAGTTGCGCTCTCGAACACTCGGCAGCTAGGACGACGTTGCCGCGAGATTCACGGTGAGCATCTAGCGCCTGCCCTCGAGATGGTTGAGCGGATTGAAGGGCTACCGAGAACGGTTTTTTCACGTATAGTGAATGATGTTCGCGACGATTGGTTAGATGAGGTTGCGAAAGGAAGCCTTTGTGAAATTTGGGGTTCATCGGACTTCAGGCGTCGACTTGCACACCTACGCACGGGCCTGACCAGTGGCGACTTGGTATAAGTATGCGATCGCGCGCCTCGCTGCCCACCCGGCCAGAGATGAGCGACTTAACGTCGGCCTGGTTGTCTTTGCCGAAGGGCGCGTTGATGCGCGACCCGCACGAAATCTAGAGAAGATTAAAGCAATTTCGTACGCTATTGATCCTAGCAGAATTCGCGAAAGCTTTAATGCTCTCACTAATTTCGGCAGCCCAGGTTCGCTGGAAGAGATGTCACCTCCTGAAGACCTCATTGCAGAACTGGCATTTTTAACGCCCTTCCATTTTTCAGCGCTTGGTCAGTTCGAGGCCCACTCACATTCCTCTTACGAGGAATCGGTTAAGGCAATTCTCGGCACCCTAGTAGAGCCTGAACCTGCGCCTATTAAACGGCAAGTCCGCCGATCGAAATTGCTTACCTCAATCAAGTCGGCTCTGCGGCAAGAGGGTGTGCTTGCCCGCCGCGGGGAAGACCTAACAGCTCATCGCGTTGTTGCAGGTTGGCCACTTGCTGAAGGGCTCTCCGCAGACTTAGTTCTTCAGAATGGCGCCATGCATGTTTTTGAAACGATCGATGCAGACTCAACTGATGTTTCGAAGCGGAAGGTTATAAGTGAAATAGGCATTTCGGCGCTTGTGTTAGAGCAAGCGAGAATGCTTTACGGCGAGGCCTCAACTAAATCTCGTCTAGTTTATACAGCAAGTGCTTCAAACGAAACCCTTCTTGGCCCTGCTCTTCACGCAGCAGAACATCAAGGAGCGCAGCTTGTAAACTGGTCGAGTCATGATGATCGGCAAAGCTTGCTAGTCGCTATCACGAAAGCAGCAACTCCAATCGAGCGATCCAACAAGGCTCGACCAATAAATGCTAGTACACAGTCTCAGTTCAAGTTGAACTAACAGCCCTTACGCTCTGTCCTACACACCCCGATCCCGCATACCTCTCTGCGCTCCTCTCACACGGAGCACACACATGACCGCTCGCCGTTCTGCCGCCGCTCGATCAACCGGGCATGACCCCGCACATGACAACGTCACCGACCTGCCGCTGCCCCCGCCCGTGCCCCTGCGCGTGCGCGCGGATGGCTGGACCGCCGAGCGGCAGCGGACCTTTCTGACCGTCTTGGCGGAGACGGGTTCGGTCAGCGCGGCGTGTCAGGAGGCGGGAGTGTCGTCGCGCTCCGCCTATCGCCTGCGCGCGCGGCCGGATGCCGAGGGCTTCGCGCGCACCTGGGATCAGGCGCTCAAGATCGCGACGGTGCGCCTTACCACGCTCGCGTTCGAGCGCGCGACCCGCGGCACGGTGCGCGAGGTGTGGAAGGACGGCACGCTCGTCCAAACGACGCGCGAGCCGAGCGACCGGTTGCTCGTCTTCCTGCTCCAGCACCTGCTGCCCGCCGGAAAGCCCGGCGATCGCTGGGACGGGTTCGAGGCGATGACCGATGCCGCGCGCGGCACGTTCCAGCGCTCGCTCGGCACGCTCGGCGATCACGCGTGCGAGATGGTGCCGACCCTGGTGCAGGATTACTTCCCCGACGAACCGAAGGATTGCCGTGACGCGACATGAGGTCGCGCGGTGCGATCGTCGCGCGATCGGCTCAAACGCCTCGAACGTCCTCGCACGCGCGCGCACATGCGTAGGGGTGTGACTTTAGTGACCTTCCGCGCCCCCACCGCTTCGAGAGCCAAACGATGCAACCCCGGCGCGGCACCGCGCGTCTGCTCTCCCGCACGCAGGAGGATCGGTGGCCGGACGGGTGAAGCGCAAGGCGGGGCTGGCGGAAGCAGAGGCGCTCGCCGCGCGCGCCGTGCCGCCGCCGGTCTGCGCGCTGTGCGGTCGCCCGCTAGGGGTAAAGGTCGAGTGGCACCATGTGGTGCCCAAAAGCGAGGGCGGCACGCACACCGAACCGGTGCACCCGATCTGCCACCGCGCGATCCACGCCGCCGCCGACAACCGCACGCTGGCGGTTGCGGGCACGCTGGACGCGATCCGCGAACTGCCAGTGATGGCGCGCTTCCTGCGCTGGATCGCGGACAAGCCGCCCGACTTTCACGCGCCGACCAGACGCGCGCGCTGAGACTGCGCATCGATTCGGTCGTTCGACGCCGCACCGGCGACCAAGGCCGAACATGGCGGGGTGCGGCGGCTTTGTGGCAGCCATGTTGCGCTGCGGCAGCTTTGTGGCACCCGCGTTCATGAAGACGAAAGAAAGCGTGTCGTTCCGGCCACAGTTTCTATTTTGTGCGGGTGTTGGCGCAGATTTGCGCAACCCTGTTCATTTCTGCCGGTTAGGTGGGCCTCGGGTACGCTGCCACAGGCGGTCACCCCCGATAAACAGATAAAACTATACCGAGGTTCATCATGCGTAAGCTCGTTCTTGCGACGGCCGTTGCCGTGTCCGCTCTCGCCGCTGCTCCTGCGTTCGCGCAGGACGCGTCCTATCCGTCGACCACCGACACCACCTACGGTCAGACGACCACCGACACGACGACCGCGCCCGACGGCACCAAGGCGTTCGGCATCGATCCGTATTTCGCGATCCGCGGCGGCTGGGAGCAGTTCGACAGCGAGCCGAACAAGGCCGGCATCCCCCCCGTCAACCGTCGCGACAAGCTGAACGGTTCGCTGGTCGAGGGTCTGGTCGGCTTCAACGTGCCGCTCAACGCCTTCTTCGTCGGCGCCGAGGGTAACGTCGCCAAGGGCGTGTCGGGCGACATCGACTGGGAATATGGCGCCGCCGGCCGCTTCGGCTTCCGCGCCGGTGAGAGCGGCCTGTTCTACGGCAAGGTCGGCTACCAGTGGGTCAACTTCGACAAGCGCGTGAACACGAACCGCGACTATGACGATGTCACCTACGGCATCGGCTTCGAAGTCGGCCCGAAGGACATTGGCCTGGGCGGCCTGACCGGCAACGCGGGCTTCCGCCTGCGCGGCGAAGTGTCGTCGTTCGGCTGGGTGCACAGCTTCCGTCCGACGCTGGGTATCGTCACCCACTTCTGATCTTCCGATCAGGACCTACGCGCCGGTTGCGTAGCGCGCGGGGTTCAACAGGGGAGCGGGACCGCAGGGTTCCGCTCCCCTTCTCGTATCACTCAGGCGCGCGGCAGCCACTCGGCGAGGATTGCGTTGACCGCCTCGGGCGCCTCCTGCTGCACCCAGTGCGACACGCCCGGCAGCCGCCGGATCGTCAGGTCGGACACGAACCGCTCGGTTCCGTTCAGCGTTTCCAGTCCGAGTGCAGTATCCTCCTCACCCCAGACGATCAGCGTCGGCACCTCGACCCGGCCGCCGTTGCGCAGCTTCATCGCATCGCGGTGGCGCGCCGCGGCACGGTACCAGTTGATCATCGCGGTCGCCGCGCCGGGTGCTCGGGCCGCGGCGGCGTAGACGTCGAGCACCTCGCCCGGAAAGCGCGACTTGTCGACCGCCAAGCCGCGAAAGGCGTGGCGCACCGCCGCAGCACCGTTCGCGGTCATCGCACGCTCCGGTAACCACGGCAGCTGGAACGCCGCCATGTACCAGCTCCGCCGCCGCTGCGGCCAATGCTTCAACGCCTCGGCAAAGCAGATCGGGTGCGGCAAGTTCATCACCACCAGCCGCTCGAGCGGCCGGACGCGGTTGATCGCAAACATCCACGCGATCGCCCCGCCCCAGTCATGCGCCACCAGCGTCAGCTTGGCGGCACCGCTGGCGTCGAACAGCGCCGCGGCATCGGCAACGATCCGGTCGGCGCTGTAGGCGGCAACCCCTTCTGGCCTGGACGACGCGCCGTAGCCGCGCTGGTTGGGGGCCCAGACGCGGTAACCCATCTCGGCCAGCAGCGGCATCTGATAGCGCCACGAGAAGTTGAGCTCGGGAAAGCCGTGCAGACACAGCGCCAGGTGATCGCCCTCGCCGGCCTCCGCCACCTCGAACGTCAGCCCGTTTGCGGCCACCTTTCGCAGCGTGATCCCGCTGTCGGCGGGCGGCGTCCAGGCGGGCGTCACGCCCGGCGGCTGAGCTGGAACGTCGGCGTCACGCCGCTAAAGTTCGGAATGTCGGCGTTCACCTGAGCGGAGCGCGGTTTTGCCATCGCCTTCTGAAACGCCTCCATCGACGCGAACTCGACCTGCGCGATCGTCGAGAAGGCGGGGTTACCCGACAGCCCGGCGAGCGCGTGGTAGACGGTCGTGCCCGTCACCGCGTCGCCCCAGATCTCCTTGACGAGCGGCAGGTGGTGCTCGGCGTAATAGGCCTCATTGAACGGCTCGTCGGCGTCGTAAGGGTAGACGACGGTCATGGTCACCACGGGCGCGCTCCTCTCGTGAACGCCGCTGCACGACGTCTTCAGATGACCAGCATAATTGTGGTTCTGTCGGGCGCAACACCGCTGCTGCGCCGCGCGCTCAACCGCGGCGGCGGCGTTTCGGCGGCGGGGTTTGCTGGCGCAACGTGTCGAGCAGGGCGGCGGCGGCGGCGGTTTCGGCTTCCTGCTTGCTGGTGCCGGTCGCGCTCGTCTCATCGCGGCCGACCGCGACGCGGACGGTGAAGCGCGGGGCGTGGCCGGGGCCGGAGCGGTCGGTGACTTCGTAGGCCGGGGTGGCGCGACGGTTGGCGGCGGCCCATTCCTGCAGCGCGGATTTGGGATGCTGCGGCGCGGCACCATCGGCGTGGATACGATCGGCCCATAACCGCCGCACGACAGCGCGCGCGGCATCGAGCCCGCGCTCGCGGTAGAGCGCACCGAGCAGCGCCTCCATCACGTCGCCGAGCACGTTGTCACTCGCCGCCGCGCCGTCGTCGCGCGCCTGCTTGCCGAGCCGCAGGTGCGGCACGACGCCCAAGTCGCGCACCACAGCGGCGCAGACCGAGCCGGTCACCAGTGCGTTGAACCGCTTCGACAAATTGCCCTCGGGCTCGTCGGGGAACGTCTCATACAGCCACTCGGCCATGATCAGCCCGAGCACGCGGTCGCCCAGAAACTCCTGTCGCTCGTAGCTGTCGCCCGTATGACTCGAATGGGTCAGCGCGCGCTGATAGGGTGCGATCTCGAGCGGGCGAAAACCGAGCCGCGTTTCGATCCAGTCGGCAAGCTCGCTCAAAAGCCCTCCCCGATTCGGCGCCAGCGCGCGGCGGACACCCAAGTCCACGGCTTCAACCACTCCGCCGAGCCATCGGTCGACCAGAAGTTGACGATCGCCTTGCCCTCGATCCGCTCCATCGGAATGTAGCCCATCCCCTCGGGCGGGGCGAAGCGGCTGTCGGCGCTGTCATCGCGGTTGTCGCCCATCAGGAACACGTCGCCCGCCGGCACGCGGTAGACCGGCGTGTCATCGGCGATCGGGATATATTCCTGATCGATCACCATGTAGCTGCGCCCGTTGGGCAGCGTTTCGCGGAACTGCGGGTAGCGGCAGATCGGCTGGTTGTTGGTGCCCACATCCTGGAATTGCGTGCCGCACTTGTCCTCGGGGAAGTTGGGCGAGATCGGCACGATGAAGTCGGCGACGCGCTGCTTCGGGATCGCCTTGCCGTTGAGGAACAACTGCCCGCGGCGCATCTGCACGGTGTCGCCGGGCAAGCCGATCACGCGCTTGATCACGTCGTGATCGTCGGGCTCCATGCTGCGGAAGACGACCGTGTCGCCGCGGGTCGGGTTGGAGGCAAAGATGCGCCCCGGTATCAGCGGCACGCCGAACGGCAGCGACCAGCGCGAATAGCCGTAATTCCACTTCGACACGAACAGATAGTCGCCGATCAGCAGCCGGGGCAGCATCGATTCCGACGGAATGGAGAACGGCGCGAAGATGAAGCTGCGCAGGATAAAGACGAAGAGCGCGAGCTTGAGCAGGAAGCGGAGCGTTTCCTTGGTCTCGGACGCTGCGGTCTTGCCCGCGGGGGTGCTGGTGGCCATGACCGTCCGGTCGCGCAAGCGGCGATGCGCGTCAAGCTTGGTTTCGGAGCAGGGCTTTCGGGGCAAGCGGACCCTTGATGCGCGTCGCCCGTTCGGGCGGCTGACGGATTTGCTAGCAGGACGAGATTATCATGGCTGACTGGTCACCCATCGAGGCGCTGCCGACCGAACGGCTGGAGGCGCTGTTCGCGGCCGATCCGGAGCGGCTGAAGCGGCTGACGCTCGACGTCGCGGGAATCCACTTCGACTGGGCGAAGACGCACCTGACCCCCGACATGATCGCCGCGTTCGAGCAGCTGGCGAAGGAGTGCGACCTCGCCGGCAAGCGCGAGGCGATGTTCTCTGGGCAGCACGTCAACGTGACTGAGGACCGCCCGGTCGAGCACACCGCCGAGCGCGGCGAAGGCAACCCCGACTCGGTCGCGCGCGCGGGCGCCTATCACGCGCGGATGCGGGCGCTGATCGACGCGATCGAGGCGGAGGCGTTCGGCCCGGTCAACCACATCCTGCACGTCGGCATCGGCGGCTCGGCGCTCGGCCCGCACCTGCTGGTCGATGCGCTCGGGCGGGACAGCGACCGCTACGATGTCGCGATTGTGTCGAACGTCGACGGCATGGCGCTGGAGGACGTGTTCGACCGCTTCGATCCGGCGACCACGCTGCTGGTGGTCGCGTCCAAGACCTTCACCACGACCGAGACGATGATGAACGCCGAGAGCGTCATCGCCTGGATGCAGGGCGCGGGCGTGTCCGATCCCTACGGCCGCGTCGTCGCGGTCACCGCCTCGCCCGACAAGGCGATCGAGTGGGGCGTCGACGAGACGCGCGTGGTGCCGTTCAGCGAAGGCGTTGGCGGGCGCTACTCGCTGTGGTCATCGATCGGTTTCCCGGCCGCGATCAAGCTCGGCTGGGACCAGTTCGAGGAATTGCTGGAGGGCGCGGCGGAGATGGACCGCCACTTCCGCCTGTCGGCGCTGCACGAGAATGCCCCCGCGCTCGCCGCCTTCGCCGACCTCTACTACACGCAGGTGCGTCACGCCGAGACGCGCGCGCCGTTCGCCTACGACGAGCGGCTGCGGCTACTGCCGAGCTACCTGCAACAGCTTGAGATGGAATCGAACGGCAAGGGCGTGACGGTCGACGGCAAGCCGGTCGGGCGGCCGACCTCGCCGATCACCTGGGGCGGCGTCGGCACCGACGCGCAGCACGCGGTGTTCCAGCTGCTCCACCAGGGCACGCACCTGGTGCCGGTCGAGTTCCTCGCGGTGATCGAGGCCGGCGACACGCTGTCGGAGGAGCACCACAAGAACCTGCTGCTGAACGCGTTCGCGCAGGGTGCGGCGCTGATGAAGGGGCGCGCGAATCCCGACGATCCGGCGCGCGCCTATCCGGGTGATCGGCCGTCGTCGACGCTGCTGCTCGACCGGTTGGATGCGCGGACGCTCGGCGCGTTGATCGCCTTCTACGAGCACCGCGTGTTCGTGAACGGCGTGCTGCTCGGCATCAACTCGTTCGACCAGTTCGGCGTCGAACTGGGCAAGGAGATGGCCAAGGCGGCGGCGAAGGGCGGCGGCGACTTCGATCCTTCCACCAACGACCTGATCGCGCGCGCGTTCGGCGGCGACGACGCGGACGGCGAGTGATCCTCGCGCTCGTCGCGGCCGCGAGCAGCCTGAGCGTTGCCGAGATGAAGTGGCAGCGCCGGGTGCTCGTCGTCGCGGCGCCGGGTGCGAGCGACCCGGCGCTCGCCACGCAGCGAGAGACGCTGCGCGGATGGCGTCGGGGTGCGGAAGACCGGGATGTGCAGGTGGTGGAGATGATCGGCGGCCGAGTGACCGGCGCGCGCGATACGGCGGCGGCGCTGCGTACGCGATTGCGCCTGCCCGCGGCACGCTTCGCGGTCGTGCTGATCGGCAAGGACGGCAATGTCGCGCTGCGCTCGGCGGAGCCGGTGCTGGCCGATACGTTGCAGGGGCGGATCGACGCGATGCCGATGCGCCGCGCGGGGCAGCGCTAGCGCGATCCGCTCGTCCCCGGTACGAGCGGCCTCAATCAGGAATAGAGATAGCAGGACCAGCGACATGCCCGATTTCGACTATGACCTGTTCGTCATCGGCGCGGGCTCGGGCGGGACGCGCGCGGCGCGGGTGTCGGCCGCGCATGGCGCGCGCGTCGCGGTGGCGGAGGAATACCGCGTCGGCGGCACCTGCGTCATCCGTGGCTGCGTGCCCAAGAAGCTGCTCGTCTACGGCGCGCACTTCGCCGAGGACCTGAAGGACGCGCAGCGCTTCGGCTGGAAGGTGCCCGACGCGCCCGAGTTCGACTGGCAATGCCTGACCACCAACGTCTTCTCCGAGGTCGACCGGATCAACCGCGCCTACACGACGACGATCGAGAGCAGCGGCGGCGAGATCATCCACCAGCGCGCGACTGTGTCTGGCCCCAACGAGGTGACGCTCGCCGACGGGACGAAGAAGACCGCGGGCAAGATCCTGATCGCGGTCGGCGCGCACCCGATGGTGCCCGAATGTCCAGGGCACGAGTACGGCATCACCTCGAACGAGGCGTTCCACCTCGACGCAGTGCCCAAGCGCATCCTGATTGCGGGCGCGGGCTATATCGCCAACGAATTCGCGGGCATCTTCCACCAGCTCGGCGCTCACGTCATCCTGATGAACCGCAGCAAGGAGATCCTGCGCGGCTACGACCTGCAGATCCGCGATCGGTTGCTGCAGATCAGCATGATGAAGGGGCTGGAGTTCCGCTTCGATGCCACGTTCCAGGGCATCGAGAAGGGTGAGGACGGTTGCCTGACCGTCAGCATGTCGAACCACGAACCCGTCACGGTCGACGCGGTGATGTTCGCGACCGGCCGGCTGCCCGCAACCCGCGGACTGGGGCTAGAGAACGCGGGCGTCGAGGTCGACGAGCTCGGCGCGATCAAGGTCGACGAGGACAATCGCTCGACCTGTTCGTCGATCTTCGCGGTCGGCGATGTCACCAACCGCATCCAGCTGACCCCGATCGCGATCCGCGAGGGGCAGGCGTTCGCCGACACGCAATTCGGTGGCAAGCCGACTCGCGTCGACTATGACTGCGTACCCTCCGCGGTGTTTAGCCACCCGCCGATCGGCGCGGTCGGGATGACCGAGGCGGAAGCGCGGCAGAAGCTCGGCTCGGTCCGCGTCTATTCCTCCGACTTCCGCCCGATGAAGAACGTGCTCGCCAACCGCGACGAGCGCGCGCTTTACAAGATGGTGTGCGACGGCGAGACCGACCGCGTCGTCGGCATCCACATGATCGGGCCCGACTGCCCCGAGATCATCCAGGCAGCGGCGGTCGCGGTGAAGGCGGGGCTGACCAAGGCGCAGTTCGACGCCTGCGTCGCGCTTCACCCGACGATGGCGGAAGAATTGGTGCTGATGAAGTAACGGGCGGAGGCGGATTGCGTCAGCAATCCGCACTCACGTCACGTCGGGCAGCGAACGGGCGCAGCCCGCTCGTCTGACGACGTGGCGACATGGCACTCGCTCCCCCGCAATCAAAAGATACGTTGATCTGCATCAATCCGTCCGGTTCGAGCGTATCTGCGCGGGCTCGATGGTCGAGCCGGAGATGGATCATGCTACGCAACAAGATGCTCGGCGCGATGGCCGCCGCCACCCTGATCGTTGGTGCGCCCGCGATCGCCAAGACCAACCCGCGCGTCGGCGGCGCGGCGATGTACCCGACCAAGACGATCGTGCAGAATGCCTCGGCTGCCAGCAACCTGACGACGCTGGTCACTGCCGTAAAGGCCGCGGGCCTCGTCGACACGCTGAGCGGTCCGGGTCCGTTCACGGTGTTCGCGCCGACCAACGCCGCCTTCGCCAAGCTGCCGGCGGGTACGCTCGACACGCTGACGCGTCCGGAGAACAAGTCGCAGCTCACCAACATCCTGACCTATCACGTCGTGCCGGGCCGCATGACCGCGAAGGACATTGCGGCGGCGATCAAGGCGGGTGGCGGTACCGCGACGCTGACCACGGTGCAGGGCGAGCCGCTGACCGCGAAGATGATGGGCAGCAAGCTGGTGCTGACCGATGCAAAGGGCGGCATGTCGACCGTCACGACCGGCGACGTAATGCAGTCGAACGGCGTCGTGCACGTCATCGACACGGTGCTGATGCCCTGATGCAGAGCGAGCGGGCGGGGCGGACGACCTGCTCTGCCCGCTCATCTACTGCCGTACAATTACCCGGCCACCGCGCCGCGCTCACGCGCGATTACCGCCAGCGTGAAGCGTGAGATACACACCAGCTTGCCCGCCTCGTCCTCAATCCTGATCGACCAGATCTGCGTCGTCCGCCCGCGCGCTTCGGGACGCGCGGTCGCGTAGACGAAGCCGTCGCCCGCCGGCCGGACGTGGTTGGCGTTGATCTCCAGCCCCACCGCGGCGAACTGCGCCGGATCGACCGTCATCGCGCCCGCGACCGATCCGATCGTCTCGGCGAGCACGACCGAGGCACCGCCGTGGAGGCGCCCGTACGGCTGCTTGGTCCGCTCGTTCACCGGCATCCGCGCGCGGATCCAGTCGTCGCCAACGTCGACGAACTCGATGCCGAGGAACCCCGGCATGCTGCCCTCACCCAGCTCGGTCAGCTGCGCAAGGTCGGGAAGTCCGTTGTGCCAGATCATCGCGTTTTCTCCCCGGTGCCGAACGGCAGGATCGTCTCATATTGCACCAGCGGCGGGGCGCCGGCCACCCGCGCGCCGCGACGCAGCAGAAAGGCGTGGCGTACGATCTCCGCCTGCTGCTCCAGCCCGTAGCGTGCGAGAGGCCAGCCTGGCCGGACGGTGTAATCATAGCGGCAGAATGGATGCCGTGCGAGCGGCAGGTAGACGCCGCGCTGGTGCTGCCAGATGTGACACATCTCGTGGACGAACAGCCCCTGTTCGCCGAGTGAGGCGTGCGCGAAATCGTCGCGCCACAACTCGCCCTTGGGGTGGAAGTGGATCGTGCCCGCGGGCGCCATCACCGTATCCCGCGGCTGGAAAAAGGCCCATTTGCGGTTCGACACCCGCACCTGCGTGTAATCGATCGCGTCGCCGTAGACCGAGTGCGCTAGGTTGATCTCGCCCTCGGTCAATCCGCGCGCGGTCACGTCGACGGCCATTACTCCGGCCCGCTCGCCCCCGCGCTTACCACCTTGGCCTCGGCGACCGCGGTCTCGCCATCGGAGAAGCGGAACGTCATCGTTGCGGTCTTGCCGGGCGTGAGGCCTGCGGGCACGTCGAACAGCATCGCGTGGCGCCCGCCGGGCTCGAACGGCAGCGTCGCGCGCGCGGGCAGGTCGACCGAGGGAGTCGCGTCCATCGTCATCATGTCGCCCGCGGTCATGCGCGACAGGTGGAGCTCGACGCGCGGCACGCCCGCGACCGATACGCTGACCAGCTTCGTGTCCGCCTTGCCGCCGTGGAGCGTGAAGTAACCCGCCGCCGGTCGGCCCGGCACCGCCGCCAGCCGCACCCAGGCGTCGCTCGCCGCCGGCGCCTCGATCTTCGCGCAGGACGCGGTCAGCGCCGCGAGCGTCAGAACTGCCAGCAAGCCCTTGGCCACGATATTTCTCCCAGCATGGAACAACCCCGACGGCCTAGTCGCGGCAAAATCTTGCGGCAAGAAGCGCGCCACCTATATCGCCCCCCAGACAAGGAGGGTTGCGCTGCCGTAACGGGGCGTGACCGTATGTTTTTCATCGTTGTAGGGGCTAGGCAAAGCACTCATGGCAAAAGTTATCGGTATCGATCTCGGCACGACCAATTCCTGCGTTTCGGTGATGGAGGGCGGCAAGCCCAAGGTGATCGAGAACGCCGAGGGCGCGCGTACCACGCCGTCGATCGTCGCCTTCGCCAAGGACGGCGAGCGGCTGGTCGGCCAGCCGGCGAAGCGTCAGGCGGTCACCAACGGCGACAACACCATCTTCGCGGTGAAGCGCCTGATCGGTCGCCGCTTCGACGATCCCGTCACCAAGAAGGACACCGAGCTGGTCCCGTACAAGATCGTACGCGGCCAGAACGGCGACGCGTGGGTCAATGCAGGCGGCAAGGATTATAGCCCCTCGCAGATCAGCGCCTTCACGCTGCAGAAGATGAAGGAAACCGCCGAGAGCTACCTCGGTGAGACGGTGACGCAGGCGGTCATCACCGTGCCGGCCTACTTCAACGACGCGCAGCGCCAGGCGACCAAGGACGCCGGGCAGATCGCAGGGTTGGAGGTGCTGCGCATCATCAACGAGCCGACCGCGGCGGCGCTGGCCTACGGCCTCGAAAAGCAGGACGGCAAGACGATCGCGGTCTACGATCTGGGCGGCGGCACGTTCGACGTCTCGATCCTCGAGATCGGCGATGGCGTGTTCGAGGTGAAGGCGACCAATGGCGACACCTTCCTGGGCGGCGAGGATTTCGACAACAAGATCGTCGATTATCTGGCGCAGGGCTTCCAGAAGGACGAGGGCATTGACCTCACCAAGGACAAGCTTGCGCTCCAGCGCCTGAAGGAAG
>NZ_CAJYVU010000182.1 GCF_913778135.1 uncultured Sphingomonas sp. | reverse complement strand
CCTGGCTCACCTGCTCCTGCTGCGACGGGTTGGCCGACACGGTGGTGATCGGCAGCCCGATGAAGTCGCGGTCGTTCGACGGTTTCCAGTCCCATTTGCGCCACGCGCTGACCGAGGTGAGCGACGCCCCGCCGAGATCGAGTTCACCGACCAGCGATACACCGCCCAATTCCTGCCGCGCGCGCAGGGGGGTGTCGAGATCGGTCACGCGGTCGAACGGGTCGAGCGACGGCGGCTGATACCCGAACGCGGCGGCGAGCGCCGCATATTGCCGCGCGACCGGCCGCTGCGTCGCACCCGTGCGAACGTAATATTGCGCGCAACAATCGGGGTTCTGGTGATTGTAATCGCCCGAAAGGGTTAGATCGAGCGTGTCGGTCGCGTGCCAGTATAGCTGTCCGCGCAGGCTCTGATTGTCCTGCGCGTTGACGCGCACGCCGGTGCGGACGTTGTTCACCGTGCCGTCTCGGCGCGTCACCGACGCCGAGAGCCGAACCGCTAGCTTGTCATCGACGAGCGGGCCCGACGCGGACGCTTTCGCCTGGACGAAGTCGTAGTTGCCCGCGGTCAGCTCGACCCGCGCCTCGGGCGTGAAGCTGGGCTTGCGCGTCGTGATGTTGATCGCGCCCGCGGTCGTGTTCTTGCCGTATAGCGTGCCTTGCGGTCCGCGCAGGATCTCGATCCGCTCGGTATCGGTGAAGTCGAACGTCGCCGAGGCAATACGGCTGTAATAGACCTGATCGACGTAGATGCCGACGCCCTGCTCAATTCCGTCGTTGGTGAGCCCGAACGGCGCGCCGAGACCGCGAATGTTCGCCGCGGAATTGCGCGGGTTGGTGGAGTAGAATTGCAAGCTCGGCTGCAATTGCGTCAGCCGATTGACGTTATACGCGCCTGTATCTGCCAGTGCCTGTCCGCCGATCACCGAGATCGCGATCGGCACCTGCTGTACCGTTTCGCTGCGCCGCCTGGCGGTCACGACGATGTCGCCCCCGCCCTGCTGCGCAGTACCGAGGCGACCGGTCGAGTTCCGGCCCTCTTCATCTTGCGAGCTGTCGGGTGCAGGCGACTGGTCGGTGGACGGTGAAGGGCCGGCGGGTGCCGGCTGAGCGGCAAGTTGCGCGAGCAGCAACGCAAGCGTGATCGACATGGCATGGTCCCCTTCTGTCCGCACAGACTGGAGCCAAGCCGAACCCCTATCAATGAAGTAGATGTTTAGCGGCCGCTTGAAACGCTTCGCCGGTTTACCATCTTGTCCAGTGCGTGGTGCCGCCTGGTCGGGCCACGCGATGCCGGCGTCGCGGACACCCGGACGCCGCTTTTCAACTCGCTCATACAAGAGGATTTGAGATGCGTTTCGACCTTACCCCCTATCGCCGCTCGACTATCGGGTTCGATCGTCTGTTCGACATGATCGAGGCCAATGCGCGCGGCGCATCCGAGAATTACCCGCCGTTCAATCTCGAGCGGATTGCCGATGATCGCTATCGCATTACGCTCGCGGTCGCCGGGTTCAGCCGTGACGAAATCGAGATCACCGCGCAGCAGAACCTGCTGCTGGTCGCCGGGCGCAAGGACGACAAGGCCGAGGGCCCGAGCTTCCTGCACGTCGGCATCGCCAACCGCAGTTTCGAGCGTCGGTTCGAGTTGGCAGACTTCGTCTTCGTCGAGGACGCGAGGCTGAACGACGGTCTGCTGGTGATCGACCTGGTTCGTGAGGTTCCCGAGGCGATGAAGCCGAAGAAGATCGCAGTGCGTACGGGTGCGCCACTCGCCGCGGTCGAAAACGAGTCTGCTGCTGGAGAGGCCAAGGCCGCCTAACCTCGACGGTACGGCACCGAGTTCGGCGCCTCTTTGCTCCCTTTCGAGGCGTCGTGGGGCGTCCGGGCGAACAGCCCGGGCGCCTTTACTCCTTTATCAGCCGGTGATCACGCGCAGCACGGCCAGTCCGGCCGCGGTCAAAACGACATGGCCCATGAAGTGGCGTGTCAGCCCCATCTCGAACAATAGCGACAGGATCGAACGGTCGGTATCGGGTGGCAGAAAGTGCCGCGGCCCCGATTGCCGTGCCGAGCACATCACGGAGCGCGCGTGTTGTGGCAGGCCGGCGGCCGCCGTTGCTGCAAATGACATGGATTCGATCCCCACCGGTCCCAATGCGCCGGGTACAGCATGGTCACTGCGCCCCGATCAAGCTGCCCGGTAGCACGAAGCGATGAACGACAGCTTGACCGGGACAGGCCGAACGCGCGTGAAGATCAGCGACGTGGCGTCGGCGTCAGACCAGCCGGCTCTGCTTGACCGCCGCGGCGATGAAGCTGGCGAACAGCGGATGCGGGTCGAACGGCTTCGACTTCAATTCCGGGTGAAATTGCACGCCGACGAACCACGGATGATCGGGCCGCTCGACGATCTCGGGCAGCATGCCGTCGGGTGACAGGCCCGAGAAGACGAGCCCGCCCGCCTCTAACCGATCGCGATAGGCGGTGTTGACCTCGTAGCGGTGGCGATGGCGCTCCTCGATCTCGTCGGCGCCGTAGACGGAAGCAACGACGCTGTTGCCGGTCAGCTTAGCGGGATAGGCGCCCAGCCGCATCGTGCCGCCCAGATCGCCATCCGCCGCACGCTTCTCCAGTCCGCGTTCGCTCATCCATTCGGTGATGAGGCCGACGACCGGTTCGTCGGTCGGACCGAACTCGGTCGAGGACGCATGTTCGATGCCGGCGAGATCACGCGCGCCCTCGACGCACGCCATCTGCATGCCGAAGCAGATACCGAAATAGGGCACGCGGCGCTCGCGCGCAAAGCGGACCGACTCGATCTTGCCCTCCGCACCGCGCGACCCGAACGCGCCGGGGACGAGGATGGCGTGGCACGGCTCGAGCTGCGCGGCGATCTCCGCCTCGTCGCCCTCGAACAATTCGGCGTCGATCCAGCGAATGTTGACCTTGACGCGGTTTGCGATCCCGCCATGCACCAGCGCCTCATTGAGCGACTTGTAGGCGTCCTGCAGCCCGACATACTTGCCGACGACGCCGATCGTCACCTCGCCCTCGGGGTGTTCCAGCCGCTCGACGATCTCTTCCCAGCGGCTGAGGTCCGGCGCCGACGACGGCGTGATGCCGAACGCGCGCAGCACCTCCGAGTCGAGCCCCTCGCCGTGATATTGCAGCGGCACTGCGTAGATGCTCTTCGCGTCGAGCGCGGGGATCACCGCGGTTTCGGGCACGTTGCAGAACAAGGCGATCTTGGCACGCTCGGACGGCGGCAGCGGCTGTTCGCAGCGGCACACCAGCACGTCGGGCTGGACACCCAATGCCGCCAGTTCGCGCACCGAATGCTGCGTCGGCTTGGTCTTCAACTCGCCCGCCGCGGCAATATAGGGCACCAGCGTTACGTGGATCGAGATCGCGTTGCCGCGGCCCAGCTCGTTCTTCAGCTGGCGGATCGCCTCGATGAAGGGCAGCGACTCGATGTCGCCGACGGTGCCACCGATCTCACACAGTACGAAGTCGACGTCGTCGGTCTCGGCCAGTGCAAACGCCTTGATCGCGTCGGTGACGTGCGGGATCACCTGCACCGTGGCGCCCAGATAGTCGCCGCGCCGCTCGCGCTCGATGATCGTCTTGTAGATACGGCCTGAGGTGACGTTGTCCGACTGGCGCGACGCGACGCCGGTGAAACGCTCGTAATGGCCGAGATCGAGGTCGGTCTCCGCGCCATCGTCGGTCACGTAGACCTCGCCGTGCTGATACGGGCTCATCGTGCCCGGATCGACGTTCAGGTACGGATCGAACTTGCGGATGCGGACGCGGTAGCCGCGCGTCTGAAGCAGTGCGGCGAGGCTCGCCGCCATGAGACCCTTGCCGAGCGAGGAAACCACGCCGCCGGTGATGAAGATGAACCGCGCCATGGGGATAAACGCCTAACCCTGAAATACGAACGACCACAAGCGCGCGGTCACCCACGCGCGGCGAAAATTACGATGAACCAAGCGCCGACACCGCCGGTGTCGACAACTAGATAGTAGGACGAAGCTCAGCGCGCGAGCGGCACACCGTTGTCGGCCTGCGCCGGTGCCGCGGCAGCCGCGGCGTTGCGCGCCGCGTCGGACAGCGCGTCCTGAGCGGTTGGTGCAGGAGCGGCCGCGGCGGCCGGCGCACGCCGCTGAAGCGAGGTGTCGACCGAAGTCGCGTTGCGGTTCGCCGCCAAAAACGCGAGCAGGATCGAGAGGAGGATGAAGGCGCCAGCCAGTACCGACGTCGCACGCGTCAGGAAATCGGCGGCGCCACGTGCCGACATGAGACCCGACGGGCTGCCGCTCGACGTCAGACCACCGCCCTCCGACCGCTGCATCAGGATGACCGTGACGAGCGCGGCGGCGACGATCGCGTGAATGACGAGCAGGAAGGTGAACATGGAGCGAGCGCGCACTTCTTTGGACGGGGGCGCCTTCGCGGCGCGACGCGCGGCGACATAGGCGAGAGCGCCCGCGCAATCAACCGCGCCGACCCGTTCGCTACCAGCACGGCAACCCGTTTGCGCGCGGCGGCGAACACCGGTCAATTTCA
>NZ_CAJYVU010000181.1 GCF_913778135.1 uncultured Sphingomonas sp. | reverse complement strand
TCGATCATGGGCTCACTCATATCGAATGCTCATGCCGCCATCGGCGGCAATGGTCTGCCCGTTGACATAACTGCCGGCTTCGCTCGCCAGCATCACCACGACGCCTGCGATCTCGTCCGGCTCGCCGACACGACCAACGGTCGAGCGGGAGAGTTCGCGGCTGAGCGTCTCGGGATTGTCGATCAGTCCGGCGGCCATGTCCGTTCGAATAAGACCCGGTGACACGGTATTGGCGCGCACGCCTGCCGCGCCATGCTCGACCGCGATGTTGCGAATATACTGCATCGCGAGCGTCTTGCTGAGTGTGTAGCTTTGATAGATCCCGCTGCCGAAGTGCGCGGCGATCGAGCCGATGTTGACGATCCGGCCCCAGCCGCGCCGCGTCATCGCGGGCAGCACGCGCTGGGAAAGAATATGCAGCTGCCTGAAATTGCCGTCGATCGTCTTGGCGAGAACGGCGTCCGTCATCTCCGCGCTAGGCCCGACATGAATATGAAGCCCGGCATTGGCGACAAGGACGTCGATGGCGCCGAACGCCGCCTCGCCGGCGTCGACCAACGCGGCCAGTTCGTCGGCGCGGGTGACGTTCGCCGCAACGGCGATGGCAGAGCCGCCATCGGATTTGGCGTTTATCGCGTTCGCGACATCCTCGGCTGGCCCTAGTTTGCGGCCGGAAACGATGACGTTCGCTCCGTGCTGCGCCAATCGCTCCGCGATTGCGCGACCGATGCCGCGGCTCGATCCGGTGACGAGCGCGGTCCGGCCCGTCAGGTCGAACAGTGTGCCGGTGAAACGGTCGCTCATCGTGGGTACCCCTGCGGCCGGCCGACGATCGCCTCGACAGTGCGCCCGTGGTCGGAGCCGCAGACCAGTGGCCGGCAAGACGCCGCTACAGGCCGTGAGAAGGAGGCGACGCGGATCAAGCAATCGACGTGCAGGTCCTCGGGCGTGTCGTGCATGGCGTCCCTCGTTTGCGGACATGCTATGATGACAGAGCTGCGCCAGCCAGCTGGGGCGCCCGATATCGAGAGGGTGATTGATAAGGCTGCGTGACTGGTAAGCCCGCCGGACTTGCGCCACGCTTCCCCGTGTCGGCCCGTCGCAACCGAAGATCGATGCGCTAGGTGACAGGCCTGTCGCCCGGAAACGAGTTTGCGAACCTGTCGAATGCCCGGCGCAAGACGTTTCCAGGGCCTCGTATCTCTCGTGGATGCGGCGTGCGGACCGACACCCGGAGTCGCCTGACTACCAAGAGGATTCATCGCATGACCGATCGCATCATTCTCGTCACCGGTGCGACGGGCGCACAGGGCGGCGCCACCGTCGACGCGCTGCTCGACACGGGCTTTCGCGTGCGCGCATTGGTGCGCGATCCTTCGGCGCCGGGGCCGTCGGCGCTGGCTGCGCGTGGCGTCGAGCTGTGCAAGGGAAATTTCGACGATCCCGAGAGCCTAGCCGCAGCCGCGGACGGCGCATGGGGGGTGTTTTCGGTTCAATTGCCGCCGACGCCCGGCGATCTGGAAAGCGAGGTCCGCACCGGTCGTCACTTGATCGAGGCCGCGAGGCAAGCCGGCGTAGAGATGTTCGTCCACACCTCGGTCGCGCGCGCCGGCGATCAGACGCAATTCGTCGACTGGGATGCGGGGCGCTGGTGGCCCGATTACTGGAACGGCAAGTCGGGCGTGAACGACCTCGTCCGGCAGGCGGGCTTTCCCCACTGGGTCATCCTGAAGCCTGCGTTCATGATGGACAACTTCATTCCGCCCAAGGTAGCGTACATGTTCCCCGGCTTCGCGCGGGGCGCGATAGAAACGGCGATGAAGCCGGACACGCGTCTCGACCTGATCGCCGCCGCCGATATCGGCCGGTTCGCCGCCGCCGCCTTAGCCGACCCGGCTCGCTTCGATGGTAGGGAGATCGACCTCGCCGCCGAATCGCTGACGATGACCCAAGTGGCGGAGGTACTGTCCGCGGTGAGCGGCAAACCGGTAGTTGCTCGCTCGATGAAAGGTGCGGATGCGCGCGCCGCCGGAGTGATGCCCGGGTTGGTCGAAAGCCAGCAATGGGCGAATGTTGAAGGCTACAAGGTCGATCTGGACCGGGCGAACGGCCACGGCATCACCCTCGAACGTTTCGCCGACTGGGCAGCGCGCCGCCGCGACCGCATCGAGATCGGCGTAGCCTGACCTGCCGGACATCGCCCCAGCGATGGAGGAAGGTGCGGCTTGCCCGGCACAGGTGCTCGCGGCACCGTTCGCCGAATCATCCGGGAGCAACGCCGTGTCCGAAGACCTGACCCTTTACGCTGCCTTTGAGCATCTACGCTTCGAACGACCGGCGCCGTTCGTCCTGCGCATCACGATCGACAACGCGGCGAAGATGAACGCCCTCGGCGGCAAGCTGGGCCATGAGATCGAGGAGGTGTGGGCCGTCGTCGATGCCGATCCCGACACGCGCGTGGCAATCGTCACGGGGGCGGGGCGCGCCTTTTCGGCGGGCGGCTCCTTCGACGAGATGCCCAACGACGTGCAGCGCGACAGCCTAGAGCAGTTCTGTCACGATTTCGGCAATGCGCGACGGCTGGTCCACGCGCTGACGACGATGCGAAAGCCTCTGATCTCGGCCATCAACGGACCGGCAGTAGGGGCGGGGCTTGCGATTGCGCTGCTCGCCGACATTCCGATCGCCGCGAAGACCGCCAAGCTGTTCGACGGACACCTCCGCGTTGGCGTTACGCCGGGGGATCACGCGGCGATGATCTGGCCGCTGCTGTGCGGGCTGGCCAAGGCGAAATACCATCTGCTGACCAACGAGCCGGTGACGGGCGAGCAGGCCGAGGCGATGAACCTGATCGCGCTGTCGGTCGAAGCAGAGGCGTTGCAGGACAAAGCGGTCGAGGTCGCGAGCAAGCTTGCCGCGACGGCTCCGAACGCGCTGCGGATGAGCAAATACGTGCTCAACCATTTTCTGCGCCAGAACCAGACAGTCTTCGATCTCTCCGCGGCGTTCGAGATGGTCAATTTCGGCAGCAGCGAGGCCAAGGAGGCGATGCGCGCGCTTCAGGCCAGGGAGACGCCCGTCTTCCCGCCTACGGGCGAGGACTTCTACTGACGCTTCGTGGCCTCCGGATCGATCCGGAGGCCGCGGCCCGTCAGGTCACAGGTTCCAGAGCTTGGCGGCGGTACCGCCGACGACCATCTTCGCCTTTTCGTCACCCAGCGTTTCGAAGATCTTGCGGATCTCGCCGCGCGACTCGCCGAACACGCTCTCTCCATGCGGATAGTCGCACGACCAGAGCAGGTTGCCCGTCAGATCGTAGTCCTTCGCCGCCTTGAGCCCGACATCGTCCTGCATGATCGCCGCGTAGCACTGTCGACGGAAATAGAAGCTCGGGGGATTGGCCAGCTTCGGCTTCATCTCGGTCTCGTAGACCTGATAGACACGATCGGCGTCCTGCAGCGTCCAAGGCACCCAGCCGAAACCGCCTTCGCAGAACACGACTTTGAGCTCCGGATGCCGCTCAAGAATGCCCGAGAAGGCGAGGATCGACCAGAGCGGGCGATACGGCCCGAGATTCTTGGTCAGGTTTGCGCCGGTCGCGCCCTTGCCCCGGAACTCCATATACGCGCCGATGTGGAACATGACGGGGATGCCGCTCTCGGCGATCGCTTCCCACATCGGTTCCATCTTCGACGAGTTGTAGGGCACGTTCTTGGGCGCCGATGGGATTTCAAGCGCCTTGATGCCGAGCGCCTTCATCTTGGCGATATAGTCGCGCGTCGCCTCGGGCTCATAGATCGTCGGCAGGATGCCCACGCCGACGAGGCGGTCGGGCGCGATCGAACAATATTCGCCAAGCCACTCGTTATAGACGTCCATGCAACGGGTGAAGAACGCTTTGTCCTCCATCCGCACCAGCGACATTGCGCGAGAGTGAAAGAACAGCGAGGTGTCGATGCCCTCTGCATCCATGTCCTTCAGGCGTTCGTCGCGGTCCCACATGCCCGGACGCCCTTCGCCCACGTCTGAGTCGAGGCCCGGGACGTCATAGTTCATGCCGTCGACTTCCATGTGGAACTTGCCGTCATCGCCGCGCCACAGCTTCGGGGCGCGATCCTTGTCCGCCCCCTTCAGCCGGTTCTCCCACAGATGCATTTCCTCCATGCCGTGGTCGTCGACCGAGACGATGCGCGTGCCGGCGGGCGGCCGCCAGCCATCGTCGCGCGAAACGCGGTGCATCGGCCAATCGATGGCGTCGCTGGAAGCCGAGACGGCGCGGGTGTCTTGAAAGTCCATGGCAACCTCTCTATTCGCTCTGTGAATAGCTTAATCGCTATGCGAGTTGACATAACAAGGTTGCTGACGGGAGTCAAAGCATGGAGCAGCAATTGGCATCTGCCGGCAACGAAGACCGTCAATTCGTCAGCGCGCTTGCACGCGGCCTGTCGGTGCTGCGGTGCTTCGATCGCCCCAAAATCGAGTTGACCACAGCCGAAATCGCGCGGCGAACGGGGCTTAGCCAGCCCACTGTCTGGCGGCTCTGCTATACGCTGATCGAGTGCGGGTTCCTGGTGAGGGCGCCAGGCGGTGCAGGGCTGCGTATCGGCGCGCCGGCGTTGACACTCGGCTATGCCGCCGCGCGCGGCCTCGATGCGCCTGCGCTCGCGCTGCCCTATATGCAGCGGCTCCTCGATCAAACCGGCGGAAGCACGACGTTGAGCATGCGGCAGGGTGCCGAAATGGTGGCGGTGGAGCAGCTCAACGGCGACTTCGTGGTTCGCGATCAGCCCGTCGGGTGGCGTGCACCCATCGACACGGTTTCCGCGGGGCTGGCAGTTCTGGCGGCGCTGCCGCCCCCCGCTCGTGAAGCGGCGATCAGCGCGATCGACTATCGCGATGCGGCGCGACGCGAGCGGCACCGGACGCGGATCGACGACGCCGTCGCGGCGCTTGCACGCGATGGCGCGGTGCGGTTGGGAAACATTCTCGACGGACGCTACACAGCGGTGGCAGTGCCGCTGTTCGAGACGGGATCCGAGCCTTCCGTGCAATGGGCGCTTACTTGCGGTGGGTTGGCCGCCAGCTGGACTGGTCAGGATCTCGACATGGCGGCCGCCGTGCTGGTTGAGACGCGAGCGCTGCTGGCGCCGGCATTCGCGGCACTCGGCGGATAATCCTCATCACATTCGCGGGGGCCTGCGCCGTGCCGCGCCATCATCGTCCTTGTGATGGGTAATATCGGCCGATTGTTCACCGGCCGGCCTGCGCTATCGTTTCACGATGAGCCAACGGCTCGGCGGCAGATGGGTAGGTATGATAATGGCTGAACCTGGTCCCGAACTGGTTCTCTATACTCACGGCCTGGGGGATGGCAGTGGCCTGCTCGCCGACGCGCTGCGCGATCAAGGTGCGGGCGTGCGCGTGGTACGCTCCGAAGCGGTATCGCGCGCCAACCTTCGCACAGCCTTTGCCGAGGCTTTGGATGATGCTCGTGTGGCGATCGTCGCGTTCGCGCCCGCGGATCGCGGCGCGGCACGGCCGCTGCTCGACTGGACCCCGGATGACTGGCGGCGCTGCGCCGACGAGCCTCAGCTGCGGTTGCTCGAGGTTCTGCAAGGGCTGCGCGACGCGCTCGCCGGGCGTTCGTGCTCGGTGGTGCTGCTCGGCGCCAGCATCGGCATGACGGGCGCCGCCAATCACGCGGCGCTGGCCACGGCGACGGAAGGGCAGCGCGGGCTGATGAAGGCGCTCGCACGGCAATGGGGCGACAGCTGGCGGCTCAACTGGGTTTCGGTGACCGCGCCACTGATGTTCCCGGATATTGGCTACGGCGATATTCCGGAGCAGTGCGAACTTGGCGAATACACGCCCCCGCTCGGCAGGCGACCCGATTGGGCGGATGTCGCCCGAACTGCCCTGATGCTCGCCGGGCAGGATGCCGGCGGTGTGACGGGTCAGACCGTGATGGTGGATGGCGGCGAATGGATGCTCCCATGAACAAGCCTCTGAACGGACGGATCGCGCTTGTTACCGGGGCGGGCGGCGGCATCGGCCGTGATCTCGCCTGTGCGCTTGCCGCGGCGGGCGCACACGTCGGGATCGCGGTGCGCCGCCCCGACACGGGGGAGGAAACCGCACGGCTGATAGAGGCGGAGGGCGGCGCCCGAAGTCTGGTGCTCCCGATGGATGTGACGGACCGCACTTCCGTACTGGTCGGCGTCGAAAAGCTCGCCGCCGAATTCGGCGGAATCGACATCATCGTTCACAATGCCGCTGCGCCCGACTCCGCCTATCCCATGCCCGCGGTCGACAGCGACGAAGCGGGCTGGCGACGGCAGGCGGACATCACGCTGGGTGGTGCGCTTTCCCTTGCGCAGGCCGGACATCCGTACCTGAAAGCGTCGGGTCGCGGGCGATTCGTCGTGATGACGTCCAACTTCGGCTATCACGGGGCGGCGATGAACGCGATCTACTCCGCGTCGAAGGCGTCGCTGCGCGGCTTCATCAAGTCGCTGGCGCGCGAATGGGGGCCAGATGCGATCACCGTCAACTCAATCTCGCCCGCCGCGGCAACCGAGGTGACCCGGGCCTTCTTCGGCCAGTTCCCGGCGATGGAGGCGGCGTACAAGCGCAAGTTCGCGCTAGGCGATCTGGGCCAGCCACGCCGCGACATCGGCGAGGGAGCGGTCGCGCTCTGCTCCGACTATCTGCGCTACATGACCGGACAGACGCTGTTTCTGGACGGAGGTATGTTTCCCTCGGCGTGATGATCCGTCAGGCGAGCCGTGCGGGATCGATCATCAGCGGGCGTCGGTAGGAGGCGTCGGTGCGATCCGTCGTCTGCGGGCCGTTGCTCGTCATCAGCCGGCGATAATCCTCGGGCAGGATCGCTGGCGACATCTCGTTGACCGATTCGTTGAAGCAGAGGCGTGCGGCGATCGCCCAGCGCCCGTCGCGACGTTCGTGCCGGTCGACGTAGCGGCCAAAGCACAATTGTGTCGGACCGCCGGGCACGGTGCCCATATAGGTGTAATAGCATTCCGAATGCGCCGTATCGCCGTCAAGTTCGATCGTCAGGTTGCTGATCGCGTGATGGGTTACCCCGTTGTGCGTATCGTGAAATTCGATCGCCCAGTCGCAGAACGCTTCCGCTTCCAGGACAACGACGCCGTGATCGTCAATCGCGTCAGAATGATAAGCGGAAAGCATCAGCGCCTTGTCCCGCCGATCAATCCCGCGGCAATAACGCAGCAACGCCGCTTCGATCTGCTGGCGGTCGGCAAGCTCGCGAACGGTGGTCTCAAGCGAAATGTTCATGATGCGACTTCCTTCACCAGACGAGCGGCAGATGTTCGACGCTACCGTTCACGCCGGTGCGAATGCGCGGCGGGTCGGCCGCGTCGAGCACGAAATCGGGGATGCGCGGCAACCATTCCTCGAGCAGGATCTTGATCTCCGCTCGAGCAAGCATCGATCCCGGACATACGTGCGGACCTGCGCCAAAGGTGGTCTTGGTGTTCGACTTGCGCGTGAAATCGACAGCGAGCGGATCGGCATAGTCGCGCGGGTCCAGCGCGCCGAACGGCGTTGCTAGCATGATCTTGTCACCCGCCCGCATCCGGACGCCGTGAAAGTCGATGTCCGAGGTCACGGTCCGGCCCGGGTTGGTCAGCGCGAACCGGCGCAGGAATTCTTCGGTCGCCGCCGCGGAAAGCCCGCGATCGGCGGCGAGCAGGTGCCGGTCCTCGGGATTGGTCGCCAGATGCTGCATGATGTGGCCCATCATCGAGGCGACGGTATCAAGTCCGCCGATCAGCAGCAGCGTCGTGACGCCCACCGCCTCGTGCATCGCGATCGGTCTCCCCTCGATCTCGGCGGTCGCAATCTTGCTGATGAGGTCGTCGCCGGGATTGGCAGCGCGTTCGGCGACGCGGCGACCGGCATATTCAAAAAGGAGGGCCAGCTTCTCCGCCTTCGGCGCGTCGGCCTGAACCTGTGCGGCGGCAAGCGGAAGCAGCGTTTCGCGATCCGCTTCGGGCAGGTTGACCATGTTCATGAAGATGCGAATCGGCAGGTGCTGCGCGAACTCAGTCACGAATTCACAACGACCGCGCGGTTGCAGGCGCTCGATCAATTCGACCGCCAGCGTGCGTGCCTCGGCCTCGCGCGCCTTGAGGGCGGTCGCGACGAAGGCAGGAGAGAAGAGCTTGCGAAATGCCTGTTGGCGCGGCGGATCGGCCTCGATCGGGACGAGGCGCGGGCGATCCGGCAGCTCGATCGGGTCGACCGATGCGCCCTCGCTTGAGGTGAAGCGAGACGCATCGCCGAATGCCTCCGCCAGATGAGAGCGCCGCGTGAGGACCCAATGGCCGCCGTTAAAGGGCGACCAGAAGATGTCGGGCACTCCGACCTCGCGCAGCCGGGCATAGGGGAGGTGATAGCTGTCGTCGTCGCCGGGGCGATAGCCGTCGAAATCAACAACGAGGTCGTCGGGGACGTGGCCGGGGACGGGCGAGCGGACGGCGGCGGCCATCTGGGTCTCCTGTGGTCGCTACCAAGCGTTGTCCCCGCGGCAGCGCAGGTCAACCATGGCCAGCGGCACGCGAACCAGACATCGGAAGGGCGATGTATGTCGGGAGTACGTGACGATGCCGTGGAAGCCGTCGCAGGACGGGTGTGGCTCCCGCGTGCGAGGATTTCATGATCGACTTGGCTCAGCTGTATGGCTTTCATGACCGAACCATCCTGGTGACCGGGGGCGGGCGGGGGATCGGCCGGGCGGTATGCGAGTTGTTCACCGCGGCAGGTGCCCGCGTGGCGGTCAGCGACATCGATGCCGGGGGTGCGGAGGCGGTCGCGGCGATGCTGCCCGAGGCGATCGCGTATCCATGCGACGTCTCGGACGAGGACGCGGTGACGGCGACCACCGCGCAGGTCGTGCGCGACTTCGGCCGGCTCGACGCCGTCGTCCATGTCGCTGCGATCTTCCCCAAGCGCGATTTTCTCAGCATGACGGCGGCGCAGTGGGATGCGCTCCACGCGGTCAACACACGCGGTACGTTCCTCGTCATGCGAGAAGCGATCAAGGCGATGAAGGCCGGAGGGCGCGGCGGCGCGATCGTCAACGTCGCGTCTATCAGCGGCGAGCGCGCAGCGGTGACCAACAACGCGAACTACGGAGCCTCCAAGGCAGCTGTCATCAATCTCACCCGATCGATGGCGATCGAGACGGCGGGCGACGGCATCCGCATCAACGCGGTGCTGCCGGGCGGTGTCGCGACCGAGGGGGCGAAGGCCGCGACCGAGCAGATGAAGGCAGACGGCCTGTCGCTGGGCGGGCCGATGACGGGGCCTGGGCGCATGCCGCTCGGCCGCGTCGCCGACCCGCGCGAGATCGCTGCCGCGTGTCTGTTTCTTGCTGCCGACGCAGCGTCATACATCACCGGCGTCAGCCTGCCCGTCGACGGAGGCTTTCTCGTCAGCTGACCGGCAATTCTCGAGCGTCGAGGACGATCGCCGATACACCGAGCCGTCCTTGTATCGACGGCCGCTTCATAGCGGTGGGAGCGGGGCCGCATGAGCGAGCCAATGGAATTTTCGGCAACGGGCGCCGTGCTGGTTGATTTGCGCATGCGTCGATCGCCTAATTTGACGAAGTGTTGGCCGTGGCTACGCGCGCAGGTCCGGACTGGGCGGCGGGAGCGGCGTTCGAGCAGAGCGCGATCCGTCGCAGGACCGCGGGCATTCTGCGCGAGCGAATCGAGGCGAATGCGGTAGTCATGACGCTCAAGCAGCGAAGCTGCTGTAGAAGTGCTGGCCGCGTCCTACCTGCGCGAACGCTGGACCGCGGAGAACGCTTGAACCCCATGTTTTGCGTAAGCTCGTGGGGCTCGACGCCTATCCCCAAAACCAAGCCCGCTTTGTTCGCGGCTTGAACGCGGGCAATCGCCGCTGCGATATGAGGGCGGGGGCGTCGATCTTCGAAGTAGGCCAAGGTAGGACGCGGCGTGAATGATCGTGCCGGGTGCCGGTCGGAGCGGAAGAAAGCGAATGAAGGTAATCGTCCCGGTCAAGCGCGTGCTTGACTATAACGTGAAGCCGCGTGTGAAAGCGGACGGGTCGGGGGTTGACCTCGCCAACGTCAAGATGAGCATGAACCCCTTCGACGAGATTGCGGTCGAGGAAGCGATCCGCCTGAAGGAGAAGGGTGTCGTGACCGAGATCGTCGCAGTGTCGA
>NZ_CAJYVU010000180.1 GCF_913778135.1 uncultured Sphingomonas sp. | reverse complement strand
GCCCCCGGGTCCGCTGCGTCTATTCTACGCCGCACTTTATCGCCATATCCGGGTAGAACCCGGCACGATCGATATAGGCACGGTCGCGCGGTTGTGAAAGCCCGTACGTACGGGTTGATGCATCGCCATTGCCGCCCGGTGCCACGTGCATGCCACATTGTCCGTGGATATAGTGGGATATGCTCACCCAGCGTTCGCGCTACGCCCTTCGTTCGATGCTGTTCCTCGCGCGCGCGCCTGCCGGCTCGCCGCCGATTGCGATGACGCGCATCGCGGCGGAAGCGACTGTACCGCGCAAGTTCCTCGAGCTGATCCTGGCCGACCTGCGCGACGCGCAACTGCTCCACAGCTATCGCGGCAAGATGGGTGGCTACGTGCTGTCGCGACCGGCGCATCTGATCTCGCTCGGCGAGATCATCCGCGTGATCGAGGGGCCGCTGGCGCTCGTTCCCTGCGTCAGTCGCACCGCCTATCGCCCGTGCAAGGATTGCAAGAGCGAGATCGACTGCGAGATCCGCGCCGCGATGATGCGCGTGCGCGACGAAACCGCGCGCATCCTCGACGGCACCAGCCTGGCGGACGCGACGGCGGACAAGCTCGCCGCCGCCTGAGCGAGTGCGTGGCGCCCGGCCGGCCTTGAACCGGCTGGACGCTCGCCACCGCGCCGCTTAACCCGGCTGGCATGACCGAGCCTGCGCTGCCCACGACTGAGCACCATGCCGCTGCCGAGCTGGAGCGGCTGGCGGGCGAGATCGCGCGCCACAACGCGCTCTATCATACCGACGACGCACCCGAGATCAGCGACGCGGACTACGACGCGCTGGTACGCCGCAACCGCGCGATCGAGGCGGCTTTTCCTACGCTGGTGCGCGCCGACACCCCAAGCCGGCAGGTCGGTGCAGCACCTGCCGGACACCTCGCCAAGGTCGCGCACGCGCGACCCATGATGAGCCTCGACAACGCCTTCTCCGACGAAGACGTGGCAGATTTCGTCGCGCGGGTGCGCCGCTTCCTTCGCCTCGCCGACGACGAGCGCGTCGTGCTCACCGCCGAGCCGAAGATCGACGGCCTGTCGTGCTCGCTGCGCTACGAGCATCGCCGCCTCGTTCAGGCGCTGACCCGCGGCGACGGCGCAGTCGGGGAAGACGTGACCGCCAACGTCGCGACGATCGCCGACATTCCCCAGACGCTCCCCGCCGATGCGCCCGACGTGTTCGAGGTGCGCGGCGAGGTATACATGGAGAAGGCCGCCTTTGCCGCATTGAACGCGCGCCTGCTCGCCGAGGCTGAGGCGGCGGGCAAGGAAGCGCGCCAGTTCGCCAATCCGCGCAACGCCGCCGCGGGCTCGCTCCGGCAGAAGGACGCATCCGTCACCGCAACGCGCCCGTTGCGCTTCCTCGCGCACGGCTGGGGCGAGGCGAGCGCGCTGCCCGCGACCACGCAGAGCGGGCTGGTCGATGACTTGCGCGGCTGGGGCTTCCCGATAGCCGCCGCCTTCGCGCGCGTTGACACGACCGAGGCGGCGCTGGCGGTCTACCGCGCGATCGAGACGGCGCGCGCCGATCTCCCGTTCGACATCGACGGTGTCGTCTACAAGCTCGACCGGCTCGACTGGCAGGAGCGGCTGGGCAGCGTCGGGCGCGCACCGCGCTGGGCGATCGCGCACAAGTTCCCCGCCGAGCGCGCGCAAACGACGCTCAACGCGATCGACATCCAGGTCGGTCGCACCGGCAAGCTGACCCCGGTCGCGCGGCTGGAGCCGGTCACCGTCGGCGGCGTCGTGGTGACCAATGCGACGCTCCACAACGCCGACGAGATCGCGCGGCTGGGTGTCCACCCGGGCGACCGCGTCGTGCTGCAGCGCGCGGGCGACGTGATCCCGCAGATCGTCGAGAATCTGTCGCGCGACGACGCACGCGCGCCGTGGCTCTTCCCGACACACTGCCCGATCTGCGGCAGCGAGGCGGTGGCTGAGGAGGGCGAAGTCGACGTGCGCTGCACTGGCGGGCTGATCTGCCCGGCGCAGCGGCTGGAGCGGTTGAAGCATTTCGTCAGCCGCGGCGCGCTCGACATCGACGGGCTGGGTGAGAAGACGCTGGTCGAGCTGATCGATCTCGGCTGGATCGCGGAGCCGGCCGACATCTTCCGCTTGGGCGAGCACCGCGACGAACTGACGACGCGCGATGGCTGGCAGGCGAAGTCGGTCGACGCGCTGCTCGCGGCGATCGAGGCGCGCCGCGCGCCCGACGCCGCACGACTGCTGTTCGGGCTCGGCATCCGCCACACCGGCATCATCACCGCGCGCGATCTGTTGAAGCATTACGTCACCCTGCCCGCGATTGCTGCTCTGGCCGACGAGGTGATCGCGCTGCGCGACGCCACGCCGCCGGTCATCGGCGAGAGCGAGGCGCGCCACGCCGCGCGCGTCGACAAGGCGATCGCCGCCTTGATCGGGGTGGAGAATGTCGGTGCCGCGGTTGGCCACGCACTCGCCGACTTCTTCCACGAACCACACAATCGCGCAGTGTGGGACGATCTGCTCGGCGAGGTTGCATCACCGCCATTCGTGGTCGAGACGCGCGCGTCGGAGGTGAGCGGGAAGACGGTCGTGTTCACCGGCACGCTGGAGACGATATCGCGCGACGAGGCGAAGGCGCAGGCGGAAAAACTCGGCGCGCGGGTCGCCGGATCGGTGTCGGCGAAGACCGACCTGGTGGTGGCAGGGCCGGGCGCGGGATCGAAGGCGAAGAAGGCCGCCGATCTGGGCATCCGCGTGATCGACGAAGCCGGCTGGCAGGCGATCGTCGCAGCGGCGGACTAAGCATCTCTTCGACGGCCGGCAACCGCGCGACGGCACACGCGATGTTACCTTTTTGCAACGCAGCCAGCGTCACGTGATCACCGCGCGTGAATAGACTCGCTGCTGTAACCGAAGCGCAATATTCCTGCGGCAGGGGCGCAGCAACGGCATGGCTCGCCGAATGCTGCAGAGCCGGGGCTCTCAAGGGGAACATTGACGATGCGTAACAACCTGTTGTGGGGTGTGGCGGCGGTTGCGCTGATCGCACCGATGGGCGCGATGGCGCAGGAAACCACC
>NZ_CAJYVU010000179.1 GCF_913778135.1 uncultured Sphingomonas sp. | reverse complement strand
TGTGTACATGAGCAGGAACGCGTTGAACGTCGTGCGCGGGTGCTCTAGCGAAAGGGATCGGCAATGGCCGCAAAACTTCAGGTGATCGATACCGGCATGGCAACCGCGACTAACGACCGTCAAAAGGCACTCGACGCCGCACTCGCGCAGATCGACCGTGCGTTCGGCAAGGGTTCGGCGATGAAGCTCGGGCAGAAGGAAGCGATGCAGGTCGAGGCGATCTCCACCGGATCGCTCGGGCTCGACATTGCGCTCGGCGTCGGTGGATTGCCGCGCGGCCGCGTGATCGAGGTGTACGGCCCGGAAAGCTCGGGTAAGACGACGCTCGCGCTCCACGTCATCGCGGAAGCGCAGAAGAACGGCGGCACCGCCGCGTTCGTCGATGCCGAGCACGCGCTCGATCCCGTCTACGCCAAGAAGCTGGGCGTCAATATCGACGAGCTGATCGTGTCGCAGCCCGACACGGGCGAGCAGGCGCTGGAAATCACCGACACGCTGGTGCGCTCGAATGCGATCGACGTGCTGGTGGTCGATTCGGTCGCGGCGCTCGTGCCGCGTGCGGAGATCGAGGGTGAGATGGGCGACAGCCACGTCGGTCTGCAGGCGCGTCTGATGTCGCAGAGCTTGCGCAAGCTGACCGGCTCGATCAGCCGCTCGCGCTGCATGGTGATCTTCATCAACCAGCTGCGCATGAAGATCGGCGTGATGTACGGCAACCCGGAGACGACGACAGGCGGCAATGCGCTGAAATTCTACGCCTCGGTCCGCCTCGACATCCGCCGCACTGGCGCGATCAAGGACCGCGACGAGGTCACCGGCAATGCGACCCGCGTGAAGGTCGTGAAGAACAAGGTCGCGCCGCCGTTCAAGCAGGTCGAGTTCGACATCATGTATGGCGAGGGCATCTCCAAGATCGGGGAAATTCTTGATCTGGGCGTCAAGGCCGGGCTGGTCGAGAAGTCGGGCGCTTGGTTCTCCTACGACAGCGTGCGGATCGGGCAGGGGCGTGAGAACGCCAAGAACTTCCTGCGCGACAACAAGGAAATGGCCGACCGCCTGGAAAAAGCGATCCGCGCGCGTACCGAGGCGGTGGCGGAGGAGATGATGGCGGGACCGTCGGAAGACGATGACATCTGATCCGGAACGATCCCGATAAGCAATTACGCGCGGCTCGTCAGCAATGGCGAGCCGTTCGTGTTTGAGGTTCGGGCGCGAATCAGCGGAAGAGGGGGGCGTAGATGACCGCCGCGGGCGACTGGACCGGAAAGGTTGGCGACGTTTGGGCGAAAGAGTGGCGACGAACGGAGCGCAGTTTCTCGCACCTGGCCCCGCAGCTTGCCCGCGCGATCCTCGCAGTCGCACCCGCTGAGGGTCGGTTTATGGACCTGGGCTGCGGCGTCGGCAGCACGAGCGCTGCCGTGGCGCAGGCGCGTCCGCTAGCGTCGGTAACGGGGGTCGATCTCTCCGCGCCGATGGTGGCGATCGCATCCGAACGCCACCCGCTGAGTAATTCCCGCTTCATCGCCGGCGATGCCTTGACCTTGGTGGTGCCGCCGCTCGACCTGATCTTCTCGCACCACGGCGTCATGTTCTTCGACGATCCGCGTGCCGCGTTCAGTCACCTGCGTCGCAGCGCAGTCGCCGGCGCACCGCTGGTCTTCTCCTGCTTCCGCGCCCGAGGTGAGAACCGGTGGGTGGACGTGCTCGATCATGCGATCGGCGCGCCGGTGTGGGAAGGTACAAGTTACTCGCCCGGACCGTTCGCCTTCGCCGACAGCGCCTTTGTTGCCGACGTGTTGGCGCATGCGGGCTGGAAGGTCCTCGCGGTGGAGCAGGCGGACTTCGATTATGTCGCGGGCGAAGGGGCGAGCGACGAGGACGCCCTCGCCGACGCGTTAGACTTCTTCGGAAGGATCGGTCCCGCTGCGGCGGCGATCCGCGCGGCAGCTGACGATGCGCGCCGCGACCTGCTCGATCGGATCAGAACGCGGCTCGCGCGTTATGCCGTTTCTGGGCGCGTCACGATGCCGGCATCGGCCTGGATCTGGACCGCCCGCGCCGCAGGGGAGCACGCATGACCATCATCGTCCACCATCTCGAAAATTCCCGTTCGCAGCGTGTGTTGTGGATGCTGGAGGAACTCGGCCTGCCGCACGAGGTGAAACGGTACGAGCGCAACAAGAAGACGATGCTCGCGCCGCCCGAGCTGCGCCGGGTTCACCCGCTCGGCAAATCACCCGTCATCGAGGACACCGATGATGGTGGCCGCGTGATCGCCGAGACAGGGGCGATCGTCGAATATCTGGTCGACAAGGCGGACGGCAGGCTCGGCGCGCCAGCGAAGCGCGACGATGCGCTCTCCTATCGTTTCTGGCTGCATTATGCCGAAGGGTCGCTGATGCCGCCGCTGCTGCTCAAGCTGGTGCTCGGCCGCATACCGTTGATGGGCAAGCCCGCGACCCGGCGTATCCAGCCGATGATCGATGTCCACCTCGACTTTGTCGAACAGTCGCTCGCCGGCCGTCCCTGGTTCGCGGGCGATCAACTGAGCGCCGCCGACATCATGATGAGTTTTCCGCTCGAGGCGGCGCGCAGCCGCGGCGGGCTGGACAAGAGCCGACCCAACACGATCGCGTGGCTGGAGAAAATTCACGCGCGCCCGGCCTATCAGAAGGCGCTCGAGGAGGGTGGTCCCTACACTTATGCATGAGTGAAAAGAGTGCGTTAGCCGCTCATTAACCACCGGCGGCTAGGTCCGGATCATGATCCCCGTCCGGCTATCGCGCTCGCTCGCCGTCGATCTCGCCCTCGCTGCCGTGTTCGGCATCGTCGCGTGGCTGTGTCTGGCGCTCGCTCGCGACAGTTCGCCGGTGGCAATCGTGTGGTTGCCAAACGCACTGCTCGTCGGCGTGCTGATCCAGTCGTGGACGATCAGATGGCGGCTGTTTGGCATGAGCGGCGCGGCGTTGCTGGTCGCGGCGCTGTTCAGCACCGGCTTGAGCATGCCGCAGATCGCCGTGCGCGCGACGATCAACATGGCGGAGGTGTTGTTCGTCGTGGTCGGCATGCAGCGGGTCGGGCGCGCGCCCGGGCTCGACAGTTTGCGCCAGCTCGGCCGCTTCACCCTCTTGTCGGCGTTGACGCCGCTCACGCTGTCGCCGCTGATCGTCGGCGCATTCTGGTCGGCTGGTGCTGCATTCGCGCTGGTGACGGGATTGACCTGGGCCGGGGCGCATGCGCTTGGCCTCGTCTTGCTGACGCCGCTCGTCTGCGTCTTCCACGACGCGGTGACCGGCAAGAACAACGACGTGCTCGTGCGCCGCCGTGAGATGGCCGCGTTCGGCGGCGCTGCGTTCATCCTCGCCGTGCTGCTGTTCTCGCAGTCGCGCTACCCCTTGCTGTTCGTGACCGGACCAGTTGTCATGATCGCGGCGTTTCGGCTTGGCGCGGTTGGAGCGGCGATCACCGTTGCGATCCTGGCGGTGATCGCGTCGCTTGCCACCTACGTCGGGATCGGTCCTGTCATGCTCACGCAGGGCGGGGCACACGGGCGTATGCTGGTGCTGCAGCTGTTTCTCGCCGTGAATTTCAGCATGGGGCTGCCGATCGCCGCGATTCTGAAGCGATTGGAACGGGCCAAAAACGACCTGCGCACGCGCAACGACAATGCGCACGCGATGCTCGCGAACATGCAGGAGGTGCTCTACCGGATCGACGCGGATGGCCGCTGGTCGTTTCTCAATCCTGCGTGGGAGCAGCTGACGGGCGTGCCGGTCGCGCAGGCGCTCGGCTCGCATGTTCGTGACGCGGTCCATCCCGCCGACCTGCCGATCCTGGCCGAGATGCAGCAGCGCTTCGTCGCACGTACGCTGGAGGGGCAGGTCGGGCGGTTGCGCATCATCCGTCGTGACGGCGCGATCCGCCACGTCGACGTGAGTGCGCGCATCCTGTTCGATCAGCACGGCGTGCCGCAGTCGACCGTCGGCTCGCTAAACGACGTAACCGACCGCCTGCTGTTCGAACAGGCGCTGCGCGAGAGCGAACGTCGTTTCCAGACCCTCGCCGATCTGGCGCCCGTCGGCATTTTCCGCACCGATGCGAAAGGCGCGCTCACCTACGCCAACCGCGCCTGGTATGTGCTCGCGGGGCAAACGCCCGAGCAGGCAGCCGGGGACGGCTGGGCGAATGCGGTTCACCCCGACGATCGCGCGAAGGTGTTCGCCGACTGGCAGGCGACCGCGGCAACCAGCGGCAACTACCGCGGAGAGTTCCGCTTCGTGCACGCTGACGGAACGCAAATCTGGGCCGATGCGATGAGCGCGGTGGAGCGCGACCTGTTCGCCTGCCCGGTCGGTCACATCGGCGTGACGATTGACATCAGCGAGCGCACCTTTGCCGCCGCGGCGCTTGCCGACAGCGAGAACCAGCTGCGCCTGCTCGCCAGCAACGCCACCGATGCGGTGTTCCGCCTGACGCTCGACGGCACGTGCCTCTATGCGTCGCCGTCGGTGCGCGATGTTATCGGGGCACCGCCGGAACAGCTTCTGGGCGCGTCGATGCTGTCACGCTTTCACCCGGACGACGACGCGATCGTGCGCAGTGCGTATCAGGACCTCGCGCGCGGGATCATCGACAAGATGGTGGTCAGCTATCGCTCCGAACCCGTCGATCGTCCGGGCACGTGGCGGTGGCTGGAGGCGAATTGCGGACTGGTCCGCAATCCCGCAACGGGTGCGGCGCAGGAAATCATCATCTCGATCCGCGACGTGACCGGGCGGAAAGAGCTGGAATTGCAGCTCGCCGCGGCACGCGATGCCGCCGAGATTGCGGGCGCGGCGAAGGCGACCTTCCTCGCCAACATGAGCCACGAGATTCGCACGCCGATGAACGGGGTAATAGGCGCGACCGAGCTCCTGCTGGATGGCAAGCTCGAGCCGGCGCAGCGCGCCCGCGTGCAGGTGATCGCCGACTCAGGCCGGGCGATGATGCGGCTGCTCAACGATATCCTCGACCTGTCCAAGATCGATGCGGGGCAGATGCAGATAGCGGCCGAACCCGTGGACCTGCGTCATGCGCTGCGCGGGTGCGCGAAGCTGATGGCGCCGCTCGCCGAACAGAAGTCGCTGACGCTCACGTGCGAGGTCGCCGACGCAGTGCCCGCGCGCGTCGAGGGCGACGGGCTGCGACTGCGCCAGATCGTGCTCAATCTGCTCGGCAACGCGGTCAAGTTCACCGACGCAGGCTCGGTTGCGCTTCGTGCCAACGCCGTCAGCGACGATGACGGCGCGTGGCTGGAGATCGAGGTTCGCGACACCGGGATCGGGATCGATCCGGCGCGCCACGCCGCCATCTTCGACAAATTCACGCAGTCGGACACCTCGACCGCGCGGCGCTTCGGTGGGTCGGGTCTCGGCCTCGCGATCGGTGCGCAGCTCGCGCGGTTGATGCGGGGTTCGCTGCGGCTGGAGTCTGTGCCGGGCGAGGGTAGCTCCTTCGTTCTGCGCGTGCCGCTGATCGCCGCGGAAGCCGCGACGACGCCGGCTGTCGCGCCGCTCGCGCTGCCGGCCCGTGGCGGATCGCCTGATATTCGCGTGTTGCTGGCTGAGGATCACGAGATCAACCAGATGCTCGCCTCGGCAATGCTCGAGCGGCTGGGCGCGCGCTGCGTCGTCGCGGCGGACGGCGCCGCGGCAGTTGCCGCAGTGGCAGAGGCGCAGGCGGCGGGCGACCCGTTCGCACTCGTGCTGATGGACATGCAGATGCCCGAGGTCGACGGGCTTGAGGCGACGCGTCGGCTGCGTGCTGCCGGACATGCACCCGAGACGCTGCCGATCGTCGCGCTGACCGCGAACGCTTATGCCGACGACATCGACCTGTGCCTGGCGGCGGGAATGCAGGCGCACCTCGCCAAGCCGTTGCGCCTCGCCGAGCTGCAGCAGGTGCTCGACCGCTGGGGCAGGGCGACGACCCCCGACTGCAAGGACGTGCTGGAAACCCTGTCGCGGCTGATCCGCACCGGCGCACTTGAGGAAGCGACGCTGATCGAGATTTCGGCGCACCTGCGCACGCTGGCGGCAAGCGGTACCTCGCCGCTCGCCGATGCCGCGGCCGATGTCGAACAGGCGGTGGCGGGCTGTGTCGGCGATGACCTGCCGGAGGTGCTCACCCGCGGCTTGAGCGCGCTGACCCGCGCCGCCTGAACCTGACCCCAAGGGGTAATATCGCGCACCCGTCCAACCGGGCAGAAGCGGACCATCAAGAGGGCGTCAGTCGTCCCACCACCAAATACCACGGAGCCGAACCATGATCCGCCAGACGCTCATCGCCGCCGCAGCCGTCGCCGCCACGCTGGCTGGCAGCGCACAGGCCGACACCGGACGCGCCATCCCGTCGCGCGCCGTCATCACCCGTACTGCGATGGACGGCAGCACCGTTTGCCTGCGCACGGCCGAGAGCGCCGGTTGCGCCAGCTACCAGGCGACGCTGCTGCGCACGGTGGGTCAGAAGGCCGCGGCGTCGCGCACCAACATCTCGGTCAACGACCTCGGGCGTCGCCAGTTAAGCGCGCTGATCGCCAGCATCAACTGATCGGAGCAGACGCGCTTCCGGGCATCGTTACCGCTTTGCTTACCATTGCTGCCCTAACCGCCGATCGATCGCACCGCCGCACGGGTGCGAGCCTATCGGAGCCGCTCGACATGTCCGCCGTCTCTCTCGCATCTCACCC
>NZ_CAJYVU010000178.1 GCF_913778135.1 uncultured Sphingomonas sp. | reverse complement strand
TCGATCCGCTTCTCAGCCGAATAAGCTGGAGCTGGTGACAACGGCATTTGAGACAGTTGATCGTCGATCTGCCATGATCTTTGTCACAAATTCCGGTCGACAGAGGCGGCCGCGACGGTGATCCGCTACGACCGCTGCCCCATCGCCTTCTTCTCTGCCGTCGCCCTCGCTGCCACCGTCATCTTCTGGCTGTGATCAACGAGTCCTGACCCTAGGCCAACGTCCCGCCGTTTGCCGTCCGCCTGGATGCGAAGTAGCCATGACTTGGCGCCGGATGGTTTGACCAGAAGGTACAATCCGTCCCCGTCACCATGCCGACCAGGCTTCGCATTCTTCACGGATAGTGCGGTCAGACGCACAACGTACCTCCACCTGTTCCCACACTATCTCGCGGAACGAGGCGGAGGTCAACGGACATATGCGGAACAGGGTAGGGTAAGCGGGAGCGAACTACAGAGAGGAAGCGGATGCGGACGGATTGTAGCGGATATACAGTTATAGTCCTTGTCGGGCATCCATTTTTCTGTCGTGTGACTGGCGGAAATTTCTCAGAATAGCATGATTTCATGGCGTTCCTGAGAACGGCGAGCGGTAGCTGTAGGTTATATCCGTACTGCGGTCGCGTCGGAACGCTGCGAGATCAGCGCAGCTGCATGAAGACCGACAGTGCGTTGCGCGTGCTGTCGGCGAAGCGGTCGTAGACGAGGCGCGCGACCGCGGCGATGCCGGGCTGGCGATCACGTCCACCGCGCGCGAAGATCGCGATCGCGACGCGGTGACCGTCGGGCATGGTGATGAACCCGACATCGTTGGTGACGCCGTCGAGCGTGCCCGTCTTGTCCTCCACGGTCGTGCCCGGCGGCAGCAGCGCGCGAATGCGGCGCGTACCGGTCGCGCAGCGGCGCATCAGATCGAACAGATAGGCGCCGCTGTGCGCGGTCAGGACCGTCGCGTCCTCCAGCCTGCTCAGGAATGCAACCATCGCAGTGGGTGTGGCGACATCCTTCACATCCGCCAGATGGCCGCGCTCGCGGAGCAATTGCGCGATGGTCCGGTCGACGCGGATGCCTGAAAAGCCGTGCGCGTTCAGCCATTGCTGCACGACCACGGGACCGCCGACCGCGCCGAGGAGCTGGTCGGCGGCCTGATTGTCGCTGCGCACGATCATCAATTCCATAACCCGGCTCGCGGGGCGGCCAGCGAGCATGTCGGAGAGGGTTCGGCGACCGGCATCGACGTCGGACAGGTAGACGGCGGCGATCGCGAGCTTCACCGTGCTCGCCATCGCGAAGGGCAGATGGCCGTTCACCGCGACGTTCGACCCGTCACGAAGATCGAGCGCGGCGATGCCATATTCGCCCGAACGCCCTCCCACCAACGCCCTGAGCTCGCTTTCCAATCGCACGAGATCCGCCGAGGTGGCCGATGCCGCTGTCGGCAAGAGGAAGCTGCCGGCCAGGCCGGCGAGGAAGAGGCGTAGCAGGGCGAAGCGCATGATCCGACGCGATTTACCGCGAGCGCCGACCTCAAGCAAACCGCACGTTCTCTAATTGAGCGGAAGCGTTCGCGCGAAAAGCCGCGATGGACGCACCTGCCGCTCACCGTCATGATGAAGCATCGGAAGGGGCGGTCACGTGAACATCAGCAGGCGAACGATTCTAGGCATTCCTGCCGGACTGGTGGCTGCCGGCGTTTCCGGCCACGCCCAGGCGGGCCCGGGCTCGGACTGGCGAGCGCTGGCCGATGACGTCAGGTCGCAGATGGCATGGGCATGGGACCAATATCGGCAGCACGCCTGGGGCAAGGACGAGATCAAGCCCATCAGCGGCACCTTCTCCAGCTTTCCGCTCAAGACGCACCATCTCGGGCTCAGCCTGATCGAAGCGCTCGATACGTTGTGGCTCATGGGGCTGGACACGCGGTTCCAGGACGGTGTCGAGTGGGTGAAGGCCAGTTTCGACGCGGACGTGGACGGTGAGGTGTCGGTGTTCGAAACCTCGATCCGGCTGGTCGGCGGGCTGCTCTCCGCGCACCTCGCCAGCGGTGACGCGGTCCTGCTCGCCAAGGCGCGCGACCTGGCCGACCGGCTGCTCCCGGCGTTCGCGACGCCGACCGGCATGCCCTACCGCTTCGTCAATCTGAGGACCGGGGCGCCGCGCGAACCCGTTACCAGTCCCGCCGACATCGCCACCTATCTGCCCGAATGGGGGACGCTCAGCCGGCTGACCGGCGATCCGAAATACGCCGCCGCGGCGCGCCGGGCGATGGTGGCGGTGTTTAAGCGCCGCTCGCGGCTCGATCTGGTCGCGACCAAGATCAACGTGCTGACGGGCGAATGGCAGTCGCGCACCACCACGGTCGGCTCCTATTGCGACAGCTTCTTCGAATATCTGTGGGACAGCTGGCAGCTGTTCGGCGATGCGGCGTGCAAGCGCATGTACGACACCTGCACTGCCGCCATCCTGAAGCACCAGCAGGTGTGGAAGGACGGCAATTTGTGGATCGCCGATGTCGATTTCGA
>NZ_CAJYVU010000177.1 GCF_913778135.1 uncultured Sphingomonas sp. | reverse complement strand
TCGATCCGCTTCTCAGCCGAATAAGCTGGAGCTGGTGACAACGGCATTTGAGACAGTTGATCGTCGATCTGCCATGATCTTTGTCACAAATTCCGGTCGACAGAGGCGGCCGCGACGGTGATCCGCTGGCCCGACCAGCGCCGCATCACGGGTGGCTATGCCGCCAAGGCGCAGAGCGGGGACACGCGGTCGCTTCGGATCGAGGCGCATGCGCCCACCTCATTTTCCTTCCGCCCTACAGGCCCGAATTCAACTCCATCGGCAAGCTGGTCGACCTCTCCCAGCCGCAGGAATGCGCCAATTACTTCAGCTCCTGCGGCTATGACCCAGAGTGAATGGAAACCGCTTCAAAAGCTGCCACCTACCTCGACGCCGTAGAAGCGCGGCTCGCCCGCAATGTAGGTCGGCACGCCAAACCCTCCGCCCGTGTTGCCGGCGTCGAGCAGGTAACGCTTGTTGGTCAAATTGCGCGCAAAGCCGCCGATCCGGTAGCGCCCACCCGCCAGTTCCACGCCGGCGCGCAGATTGACCAGCGTATAGCCCCCCTGGCTGATCGCATCGGAGTTCGGCAGTTCAAAGAACACCTTGCTCTGATAGCTGACCGAGGGGGTCGCGTAGAACAGCACGCCCTGCGCCACCGGCACGCGCAGCGATGCGCCGCCCGATGCGGTGTACTTCGGCTGGAGGCGGAACCGCGCGCCGGCGTAATTGGCCGCGACGTTGTTCCCCTTGTCGATCTTGCCGTCGATGTAGGCGAAGCTGCCGAACAGCGACAGCAGATTGCCGAAGCGATAGGTGGCCTCCGCCTCGACGCCAGGGTTCTTGGCGGAACCGGCGCTCTGCGTTGTCGTGACGCCGTTGTTGGTGACCGACACCTGAAATCCGTCGTAGGTCTGGTAGAAGGCCGACAGCGTGCCCGTCAGCCCGCCGACGCTTGCCTTGATGCCGCCTTCGTAATTCCACACCGTCTCGTCCGGCACAATCTGGAGGTTCGGCGTCACCGGCGTGCCCGCGCGTGCGGCGAGCTGCACCACCGGCGAGCGCCGCCCCTTGCTGATCGTCGCGTACAGATTGACGCCGTCGCTCGCGCGGAACAGCGCATTGAACCGCGGCAGCACGGCGGTGAAAGACCGCTGCGCAATGAACTCCGCGCCGCCTGTATTGGCGGTACCGAGCAGGCTGCTGCGAACGCCCAGACCCTGGAGGATCACCGAATTGGGCTGTACCGAGCTGTAGCCTGACTTGCGTCGCTCGATCAGAAGGCGCGCGCCCGCGGTCAGCTCCAGCCGCGGGGTGGGGATCAGCGTTCCGTCGGCGAAGACCGAATAGCTGTCGTTATGCCCGTAATTGGTGAACACTGAAGCGTACGGGATCTGCGTCGCCGCGCCGCGCGTCAGGATGGCGGTCGCGCGCGTCGCAGGGATGGTGCCGTTGGGCGCGACGCAGTTCGTGCCGGTCGAAATGCCTGCGGCGTTCAATGCGCTGCGGATCGGTGCGAACGTCGTGCTGACCGAGCAGGCGAGATACGTCCCTTCCTCGGTCGAGAAGGGCACGCGTTGCAGATTGTCCTCGAAGAATGCGTTCCAGCCGAACGATGCGCGGTAGCCGGCGCCGTCGAACGCGAACCGGCTCTCGTGGCTAAACTGATGCCCTTGCGCATCCTCGGCGAATTCCAGGTACCAGGCCGGGCCGCCATCGGCATCGAACACCTCGTTGCTCTTGAAGCGGCGGTAACCGTTGACGGTGGTGAAGGTGACGCCCGGCGACAGGTCGACCGCGACGGTCAGGTTGGCATCGTAGACGTCGCGCTTCAGACCCAGCTTCGCGGCGCCGAGCACAGCGGCGCTGAAGGGTGAGCCCGACAGTTCGGCATAGCCATAGTCACCGGTTTGCCCGCCCGTCGGTGCAAAGGCGCGGCTCTTGAACGCTGTTCCGGGATTGCGCTGTCCGTCGTAGGTCAGGACGAGGCGCGCATCGACCGTGTCGACGGGGTGCCAGCGCAGCGAACCGCGCAGGCCGCGCTGGTCCTGGCCGTTCAGGTCATCCTGGTTCACGCGCCCTTGGTTCTGGTTGGGCACGTCAGGATCGCCGGCGATGTTGCGGACATAACCGTCGCGGTATTTGTAGGCGAATGCGATCCGGCCCGCGAGCACGTCGTTGCCCGCATTCACGAAGCCGCTCACCTGTGTACGGTTGAAATTGCCGTATGTTGCGGTGACGCCGCCCGAGGTGCCCGCCTCCGCCGGGGCGGAGATGATGCTGACCGCGCCGATCGCGGCCGCGGTGCCGAATAGCGTCGCCTGCGGCCCCTTCACCACCTCGATCCGCGACACATCGAACAGGTCCTGATAGGCCCCGCGCGAGCGCGAGATATCGATTCCGTTATAGTAGAGCGTGACGCGCGCGCCCTGCTGGGCCGATCCGCTGTCCGAGGTAATGCCGCGAATAACGAAGCCGGGGTTGTTTGCGCTCTGCTCCTGGATGCGCAGGCCGGGCACGAACAGCGCCACCTCCGACAGCGAGTTGACGCCGAGGTCGGCCATGCGGGCGCCGGTAATCGCGCTGACCGTCACCGGCACGTCCTCGATCCGCTGCTCGCGCTTCTGCGCGGTGACGACGATGTCGTTGTCCGAGGTTTCCGCCTCCGGCACCGTCGAGGATTGCGCGAGCGCGGTCGTCGACGTGCAGGCGAGCAGCGCGACGCCGAGCGCGCGAGCAAGATAATTCATCACTGTGTTCCCCCTGTTGCCACAGGGGATACGACCGGAATGAGACAATGGCGGGACCGATCGATGCCACCGCGATGACGGATCGGCGTCGTTCGCGTTACACCATGACGGGCCGGCCGCGCCGGACGGTGGCCGTATGCCCGACCGCGGCGGACGCGGTACGCTGCTTGATCGTGTCGACCATGATCCATTCGTTGGTGACGCGGTCGGCCGCGATCGTCAGCGCCATGTACCCGCGACGCGACGTGTTGCACCATTTCAGTTCCGGATTGGCACGCACCAGCGCAGCCGCCACGATACCCGGATCGGTGCCGATGCCGCCCTCGTAGCCGGGCGAGGTAACGCTGTGTCCGGCGAACTCGACCGCGGCCGGGTGACCGTCCTGCGCCAGGTCGTAGGCCCATGCATTGTGGCTGTCGCCCGAGATGACGATCGTGTTGCCGCCGAGCGATTGGACTGAGCGCAGGAAACGCGCGCGCGCCGCGGGGTAGCCGCCCCAATTGTCGAAATTGAACGGCAGCCCCGCCTTACCCGCCGCGATGCCGTTCTCGACATAGCCGCGCGCACGCGCGCTCGATCCGCCCAGCCACGCTGTCGCCTCGGCGGGCATCATCGTCTGCCCCATGATCGTGCCGAAGCCGACGACCTGCCACGGCCTGCCGCTTCGCACCGACGCGCGCATCGCGTGCGAAAGCCAGACCTCCTGCTGGCTGCCCATCATCGTCGCGGCTGGGTCCATCCACGCGCCGTCACGGAACGCCCGCAACGCGGCAGCAGGGTCGGCCTGCTTGAACAACGGCGCAACATCGGGCTGCTCGGTGCGCGCAAGCAGCCGCGTTTCGGTGCGGAACAGCGTGGCGAGACCGCCGATGTCATATGCCTTCCACGGCTCGTCCGAGACGGGCATCCATTCGCGGTAGGCCTGGATCGCCGCGGCGCGACGCGGGTTCCACTCGCCCTCGCTCGCCGGATCGTGGTTCTCGGCCCCGCCCTCCCAGCTGTCGTTGGCGCTTTCATGGTCGTCCCATTGCGCGATCATCGGAACTCGCGCGTGGAGCGTCTGTAGATCGGGATCGGCGCGGTAGCTGGCGTAGCGCAGGCGATAGTCGGCGAGATGGATGATCTCGTTCGCGGGCAATGGCACGCGACCGGGCACCGCAGCCGCGGCAGGCGGATAATTCCCCGTCGCATATTCGTAGAAATAGTCGCCCAGGTGGACGACGCAGTCGAGATCGTTGCGCGCTGCGGCGTGACCGTAGGCGTTGAACCAGCCGAAACCCATGTTGGAGCAGGAAAAGATCGCCGCGCGCCACGCCTTTATCCCGTCGGCCGGCAGTGTGCGGGTTCGGCCAACAGGCGAGAAGCTGCCATCGGGTGCGATGAAGCGAAAATAATAGTCGCGGCCGGGCTGCAGGCCCTCAAGCGTGATCTTGGCGGTATGATCGCGCCACGGTCCGGTGACCTGCGCGCCACCCGCCACGACGCGCGTGAACGTGGGCGTTTCCGCTATCTCGGCGCGAAGCTCTACATGCCCCCCGCCCGCCGGCACATACCGCGTCCACAGCAGCACCGAGTCGGCGGCCGGCTCACCGCTGGCGACCGAATGGGTGAAGCCGGTAGCCCCGCCGATCACGGCGGCGCCGACGAAGCCGGGGATGGCGGCGCTCCCCAGCCCGAACATGGCGGTGGTGACGAGTGAACGACGATCGATGATCATGGCAGTCTCCGGGTTCGCGACTGCCCTTGCGCCGGCATTGTGGAAGCGTCGTGACAATGAGCGCTGCGGATCAGCTTCGTCGCTGCATCGCATGCCATGAGGCATCGTCGAAGCTGCCCGTTTCGACGAAGAGCTTCGTTTTTTTAATGATCTCTACATGATCGAACCAAGTAGTCGCCCGTCGTAAAACTGTCATCCTAGAGAATTCAAAGCGCCCTATCGCCCGATGATGGCAAATGCCAAGCAAGGGGACGGTAGGTGTTGATTAATTCTGGCGCAAAGCTGCGACTATTCTATGGCGCTGCGGCAATTCTCTCGCCTGTTTCGGTCCAGGCGGCGCCTGTTGCGGTGACGGACTCCTCGCCGGCCACGCCCGTTGAACCAACCACGCCGGTGCAGCCTGATGCAACCGCTGGCGCGTCGGGGCGGCTGGACGACATCGTGGTTACCGCGACCAGGCGCGAGACCAACCTGCAATCGACCCCGGTCGCGATCAACGTCCTGAACACAAAGGCCTTGCAAGATCGCCACGTCCAGAGCCTGTACGATCTGGCGGACGGCGCGGTACCCAGCTTGCGTGTCGCGACGTTCGAGGCGCGGCAGAGTGCACTGACGATCGGCATCCGCGGCATCGTGCCGCTCGACGCCAACCAGCCCGCGCGCGAGCAGGGCGTCGGCATCTATGTCGACGGCATCTACCTCGGTCGCCAGCACGGCTTGAACGCGGCCTTGTTCGACGTCGAGCGGATCGAGGTGTTGAAGGGGCCGCAAGGCACGTTGTTCGGCCGCAACACAGAGGGCGGCGCGCTCAGCATCGTGACCCGTGCGCCGTCGGGTGAATTCGGCGGCCGGGTACACGTCGGCGTTGCCAACCTGGGCGGCTACAATGGCGACGTCCACCTCGACCTGCCCGAATATGCCAATTTCAGCGTCAAGCTGGACGCGGTGAAGCAATATCAGGGCGCGGTGACGCAGAACCCGCTGCCGGGCCAGGTCGGCTGGGGCTATTACGACCGTGTCGCGGCGCGCGGCGCGGTGCGCTGGCAACCGGTGCAGGGGCTGACCAACGATTTCTCGTACGATTATGGGCAGGACAAGAACTCGCCCTTCTACAGCCAGCTGCTGAACGCCAACCCGAACGCTTGCGCCGCCGGCCCGCAATCGGCGTCACCGCGCTGCGTGCTGCCTGGCACCGCCTACACCACGCTGACCGGCGCGGTGCGGCCGATCCTGCCGGTCGTGCAGGTGAACGGCAATTCGCGGATGCGCCGCGCCGACATCGGCGTCGTCCAGCAGCCGAGCGTCGACCAGACGCACGGTTTCACCAACGTGCTGAAGTACAAGGCGACGCCCGACATCGAACTCCGCTCGCTCACCGCGTGGCGCGGGGTCGACGTGACGCAATGGGATAATTCGGGTGGCGCACACCGCGTGCCGCTGCTCAACTGCACGGCAGCTACCTGCAACTTCAGCCGCTACAGCCTTGCCGACCTGCGCCAGCGCCAGTTCAGCCAGGAATTTCAGGCGGTCGGCACTGTTAATGCCTTCGACTTCGTCGCCGGGCTGTATTACTTCAACGAACACGTCAGCGACGACGCCGCGACGCCGAATTCACAGCAGTACAACCAGGCGACCGGCGTCATCACGACGCTGGATCCATGCATCGGCGGCGGCAGCGTCGCCTCGCCCGCGGGATGGCAGTTGGGTTGCCGCCAGATCGACCGCGCCTCGGAAGTGTGGTCGAAGAGCTACGCCGCTTACGGCCAGCTGACGTGGAACGCGACGGACGCGATCCACATCACCGCGGGTGGTCGCTACACGCACGACAAGAAGCGCGGCGTGCTGCACTTCTCGCGCAACATCAACTACGACAATCCGGCAAACGCCGCGATCGTCGCGCGTAACGGTTACCGGCCGCTGGACGAAGCATGGGATCGGTTCAACCCGATGGTCACGGTCGCCTATGACGCATCGCGCGACCTACACTTCTACGCCAAATACGCCACCGGATACCGGGCGGGTGGGGCGAGCTCGCGCACGTCGAACTACCAGGCATTCAATCCCGAGGACGTGCGATCGTACGAAGTGGGCATGAAGTCCGACCTGTTCGACCGCCGCGTGCGTTTCAACCTGGCCGGCTACATCATGGACCGCGACGACAGCCAGGTCGACATCAGCTCAATCCAGGTTACGGCAACCGGCAGCTTCAACAACCTCGTGACGATCAACGCGCCGGGCACCACCCGCATCCGCGGGATCGAGGCCGATCTGACGGTCAATCCGCTCGAAGGGCTGACGCTCAACGCTTCCTATGCCTATACCTACACGCGCATTCCGAAGGTCAACATCGTCAACACGGTGACGAACAACGGCGTCACCACCTCGACCACCGTGCCGCAGCAATTCTACATCGTCTTCACGCCGCGCAACGCGGCGAGCGGATCGATCGACTATGCGGTGCCGGTCGGCGACGGCAATCGCCTGACCTTCCATCTCGACGGCAATTACGCGCAGGCGACGCAGGCGTTCGATCAGTTCGCGACCAAGGCCGACGCGTCGTTGATCTTCAACGGCCGCGTCGCACTCGGCGACATACCACTTGGCACCAACGGCCAGAAGCTGACCGTCGCGATCTGGGCGCGAAACCTGTTCGACGAGCAGTACGTCTACCGCCGCGACCCGTCCAACAGCCTGCCCGGCGCGCCGACCACCAATGTGACCAGCGGCAGCATCAACAACGTGCTGGGCGATTACGGCAACTTCAACGCACCGCGCACCTTCGGTGTCGAGGGCAGCGTCAACTTCTGATCTGGCGCGCCGCGGGGATCGCTGCCGGTTCCCGCGGCTATTGTGCCAACGCGATGGTCGCGGTGAGCCCGGGGCCCGCATCGCTGAGCGTCAGCGATCCGCCATGCAGCTGCGCGATCGCTTGAACGAGCGGCAATCCCAACCCATGACCCGGACGATGTCGGCTGCGGTCGAGCCGGCCGAAGCGGCGCAGCGCCAGCGCACGATCGCTGGAGGCGATACCGGGGCCGTCGTCGCTCACATCGATTGAAACTTCCGTCGCTGCACACGCAAGCCTGATCGTCACGGACGATCCGGGCGGCGTGTACGCGAGTGCGTTCTCAACCAGATTGAGCAGCGCCTGCGCGAGCAGCGCCCGATCGCCCACCATCGGTACGGATGCGGCGTTTGCCTCCACGATGAGCCGATGACCAGTGTCGTCCGCGACCTCGCCCATCGTGTCGGCGACCTCCTGCACCAACGCGGCGAGATCGAGCGGCGCGAACCCGGTGCGGCGGTTACCCCCCTCGATCTCGGCGATGCGTAGAATCGCGGAAAAGGTCGCGAGCAGATCGTCGCAATGTTCGATCGCCTGCTCGACCTCGCCGCGCATCGCCGCCAGTTCCTGCGCTTCCACCGCGAGCGCGAGACGACCGCGCAACCGGCCGAGCGGCGTGCGCAGGTCGTGTGCCACCTCGTTGCTGACGTGTCGGATACTGTCCATCAACCCGGCAACACGGTCGAGCATGCGATTGAACGCTCTCGCCTGTTCAGCGAACGCGCCGCCATGCGCGGCGACGGGCACGCGGTGCCGTATGTCACCGTCGATGATCGCCTCCGCCGTGGCGTGCACCTCGTTGATGCGGCGACGCACGATCAGCGCGAAGGTCGCGGTGCCTGCCAACACGATCAACAAAATTCCGCCGAAACCCGCCACGTAATTGCGTGCGCGAACGAAGGCGTAGCCGTCGACCGGCTCCGTTTCGATCATCGTGATCAGGTGCACGCCGCCGCCCGCATCACGTAGTTCGGCTCGTCCACTGGTCAGCCCCGCGATCCTGTCGCGCGACGTCACCGTCGAGTAACCAGACGCGATCCGGCGCGCGAGCACGATGTTTCCGCCCAGTCGGCGTCCTTGCGCGTCCTCCAGCTCGAACCCGATGTCGCCGGTGTTACGGTCACGCGCGAAGCGTTCGATCCGTGCCAGAATCGCGCGGGTGTCGCCCGGCGCTACGCCGCTTAAAATCGCGTCGGCGGTCAGGCCGATCCGTGTGTCGACCAATCGCGTCATGGCCGCATGCGAAGCGTTGAACGTCGCAAAGCCGGTCAACACCGTTGCCGTGCTGAAGGCCGCCAGAAATGCGAGCATCAGCGATCGAAGCGAGGTCACTTCAAGCTTCCAGCATATATCCCACGCCACGTTTGGTCACGATCGGGTCGGGATCGCCGTACGCGACCAGCTTGCGCCTGAGCGACCTGACCTGCACTTCGATGATGTTGGTGGCCGGCTCGAAATCATATCCCCACACGCGTTCCAGCAGCATCGCACGTGTGACGAAGCTGCCGGCGTTGCGGGTAAGCTCGCTCAACAGCTTGAACTCGAGCTTGGACAGGTCGAGCACCTGTTCGTTGTACCACGCCCGATGCCGGCCTGGATTGACGATGATGGCGCCGGCGCGCAGCGTGTTGCTGCCATCGCTGGTCCAGCCGCGCGCGCGCAGCAATGCCTTCAACCGCGCATCGATCTCGGTCGCCGGAGTCGGTTTGACGACGTAATCGTCGGCACCTGCCTTCAGGCCATCGACCTTGTCGATCGACTGGCCGAGCGCCGACAGCATCAGCACCGGCAACGTCTGCCCGCGCTCGCGCAATCGCTCGACCAGCGTCATGCCGTCCATCTGCGGCAGCATCCGATCGATAATGACGGCATCGAACCGCTCGTGATCGTTCGCCGTCATCGCCGAAACCCCATCGGGCACCACGGTCACGTCATGAGCTAGTGACTTGAGAGATTGCGAAAGCGACGCTGCATAATCGGCATCATCTTCAACCAGCAGCAGCTTCATCGCCATCCATCCTCTAGCAGCTTTGGTATAAATTAGAGGGCTGCGAGAGTGAATGCACCTGCTCGTCGTCGAGAGGATGACGGTCAGATGCACGCCATGCCACGCATCCCGTCGTCACAGAACCTTCATTACTACGTCATCAAAGCTTCCCTGTTTCAGCTTAGCCGAGCCCCGATGAAGCATGGCCCGCGTCGGCGCGAGGCCGTCGCAATCCGGGGGAATGTTCGTGTTAGAGACATCGATCGGCAAGGCGCTGCGCCTTGCCCTGCTTGCATCGTGCGCCATCGCCACGCCTGCGCTCGCGCAGGACCTCGCCGGCACGGTCGCCGACAGCACCAACACGCGCACGCTGTCGGGTGCGGAAGTACGGATCGTCGAGCTGGGCCGGGTCACCGAAGCGGCACGCGACGGCAGCTTTCGCTTCACCGACATACCGCCCGGCACCTACACGTTGGTCGTTCGCTACGTCGGTGCGTCATCCGAGACGCGGCGCGTCACGGTGCCGACGACAGGCACGGTGGTGGAGAATTTCGCGCTCGCCGCATCCGACGGGACTGAACGCGGCAACGACATCCTGGTCGTCGGCCTCGCCGCCAATCAGGCAAGCGCCTTGTCGCAGAAGCGTTCGGCAGACGGGGTCGAGAGCGTGTTGTCGCGCGACGCGATCGGGCAGAACCCCGACCAGAACGTCGCCGAGGCGCTACGCCGCGTACCGGGCGTGTCGATCCAGGACGATCAGGGCGAAGGCCGCTTCGTGGTGTTGCGCGGGCTGGCCCCGGCGTTGAACGCGGTGTCGATCAACGGCGCGCGCATCCCCTCGGCCGAAGCGGACAATCGTGCGCTGGCACTCGACACGGTGCCGAGCGAACTGGTGCAGTCGATCGAGGTCAAGAAAACGCTGACCCCCGACATGGACGGTGACACGATCGGCGGCTCGATCGAGATCAAGACGACCAGCGCGTTCGACCGCAAGAAGGACCTGTTCAGCGTCTCGCTCGAGGGATCGCGCAACGACCTGCGCGACAAGTGGAGTCCGAAGGGCGCGGTCGATTTCTCCAAGCTGCTCACCGACGATTTCGGCATCTCGGGCGGCTTCTCCTATTACCGCCGTCGCTTCGGCACCGACGGGGTCGAGGCGAGCGACTGGGGGGCGACGCCCGCGGGTGTCGCCTATCCGGAGGAGGTCGACTATCGCGCCTACGACGTGGTGCGCACGCGGATCGCGGGTGCACTGTCGCTCGACTGGCGGCCGAGCGATACGACGACGCTCTACGCGCGCGGGATCATCAACAGCTTCCGCGACGACGAACTGCGCAGCCGGCTGCGCTTCACCTTTACGCCCGCGCCGGTGACGGGTGACGCGAGCAGCGCGACCTTTGCCTCGGGCGCCGGCTCGAACAATCGCGTTCGCGTGCGCCGCGAGATGAAGGACCGTACCGAAATCCAGAACGTCTACAGCGTCACGACGGGCGGCGAGACGCGCGCCGACCTGTGGACGCTGACCTATCAGGGCAGCTACTCGTACTCCGAAGAGCAGGAGCCCAACCGGCAGGACACGATCTTCGATCGCCGGTTCCAGAACGGCGCCAGCCAGTTGAACGTCACGCTGAACGGCCTCGACACGCAGACGCCCGAGTACAGCACCAGCAACAACGCGCTGTTCACCAACGGCAGTGATCCCTTGTCGAAGATCGAGACCACCGACGGCCTGAGCACCGACCAGGAATATGCCGCACGGCTCGACGTCGCGCGTGAGATCCCGCTGTCGGCGGGGTCTCTTGAGGTAAAGGTCGGCGCCAAGGGTCGCTTCCGCAAAAAACAGTACGATCTCGATTTCAACAGCTATGACGCGCTGGCCAGCGGCGGCTTCCCAACGCTTGCCGGGCTGTCGCGCTCGATCGGCGACAAGGGGCTGGTCGACATGAACCCCGCGGTCGATCCGCTGCCGGTGCGCGGCTGGTTCAACGCCAACCGCGACCGGCTGGTCCGCAACGCCGACGACAGCGAGCTCGACAGCCTGTCGGCGCAATACCGCGTCGATGAGGATATCTACGCGGGCTACGGCCAGCTACGCTTCGACAACGGGACGTTGCGAGCGGTGGGCGGCGTCCGCATGGAGCATACGCGCAACAAGATGCGCGGCAATTCGCTCGATACCGACAGCCTGGTCGCGACGCCGGTCAACGTCGAACGCTCCTACACCAACTGGCTGCCCAGCCTCAATCTGCGCTTCGCGCCGATGAGCAAGGTCGTGCTGCGCGGTGCAGTGACGCGCAGCCTGTCACGCCCCAACATCTCCGATCTCGCGCCGCGCTTCTCGTACAACGAGAACGACGGGGAGGGTACGTTCGGCAACCCCAACCTGCGTCCCTACCGCTCGTGGAACTTCGACGCCGCGGCGGAATGGTATTTTGCCTCCAACGCGCTCGCCGAGGTGACCGTCTTCCACAAGGAAGTGTCCGACTTCATCTTTGACTCGCGCATCGACGATTACAGCTACAACGGCATCGTCATCGACGAGGCGACCCTGCCGCAGAACGGCGACACCGCCAAGGTGACCGGCGTCGAATTCAACCTGCAGGCATCGCTCAGCTTCCTGCCCAGTCCGTTCGACGGGTTGCTGGTCGGCGGCAACTACACCTATGTCGACACGCGTGCCGATCTCGCGACCGAGCCCGGGCTGGTGCGTCGCCTGACGCTGCCCGGCTCGTCCAAGCACATCTGGAACGCGAGCGTCGGATACGAGAAGGGGCCGTTGCAGCTGCGCGCGAGCGGAACCTACCGCGGCCGCTACCTCGACGAGGTGTCCTCGGACGGCAACGGCGACGTTTACGTCGACCACCGCCTGTTGTTCGACGTCGGTGCGAAGTTGCGCGTCGCCAGGGGCGTGCAGGTGACCGCCGACTTCATCAACGTCGGCAACGAGCCGTTCAACCGCTATTACACCGGCACCGCGGCTGGCAGTCGGCGGCTGGCGCAGCACGAGGAGTACGGATGGACCGGCAAGTTCGGCTTCAAGGTGACGCTGTGATGCGGCAGGCGAAAACGCTCTCGATCCTCGCCGGCGCGGCGCTGCTCTCCGCAGCCGCGCCAGCGCCCGCGCGCGCCGCTGAAGAGACGGTGGAGCGCGTCATCATGGTGATGCGCCACGGTGTGCGCCCTTCGACCAAGTTCCCCGCCACCCCGGTCGGCACCACGCGGCAACCCTGGCCCGCCTGGTCAACCGCGGCGGGTGATCTGACCCCCCACGGCGCGGCCGCGATCCGGCTGCTCGGCGCATATGATCGCGCGTTGATGATCCGTCAGGGCCTGCTCCCGGCCAAGGCCTGCGCGGGCGCTGGCACGATCTCGGCATGGGCGAGCGGCGCGTCGCGCGCGATCAAGACCGGACGTGCTTTCCTGGAGACGTTGCAGCCAGGTTGTCAGGCCGCGCTCGATCATCCGGCGGGCGAGGAAGAGGACGAGACGTTCCATCCGACTGACGCCGGGCTCGCGATCGATGGTGACAAGGCACTCGCGGCCGCGCTCCGGCTTGCGCCTGCCGGCGGGATCGACGCGGAGGTCGCGCGCAATGCCGATGCGTTCCGCGTGCTCGAACGGGTCACCGGCTGCTGTCCCGGCAAGGCGTGCGACACGAGCAGTGATGCGACAGCGTGCACCGCGGCCGAACGGCGGTCGCGTCTGGTGGCGGAGGCGGGCGACAAGCCTGACATGAAGGGCGCGCTCTCGTTCGCCTCGACCGCGGGACAGACGATCCTGCTCCAGTATTTGGAGGGCATGCCGATGGCGCAGGTCGGCTGGGGCCGCGCTTCACCCGTCGACATCCGCACGATGCTGCGCTTCCACCCGGTCAAGTTCCGCTACGAGACACGCCCGCCTTACGTGGCGCAGCGGCTCGCGGCACCGCTCGCGCGCCGCATCCTCGACGCGGTGCAGGGAAAGTCCGGCACAATCACGTTGCTGTTCGGTCACGACACCAACCTGGCGGCGCTCGGTGGCTTCTACGACCTGCATTGGACCATGTCGGACTATCCCGCCGACGACATCGCGCCGGGCGGCGCGATCGGCTTCGAGGTGGTGCGCGCGCGTGACGGACAGCGCTACGTCCGCGCCTTCAGTCAGGCTCAATCGATGGCACAGGTTCGCGCTTTGACGCCGCTGACCGGGTCGGCGAAGCCTGATCGGCAGTCCATCCCCATCCCTGGCTGCGGTCCTGCACGATGCTCACTTCAGGCGTTCGAGCAACTGACGATGGAACGGTTGGAACGGCCCGTTACGTAAATCTACTGATTGAGGCCCTTTTAGAGCGTCTCCGATTGTCTGAGCAGGCGAGGCCAACCGCCTACTTGGGTAGTAGTCAACACCTCGAGGTCGCAATGGAGCTAAGTGCCGAGTACCTCGTACACCGCGCTTCTGAGTTTCGGCATGTCCGTTCCAGGGTGAAAAGCGGGCGCCGATCTGCGAGCGACTATCAGTCAGGCTTCCGCTGGATCGTTCTGGCAGCTCGGAAACCCCTTCGCCACTTGCTTGGCGCTCCATCTACCTTTCCGTGACTTCGTTACAAGAAGTGCGGAGGTCGAGTTATAACTCGGGACGCTCACATCACCCGGACGGCCCGGCCCCTTGTCAAAGAAACAAAGGTGAAGAAACGTTGGATCGGCGGAGAGTATAGTGAAGCTCATCTTCCAGCCTCTGTCGTCCCGGACGATTTCCGCTCCGCCCTCGATCTTCTTGACGATGACGAAACCATAGTCGGCAAACGTCGTCCTTTTGGGTAGCCGCCGTGGGCCGGTCGAATTCGGAAAGGTGGTAAGGTCCAAATTCTGGATGACGCCGTCGACATCGCTCGCTCGCGAAGAGGTAGCTGTCGACGAGCCGCTCGCGACGAGCACCGCAAGAGCAACCAGTTTCACCACTTCCATATATGTCACCTTGGATTAAAACTGGTAACCAGCAAGGCGATAGTTGCTATGAAGACTGACCTTGAACGCAATCAGCTGGTTCGTCACTGGGTACTATCGCGCCAGTTTTGAGAAGCATGGCAGTGCGGACGCCGTTGGCAACCGCCTATCCATTTGCAGCCGTATTGCTGTTCCTGTGGGTGGTCGCGGACACGCTGATGCTGTCGCTGATCGCCCGATCGGCCGGAAAGCCGGCATGGAGCGCCGCGCTGGGCGTGCTGGCCGGCGCCAGCCTCACCGTCTGGCTTGGCTCGCCACCGGCGATGCGGGACGTGCTGCTGGAGACGCCGGTCCTGCTGATGACGATGGCGGCCGTCGTTCTAGGCCATGTCGCCTGCGCCGCGGCGCGGGCGCGTCAGGCAATGGTCATGCGAGGCGGTGATCGGAAGAAGCGGCCCTTCTCCGCTACCAAGCCGTCCACCATTCGCATGAGTGCACCAGCCTTTTCCCAACGCCTCAACCGGTTGTAGAGCGTCTTGGGCGGGCCGTGAGCGCATCGCGCCAGCCATCGAGTGCGTAGATTGTGACAGAACGATCCAGTCTGTGATCGCCTATGCACGATCCTTACAATTTTCTCACGCTCTATTAACATGAATCAGTCACAAGCCGGGCGCATCCATAGAGGCGTCGGGCATGCGACCGAATAGTGATTTGCGTAACTTTCTATCCGATCTGCGACGTTCCCAGCGAGGAAACGTGCTGATCATGTTCGCAGTTGCCATACTGCCTTTGCTCGCCCTCGTTGGGTCAGCGATCGATATGGCGCGTGCGTATACGGTCAAGACACGACTGCAGCACGCCTGCGATGCAGCCTCCTTAGCTGGCAGGCGGGTTATGACCAAGGATCAGGTTGATGACCACGTCAAGCAAGAAGCTTTGAAGTTTTTCAACCTTAACTTTCCCAAGGGAATGCTCGGCACTCAAGAGGTGACGCCTGACATAAATCGACCCGTCTCGGGGACCATCACAGTTTCTACAAAGACCAATATGCCAACAGCCATCATGAGTGTTTTTGGCGTCGATAGTCTTCCTATAGCAGTAACGTGTAATGCACAGCAAAACTTTATCAACGTCGATATCGTGTTGGTCCTCGACACGACTGGATCGATGAACGACAAACTGTCTTCGGGACAGAAAAAGATCGAAGCGCTGCGCTCAGCGGTTATGGCGTTCTACAAGCAACTATCGTCTTTTCAGGCAACGCTTGAGAACAACGGTTATCGTCTGCGCTATGCGGTCGTTCCATATGCGCAAGCGGTGAACGTAGGAAAACTGCTTTATGCCGCGAACCAGTCTAACCTGAACCTGAGCGCGACCGCGCAATATCCGCGGATCACCGGCTCAAGTGGAAACAATTCGGATCCTGATATAAGCTGGGTCGCACTGGGACTTGCGCATTCTGGAAGCTGGATACAATCCTCCAGCTACAACGGCTGCGTTGAAGAGCGAAAAACTATTGTCACCGCGTCCGCGACGCCAACGGATGCTGAGTTGGCTCGCATGACTGATCTGGACGTTAACTTGCTTCCAAACAGTGATGACACTCGCTGGGCACCCGCTGATGCCGACCCAAACCTCGTTGCTTATGGCTTGGCGGCTTGCCCGACATCCGCGGTCAGATTGCAGGCTTTTAGCGAAGCTGCGATGCAGAATTATGTCGATGCGTTAAGTCCAGGCGGCGCCACATATCTTGACATCGGTATCGAATGGGGTGCCCGCTTTATCTCGGATGCCGGTGTCTTCGCCGACTCTCCCCTGGTCTACAATGGAATGCGCACCAACAAGTACATGGTGTTCCTAACCGACGGCCAAATGGAGCCGCAGGCTAGTTCATATAGTGGTTACAGCACTGAAGTGATGCTCAGACGCGTCTCCGTTGGTACGCCCAATACCAACCCGATCAAAAAGGCTATATCTGCCGCTAACGCAATGAATTCGGATCTGGTCGCCCGTCACAACGGACGCTTCGATGCGATGTGCCAAGTTGTTAGAAACATGGGTGTATCGATATGGACGATCAAACTGTCCGATGCGCCGATGGATGACCACCTGAAGAAATGCGCGAACGTCGGACAGGCGGCGACAGTCTCGGACCAGAGCGCTTTGATCAACCAGTTCAGCTTGATCGGCAAAGACATCAGCGAGTTGAGGTTGTCGAAATGATCGTCGCCGCGCCGTCTATCATCCGAGACCGCAGGGCAGCAACGATCGTTGAATTCGCCATCATACTTCTACCGTTGCTTTGCGTGATATTTGGGCTATTGGAACTAGGTTACCAGGTTTATCTAAAGTCTGTCACCGCCGGCGCTTTGGAAAGCGCTGTGCGTGATGTCTCTATCGGTAACAAGACGAGCAAAGACATTGAGGACAGGGTCAAAAGCGATCTAGGGCCCCTTGTCGATTCGCAATACGTTGCGGTGCAGGTGAGGAGCTTTAAGAGTTTTTCTGCTGTGTCGTCGGCGGAACGCCTGACTGATGACAAAAATGGAAATGGTCAATACGACCCCGGAGATTGCTTTCGCGACGAAAACGACAATGGCCGCTATGATACTGCATCGACCGCAGGTCGCGATAACTTTGGCGGTGCAGAGGATGTTGTTTCGTACACGATAAATATCTCGTATCCACACCTCTTTCCAGTCTCGGCCTTGTTTGGTTGGTCAAGCCGCGGCACGGTCAGCGCTAATGCTGTTGTTCGGAATCAGCCGTATGCAAAAGCTGGGACGGCTGGGATCGTATGCGCGTGATGGCTTTGCGCACGATCCTGAGCAACCAGACCGGCGTCGCGTTGACCGAGTTTGCGCTCGGTTTGCCAGTCATACTGCTGCTTGGTCTCGGAGGTATCGAGCTTTCGAACCTCGTGCTGGCGCACATGACCGCCAGTCGGATCGCCTCGCTTACAGCTGACAATGCAAGCCGTATCCGCGACAACATCGACGAAGCGGATGTGATCGATCTTGTGAAAGCGGCTCAGCAGTCATCTGGTCAGTTCGACCTTCAACACAATGGTCGGATTATCATTTCCGCCTTGCAGGGAAACGATGCCGGAACTGGTCAGTGGATCAGGTGGCAGCGTTG
>NZ_CAJYVU010000176.1 GCF_913778135.1 uncultured Sphingomonas sp. | reverse complement strand
GAATCACGTTGGTCGCTGGATTACCGACATTCATGTCGGTCACTTCGAGATTCGAAGGCTGGAACCAGGCACTGCCCTCGTCGAGCACGAGTGCGTTGAGTTCGGCCAGCGCGGCGATCAGTTTCGGGATCGGGTTGTCGGCGAGATGGGGATAGGCGACGTGGCCCTGCCGGCCCGGGACCTCGATCCAGATGTTGACCGAGCCGCGCCGCCCGATCTTGATCGTGTCGCCCAGCTGCTTGGCCGAGGTCGGTTCGCCGACGACGCACAGGTCGGGCACGACCCCGCGCGCGCGCATCCGCTCGATTAGCGACACGGTTCCGTAGGTTGCGGGACCTTCCTCGTCGCCGGTGATGATGAGCGAGACTTGCCCTTCACGCGGTTGCGACGCCAGTGCAGCGACAAAGGCCGCGATCGCTCCCTTCATGTCGACCGCGCCGCGCCCGTACAGCAATCCGCCGCGTTGCTCGCTCCGAAAGGCGGGGCTGGTCCAGCCGTCACCCGGCGGGACCACGTCAACGTGACCGGCAAAGGCGAGGTGCGGTGCGCCTGAACCGCGGGTCGCGAGGAGGTTCTCGACCGGCCCATCCGGGGCCTCGCCAACGACGAAACGATCGACCGCGAACCCAAGTGGCAGCAGTGCCGCTTCTAGCACGTCGAATACAGCCCCGCGCGCGGGCGTCACGCTCTCTGCGTCGAGCAGCGCACGCGTGAGCGCAACGACGTCGGTCTGGCTCACGCGGCGGGTTGCTCGAACTGTTCGAGCACCCAATCCTCGGCCTGCGCGCCCGCGATCCAGTCCTGCATGAACGGGTGCGACAGCACGGCCGAGATGTACGCGGCGGCGAAGCGCGGCGCGGGTAGCGAATAGGTGACGATCCGCGTGCAGACGGGCGCGAACATGATGTCTGCCGCGCCGAACTCGCCGAACAGGAAGTCGCCGCCGCTACCGAAACGCGCGCGTGCCTGTGCCCACAATTCCATGATCCGCGACAGATCGGCGATTACGTCGTCGTCGGGGCGCTTCGATGGGAAGATCTGGCGGATATTCATGCTGTGCTTGCGGCGCAGCGCGGCGAAGCTGGAGTGCATTTCCGCCGCCATCGATCGCGCCATCGCGCGCGCCGCCTCGTCCTCAGGCCAGAAGCGCGTGCGTCCGACCTTATCCGACAGATACTCGACGATGGCGAGGCTGTCCCACACTACCGCGTCGCCGTCCCACAGGATCGGCACCTTGCCCGACGATGGCGCGAATTCGTCGCCCTCGCGGCGCTTATCCCATTCCTCGTCGTAGAGCGGCACGACGACTTCCTCGAACGGCAGCCCCGATTGCTTGCACGCGAGCCAGCCGCGCAGCGACCACGACGAATAGGCCTTGTTGCCGATGATGAGCTTCATGGGCGGAAGCGTTACGGGCGTGGGCAGGGGACGACAAGTCGCTGCGCGTGCCGTCCTAGCTGTTGACCGCCTCCAGCACCGCGGCGCGCAGTTCGGCGATGCCGAGGCCACCCTCGCTCGATGTCTGGATGATGTCGGGATGCGCGGCGGCGTGCTTGCGCGCTTGCGCCGCGGTCGCGGCGGTCACGTCGGCGAGGTCGGTCGCCTTTACCTTGTCGGCCTTGGTCAGAACGAGCCGGTAGCTGACCGCGGCACGGTCGAGCATTTCGAGGATCTCGCGATCAACATCCTTGATGCCATGGCGGCTGTCGATCAGCACAAGCGCGCGCTTCAATGCCTGCCGCCCGCGCAGGAAGTCGTTGACCAGAAAGCGCCACTTCTTGACCATGTCCTTCGGCGCCTTGGCGAAGCCGTATCCGGGCATGTCGACCAGCCGGAAGCGCAAGGGCTCTCCGACATCGAAGAAGTTCAACTCCTGCGTTCGTCCCGGCGTGACCGAGGTGCGCGCGAGCGACTTGCGCCCCGTCAGCGCGTTCAGCAGCGACGACTTGCCCACGTTCGATCGTCCCGCGAACGCAACCTCAGGCACCACCGGGTCAGGCAAGAAGTTGAGCGCCGGGGCCGATTTTAGGAACTCAACCGGGCCGGCGAATAACTTGCGCGCTGTCTCGATCTGCTCTTCATCGAACGCCTCACCACCGATCTCAGACGGCTGATCGTTCACTTGGCAGCCGCCTGCTTGAGCTGCGGATGGCGGCTGTAGAGCCACTTCTGCTGCATGATCGATATACAGTTGGTCGTGATCCAATAGACCTGCAGCCCGACCGCGAATGGCGCCATCACGAACATCAGCACCCACGGCATGATCGCGAATACCTGCTTCTGCGCGTCGTCCATCGGCGCCGGGTTGAGGCGGAACTGGAAGAACATCGAGATGCCGAGCAGGATCGGCACCACGCCGATTGCAATGACGTGCGGCGGGGTGAAGGCGAGCAGCCCGAACAGGTTGACGGGGGTCAGCGGATCGGGCGCGGACAGATCCTTGATCCACAACACGAACGGCTGGTGACGCATCTCGATCGTCAGCAGCAGCACCTTGTAAAGCGCGTAGAAGATCGGGATCTGGATCAGCGTCGGCAGGCAGCCGGCGAGCGGGTTGACGCCCTCCGACTTGTACAGTGCCATGATCTCCTGCTGCTGGCGCTGCTTGTCGTCCTTGTGGCGTTCCTGGATCGCCTTCATCTTCGGCTGGATGGCGCGCGTCGCCGCCATGCTCTTGAACTGCTTCTGCGCGATCGGGAAGACGAGCAGGCGGATCGTCAGCGTCAGCAGGATGATCGCTAGGCCGAAATTGCTGACCAAGTGGAACAGGAAGTCGAGGTAATAGAAGATCGGCTTCTCGACGATACGGAACCAGCCCCAGTCGAGCGCATAGTCGAGCTTCGCCGCAGTGCCGTTGTCGGTGTATTGGTCGAGCAGCTTGACCTCCTTCGCGCCGGCGAAGAAGCGGGTCGTCTGGCTGGTCTGCTGCCCGGGCTGGAGCAGTTGCGCCGCGCCGGTGAAGTCGCCCTGGTAGGTCTTGTTCGCGCCGGCGCGGAACTGCCCGTCGAAGCTGCGCGCCTGATCCGGGATCAGCGCGGTCAGCCAGTACTTGTCGGTGAAGCCGAGCCAGCCGCCCTTCGAGTCGAAGCGCTGCGGACCCTCGTCGACGTCCTTGAAGTTAGGGCCGTAGTGCGCGGCATTGTCGTACACCGCCATCGGACCGGTGTGGATCGTCCAGCTGTCCGGGTCCTTCGATACGCCGGCACGATTGACCAGCGCGTAGCTTGCCACCGGCACTGCGCTCTGCCCGGCGTTGGCGACGGTCTGACGAATGGTGAACAGGTAATCGTTGTCGATCGACAGATCGATGCGGAAGCGCTGCCCCGTCGCATTCGCCGCAGTCAGCGTCACCGGCCGGCCGGGCGAGAGAATGTTCGAGGACGCGGTCCATACCGCATCGGGCGCCGGCGGCTTCAACCCGCCATCACGCCAGCCGAATTGTGCGAAATACGCCTCGGGCGCGCCGGCCGGCGACAGCAAGCGGATCGGCGCCGAGTTCTTGGCAACCGTTTCCTTATAGTCGGTCAACACCAGATCATCGATCCGCGCGCCGCGGAGATTGATCGAGCCTTGGAGCCGCGGCGTCTGGATACGAACGCGCGGTGTGGCCGCGAGGACAGAGCGGCGATCGCGCATCGCAGCGGGCGAGTCGGCGGTCGGGTCGGCACCGGGTTGCGGCAGCGGCTTCGACTTGCCGTCCACGATCTTGGTAACAGGCGGGTTCGCAGTCGGGAAGAACCGGCTTTGCGCCAGCGGCCAGCCGAACAGGATCAGCGCCGCGATCACCGCGAACACGATGAAGTTCTTGTTGTCGTTATTCACCTGGCGCCCCAACTCGTCTTCACGGAACCGGATCGGGTCCGTGTCCGCCCCATGGATGGCATCGTCCGATACGCTTGATCGACAGCCATCCGCCCTTCACCGCCCCATAGCGGCGCAGCGCTTCGATTGCATAGGCCGAACACGACGGCTGATACCGGCACGTCGGCGGCAAGATCACGCTCGGACCCAATTGCCACGCGCGCGCGATCACGATCAGCACGCGCGCAATCATTTTCGCTTGCGTGGCCGCGGGCGCGTGTCGCCCTCCGGCGCCTTGGCCGCGCGTTCCAGTGCGCGGACCAGATCATGTCTGAGCGCGGCATAGTCGCGCACCAGCGCGTCGTCGCGACCGATCAGCACATGGTCGGCGCCGGCGCACCCCGCCTCTGGCAGCACGTCGCGAGCAAGCGCGCGAAACCGCCGCTTGATCCGGTTGCGGACCACCGCATTGCCGACCTTCTTGGTCACGGTGATGCCGATCCGCATCGACGGATCGTCGTCGCGGCGATCCTTGACCAACAAAACGAAGCCGGGCGTCGGAGCCCGACGCCCGGCGTTTGCGGCCAGATATTCCGGCCGCTTCGTCATGCGCCCCGGCGTCACGCGCGGGGTGCCCTGACCACTCTGGGTCTCGCTTACGCCGACAGCTTCTTGCGGCCGCGCGCGCGACGCGCCCGGATCACCGCACGGCCGCCGACCGTCGCCATCCGCGCGCGAAAGCCGTGACGGCGTGCACGCACCAGGTTGCTCGGCTGAAAGGTCCGCTTCATCGTTCATGTCCCGAATACAAATATCAAGGGGCCACCACACGGGCAGCCCCAACGCTGCGCCGCATAGGCAAACGCAGTAGGCAAGTCAACGTTACGGTAAGTCTTGTCGGCTTCGCACGGCCTGCAACCGCGCTATGACGGCGCGCAGGGGGCAGGCACATGGTCGCGATCGTATCCACCGTGGCGTATCTGGGACTGGAGGCGCGCGCGGTCGAGGTGCAGGTGCAACTGATCGCCGGTTTGCCCGCGTTCAACCTCGTGGGCCTTGCCGACAAGGCGGTGGGGGAAAGCCGCGAACGCGTGCGCGGTGCGATCGCCAGCATGGGACTGGCGCTGCCGCCCAAGCGGATCGCGGTCAACCTGTCGCCCGCCGATCTGCCCAAGGAAGGCTCGCACTTCGATCTCCCGATCGCGCTCGGGTTGCTAGCGGCAATGGGCGTGGTCGATGCGGA
>NZ_CAJYVU010000175.1 GCF_913778135.1 uncultured Sphingomonas sp. | reverse complement strand
TGGCCGCTGCCCAAGGTGTTCCGCCTGACGAGCAAGGGCAAAGTGTCGGAAGGCATCTTCAAGGGTGAGACGATCAACACGCCGTCGATGCTGGCGGTCGAGGACGCGATCTGGTCGCTCGAATGGGCAAAGTCGCTGGGGGAAGGCGGGCTGATCGCGCGCTCCGACGCCAACGCCGCCGCGCTCGACCGGATCGTGGCGGAGCGCGACTGGCTTGGGCATCTGGCGGAAGACGAAGCGTCGCGCTCGAAGACCAGCGTCTGCCTGACGGTCGCCGGCGCGGACGAGGCGCTGATCAAGAAGATGGCGTCGCTGCTCGAGGCCGAAGGCGCTGCGTACGATGTTGCCGGCTACCGCGACGCGCCGCCGGGCTTGCGGATCTGGTGCGGCGCGACGGTCGACACCGCCGACATCGAGGCGCTCGGACCGTGGCTCGACTGGGCCTACGCGCAAGCGCGCGGCTGACATTCCATCAGTGGTGAGGAGCGATCTCACCGGTTCACATCAACATAAGGGTCGGCGCGTGGGACAAGTCCTCACCCCGACCCTCTCCCCACAGGGGAGAGGGAGTAACGACATGCCCAAGGTACTGATTTCCGACAAGATGGACCCGCGTGCGGCGCAAATCTTCCGTGAGCGCGGTGTCGAGGTCGACGAGATCACCGGCAAGACGCCTGATGAGCTGAAGGCGATTATCGGCGACTACGACGGTCTCGCGATCCGATCCTCGACCAAGGTCACCGCCGCCATTCTCGAACACGCGACCAATCTGAAGGTCGTCGGCCGCGCCGGGATCGGCGTCGACAACGTCGATATCCCCGCCGCATCGGCGAAGGGCGTGGTCGTGATGAACACGCCGTTCGGCAATTCGATCACCACCGCGGAGCACGCCATCGCGCTGATGTTCGCGCTCGCCCGCCAATTGCCGGAGGCGGATGCCTCGACGCAGGCCGGCAAGTGGGAGAAGAACCGCTTCATGGGGGTCGAGCTGACCTCCAAGACGCTCGGGCTGATCGGCGCGGGCAACATCGGCTCGATCGTCGCCGATCGTGCGCGCGGGTTGAAGATGAAGGTCGTCGCATTCGACCCCTTCCTCACCCCCGAGCGTGCGGTCGAGATCGGCGTAGAGAAGGTGACGCTCGACGAGTTGCTCGCCCGCGCCGACTTCATCACGCTCCACACGCCGCTGACCGACCAAACGCGCAACATCCTGTCGGCGGAAAACATCGCCAAGACGAAGAAGGGCGTCCGGATCATCAACTGCGCGCGTGGCGGGCTGATCGACGAGGCGGCGTTGAAGGACGCGCTCGATAGCGGCCATGTCGCGGGTGCAGCGCTCGACGTGTTCGTCGAGGAGCCGGCCAAGGCGTCGCCGCTGTTCGGCACGCCCAATTTCGTCTCCACTCCGCATCTCGGCGCATCGACCACAGAGGCGCAGGTCAATGTCGCGATTCAGGTCGCCGAGCAGATGGCCGATTACCTCGTCTCGGGCGGCGTCACCAACGCGCTCAACATGCCAAGCCTGTCGGCGGAGGAAGCACCCAAGCTCAAGCCGTACATGGCGCTGGCGGAGAAGCTCGGCAGCCTCGTCGGGCAGTTGTCGACCGGTGCGATCGACCGCATCTCGGTCCATACCGAAGGCGCCGCGGCCGAGCTCAACCAGAAGCCGATCACGAGCGCGGTGCTCGCCGGATTCCTGCGCACGCAGACCGCGACCGTCAACATGGTCAACGCGCCACTCCTCGCACGCGACCGCGGCATGGAAGTGCGCGAGATCAGAAGCGAGCGCGAGGGTGATTACCACACGCTCCTGCGCGTCTCGGTCCGCACCGCGGACGGAGAGCGCTCGGTCGTGGGCACCTTGTTCGGCGACGCGGCACCGCGGTTGGTCGAATTGTTCGGGATCAAGGTCGAGGCCGATCTGGCGGGCCCGATGCTCTACGTTGTCAACGAGGATGCGCCCGGCTTTATCGGCCGGCTCGGCACGCTGCTCGGCGAGGCGGGTGTGAACATCGGCACCTTCCACCTCGGCCGGCGCCAGGCGGGGGGCGAGGCGGTGCTGCTCCTATCGGTCGACGAGCCCGTCGACGGCGACCTGCTCGCGCGCGTCAAGGCGCTGCCCGGCGTCAAGATTGCGATGGGGCTGACGTTCTGAGGTGAGGTGCGGGGGAGGGGCGTCGAAAGCCCTCTCCCCTCCAGGGAGAAGGTTGGGTGAGGGGTTGCGTCGGCGCTGCCCTTCGAAATGGTCGTGCAATGCAGAGCGATCTCGTGCCTCGTGACCACGCTCGACGACTGCGGCGCGAGATGACTGAGCCGGGATGATAGGCTTTGGTCAGCCCTTCGCGATCGTCTGTTCCTTGGCGTTAAATTCTCTCGCCAAATCGTCATCGGCAGCTACATTGCCGGCTTCTGCGCTCGCGGACACCGCATCATCGTGGAGGTTGACGGCGACACGCACGCGGGCGACGGAGCGCACGACGAGCGACGGACGGCGTGGCTCGCTGTACAAGGCTTTCGTGTGATCCGGTTCAACAACGCGGACGTGATGAGCAATCTTGATGGCGTACTAGCCGCCATCGGCGTGGCGCTTGGGGCGGCTTCTCACCCCAGCCCTCTCCTCGCAGGGGAAAGGGAGCGGATCGCGTGACCGTGCTCCTCCCCGAAGGTCTGCGCGACCGGCTGCCGCCGCATGCCGACGCTGCCGCAGCGGTCGAGGCGCGCCTGCTCGCCGCCGTACGCCTGCACGGCTACGAACGCGTCGACCCGCCGCTCGCTGAATATGCCGAGAGCCTGTCGACGCGCCTCAAGGCCGGTGGGCTGACCGACGCGGTGCGCTTCGTCGATCCGGTGTCGCAGCGCACGCTCGCAGTCCGGCCCGATCTGACCGCGCAGGTCGCGCGGATCGCGGCGACGCGGATGGCGCACCATCCGCGTCCGGTGCGATTGAGCTACGCCGGCTCGATCCTCAAGCTGCGCGGCGGGCAGCTCTCGCCCGCACGTGAGTTGCGGCAGATCGGTGCAGAACTGATCGGACTCGACTCGGTCGCCGCCGCGCGAGAGGTCGTGATCGTCGCAGTGGAGGCGCTGGAGGCCGCCGGTGTTTCCGGCGTGTCGATCGACTTCACGCTACCGGATCTGGTCGATGCGCTCGCAAATGGGCCGATGCCGGTCGCCGCTGATCACCTCGAGCACTTACGCGACCGGCTGGACGCGAAGGATGCCGGCAGCGTCGCGCAGATCGCACCCGCCTATCTGCCGCTGGTCGAGGCCGCGGGACCGTTCGATCAGGCGCTCGCGCGGTTGCGCGCGTTCGACACCACCGGCGTGCTGGCATCGCGGCTCGACGGTCTGGCGGAGATCGCACGCGCGGTCGACGGCCGCGTCGCACTGACCCTCGACCCGACCGAGCGGCACGGGTTCGAGTATCAGACCTGGCTCGGCTTCTCGCTGTTCGTGCGCGGCGCCAGCGCGGAGATCGGCCGCGGCGGCACCTACACGATCGTCCACGAAGGCGGCGCGGAGGAGGTGGCGACCGGCTTCTCGCTCTACGGCGACCGGCTGGCGAGCGAACCCGCACCCGAGCGACGCCGGCTGTTCCTGCCGCTCGGCACCGCCCCCGCCGACGCCACGGCGATGCGCGCTGTTGGCTGGGTCACCGTTGCCGCCCTCGAGGAAAGCGACACGCCAGGGGCGCAACTATGCACGCATGTGTTGGAAGCGGGCGAGGTGCGCCAATTGTAAAATAGTGTCGGGCTTTCGCCCAACGCGGCGCCTGAGGATAAGTGGATGCTGCAGCCGTTCGGTAGAGACCTGTGGATCGTTGATGGGCCAGCTGTGTCGGTCGCAGGGTTTGTCTATCCGACGCGTATGGCCGTCATCCGCCTGTCGGACGGCGCTTTACTGATCTGGTCGCCCACAGCTCTTTCCGACGAGCTTCAGGCCGCGGTCGATGATCTGGGATCGGTCAGACATCTCGTCGCGCCAACACGCTGCACCATGTATTCGTTGGTGAGTGGCAGGTCGCATACCCGGACGCGCTCTCCTACGCCGTGCCGGCATTGCGGATCAAACGGCCGGACTTGAGGTGGGATCGCGACCTTGAGGATGTGCCGGCGCCGGGTTGGTCGGGCGACATCGATCAGGTCGTCGTCGGAAATAACCGGTTAACTATGGAGGTCGTGTTCTTCCACCGCGCGAGCCGGACGGCGCTCTTCGCCGATCTCATCCAGCACTTCGAAGCAGGTTGGTTCAAGGGATGGCGGGCCATGATCGCCAAGCTCGATTTTCTAACCGCCGACAAACCAACGGTTCCGCGAAAATTCCGGATGTCTTTTCGCGATCGCGTGTCCGCCATAGAGGCGGCACGACGCATAAGGGCGTGGCCGACTGAGTGCGTGCTGATGGCGCATGGCGCGCCGGTGAGACGCGACGGTCAACGGGCAATCGCACACGCTTTCGATTGGCTGCTTCGCGAAAAGGTGGCGCGGTAATCGGCACCTAGCAGTGGCAGCGTTCATGCTCTTTATCGAAGCCCGACCGCTTTCCCGGATTGATGGTCGTCGCCAGAGATGCCGTTACTCTTTTTCACCGCCGTGAAGTCTCGCGGGCGCACACATGCGCGGGGAGTGACCTTCCGCCCGGTTGACCCGCCGCGCGCGCGCGGCTACCCGCGCCGCGGACAATTCGGAACCGTTCGCGCGCCGAGCCCTGTCGAAGGGCGCGCGGATTGCACGCGGCAGGCGGAGTTCTGTATCTCATGGCGAACGTAGCGGTGATCGGCGCTCAGTGGGGCGACGAGGGCAAGGGCAAGGTCGTTGACTGGCTGGCCGAGCGCGCCGACGTGGTCGTCCGCTTTCAGGGCGGGCACAACGCGGGCCATACGCTGGTGGTCGGTGAGAACGTCTACAAGCTGTCGCTGCTGCCATCGGGCATCGTGCGCGGCACGCCGTCGGTGATCGGCAACGGCGTGGTGCTCGATCCCTGGGCGCTTCGCGACGAGGTGCAGCGGCTGGGCGAGCAGGGCGTCGTCGCCACTCCCGACACGCTCAGGATCGCGGACACTTGCGCGCTGATCCTGCCGTTCCACCGCGATCTGGATGCCTTGCGCGAGGATGCGAGTGGCGCGGGGAAGATCGGCACCACGCGCCGCGGCATCGGTCCGGCGTATGAGGACAAGGTTGGGCGTCGCGCGCTGCGTGTCTGCGACCTAGCGCATCTGGATGATCTCGGCCCTCAGCTCGACCGCCTATGCGCGCACCACGACGCGCTGCGTGCCGGTTTCGGTGAGGCGCCGATCGATCGCGAGCGCCTGCTCGCCGACCTGCGCGAGATCGCCAATTTCGTTCTCTCGTTCGCGAAGCCGGTCTGGCGCGACCTGAACGAGGCGCGGACCGCCGGTCGCCGCATCCTGTTCGAGGGCGCGCAGGGCGTGCTGCTCGACGTCGACCACGGCACCTACCCCTATGTCACCTCGTCAAACACGATCGCGGGCACCGCGGCGGGCGGATCGGGGCTGGGACCGGCGGCGGTCGGCTTCGTGCTCGGCATCGCCAAGGCGTACACGACGCGGGTCGGCTCGGGACCGTTTCCGACCGAGCTAGACGACGCGACCGGCGAGCGGCTCGGCACGCGCGGGCGCGAATTCGGCACGGTGACGGGACGCAAGCGGCGGTGCGGCTGGTTCGACGCGGTGCTGGTGCGCCAGTCGGCGGCGGTTAGCGGCATCACCGGAATCGCGCTCACCAAGCTCGATGTACTCGACGGGTTCGAGACGATCAGCATCTGCACGGGCTACCGCCTGCGCGGGCAAGAGCTCGACTATTACCCCGCGCACGCCAAGGATCAGGCGGAGGTCGAGCCGGTCTACGAGGTGATGGAAGGTTGGTCCGGCTCAACCGCGGGTGCGCGCAGCTGGGCCGACCTGCCGGCGCAGGCGATCAAGTACATCCGCCGCGTCGAGGAGTTGATCCGCTGTCCGGTAGCACTCGTCTCTACCAGCCCGGAGCGCGAGGATACGATCCTTGTCCGCGATCCGTTCGCGGATTGACCCGGCAAATATACGAAAAGGCCCCGGCGTAACCCGGGCCTTTCTGTGTCAACTCATACTGCGCGTTTAGCGCGGCGCGCTGCCCATCGCATTCGGCGTCGTGCTCATCGGATCGGTCGATGGCATCATCGTCGAGTCGGTGGTTGACGTGCTCGGCATTGTGCTGGGCGACGACATCGTGCCCTTGCGCGTGCTGCGACGCGTTGACCGCGTCGTCGTGGTGGTCGACGGGGTGCTCATGGTCGAGTTGGTCGACATCGTGCTGCCGGTGCTCGGCGACGTCGGGTTCATCGTGCCCATCGTGCCGGTCTGGGTACCCATCGTGCCGGTCGTGGTGCCGGCGCCCATCGTGCCGCCGGCGGTACCGCCGGTCGTCTGCGCAGAAGCAATTGCGGGGAGCGCAAGCGCCACCGCGGCGAGGGGGATCATGTAACGCATCTCAGTCTCTCCTTCGTATCGGAAGGCTCAACGAGGGCTGTTGCAAGATGTTCCGAGGGCAGGCCGCCGCCGCGGCCGGCTGGTCCAGCGACAAGACAGGTAGAGGCCCTAAGACTTGGTAGAGGCCCGCAGACTTGTCGTGGATCAGTACGAATCAACGACTATGATCTGAAAGAATGTACTTGGCAGCTCGGTTATGAGCACGAGTTTTATTGCTCTCTCGCAACAATCATCCACATTGCGCCCGGTGGAGCAGCGCCTGATCGGCGAGCACCAGCGCGACCATGGCCTCCACCACCGGCACGCCGCGGATGCCGACGCAAGGGTCATGGCGCCCGCGCGTCGCGATCTGCGCCGCTTCGCCGGCGCGTGAGATCGTCTCGACCGGAGTCAGGATGGAACTGGTCGGCTTGAATGCGACGCGAAGTCGGATCGGCTGCCCGGTCGCTATCCCACCCGCGATCCCACCGGCGTGATTCGCGAGAAACGCAGGCCTATCAGCGCCGGGGCGCATCGCATCGGCGTTCTGCTCGCCCGTCAGCGCCGCGGCAGCGAAGCCGTCCCCGATCTCCACGCCCTTGACCGCGTTGATCGACATCGCCGCGGCGGCGAGTTCGCTGTCGAGCTTGGCGTAGAGTGGCGCCCCCCAGCCGGCGGGCACACCCGACGCCTCGCACGCGACCACCGCGCCGAGCGATGATCCCGCCTTGCGCGCGGTATCGACCTTCGCCTCCCAGCGCGCAGCAGCAGCGGCGTCGGGGCAGAAGAACGGATTGGCGTCGATCTGCGCGTCGTCGAAGTTGGCGGGATCGACCGCGTCGCCGCCGATCGCCTCGACCCAGGCGCGGATGCGCACTTGCGGCACGACTAGGCGCGCGACGGCGCCGGCCGCGACGCGCGACGCGGTCTCGCGTGCCGACGACCGCCCGCCGCCGCGATAGTCGCGGAAGCCGTATTTGGCATCATAGGCGTAATCGGCGTGTCCGGGCCGATAGGCCTGCGCGACCTCCGAATAATCCTTCGATCGTTGGTCGACGTTCTCGATCATCAGGCTGATCGGCGTGCCGGTTGTCTTGCCCTCGAACACACCCGACAGAATGCGTATTTGGTCGGGCTCGCGTCGCTGCGTCGTGAAGCGCGAGGTGCCCGGGCGCCGCTGGTCGAGCCACGGCTGGATGTCGCTTTCGGTCAGCGCGATGCCCGGCGGGCAGCCATCGACCACCGTGCCGATCGCCGGCCCGTGGCTCTCTCCCCAGGTGGTGAAGCGAAATACACGGCCGAAGGTGTTGAAGCTCATGGTTGCGACAGCCTGGCAAATGCGGGTGCGTGACGGGCATGTTCGCGCACTCCGCACGGCACCAACCCACCCTGTAACGCCAGCGCCATCAGGTAATCGCCCGCATAAGGCGAGTCGAAATTGCGCGCGAAATCAGCATCGAACCCGAAGCGCGCGTAGAAAGCGGGATCGCCCAGCACGAAGCACAGCATCACGCCTTCCTGCTCCAGCCGGTTGATCCCGGCCTGGATCAGCGCCTCGGCGACCCCTTTGTGGCGGTAGTCCGCCGCGACCGCCACTGGCGCCAGCGCGACCGCCGCGATCGGCTTGCCCGCGACCGCCACGTCCATGCGGCTGAATGCCACCGTCCCGGCGAGCGTGCCCGTGTCCTCGTCATGCGCGGCGAGCATCAGCACCATGTCGCCTGCGATGCACAGATCGCGGACCAGATCGGCTTCCTCCGCTTGTGCGAAGCTGGTGCGCAGCAGTGCGTCGATCGCGGCAACGTCATGTCCGCTGGCGGGCCGGATCGCGATCACGCGCGCTCGCTCGCGCGGGTCAGCCGCCTGATCTCGGCGCGCGGGCGAAAGCGCAGCGCCGACCAGTCGTCGTCCAACGCGACCTGTGTCACTGGGAGGAAGTCCGCGGCCGCCAGCATCTCCCAACCCATATCTCGCGACAAGTCGCTAGCGTGCGCGCCCGAGCGTTTGGAATAGCCCAAACCAAGCCGTTTGCCCGGCGCAAAGGAAGCTGCGACCCCGGCGCGATCGCGCACGAGTACCAAATTCGTCTCGGAGTTCTGCTCGTCGCTCGCGGGTAGGGCCGCAGCGAACGCGGGCGGCAGGTCGACGCACGCGGGCGCCTCGCTCGGCCTCAGGCCTGGCTTCTCGAGAACGCTGCGCCCGTTCACGCCAGCGCGATGTCGGGCGCGTCCTCGGCCTTCATGCCGATGACGTTGTAGCCGGCATCGACGTGGTGGATCTCGCCCGTCACGCCCGATGCGAGATCGGACAGCAGGTACAGCCCCGCACCGCCGACGTCGTCGATCGTCACGTTGCGGCGTAGCGGCGAGTTGAGCTCGTTCCACTTCAGGATGTAGCGGAAGTCGCCGATTCCGCTCGCCGCCAGCGTCTTGATCGGACCCGCCGAGATCGCGTTGACGCGGATGTTCTCGGGCCCCAAGTCCATCGCCAGATATTTGACGCTGGTCTCCAGCGCGGCCTTGGCGACGCCCATGACGTTGTAATGCGGCACGACCTTCTCCGCGCCGTAATAGCTGAGCGTCAGCAGGCTGCCGCCGTTCGGCATCATCGCGCGCGCGCGCTTCGCCACTGCGACGAAGCTGTACGCCGATACGTTCATCGTCAGCAGGAAATTGTCGAGGCTGGTGTCGACGTATTTGCCGCGAAGCTCGTTCTTGTCGGAGAAACCGATCGCGTGAACGACGAAGTCAAGCGTCGGCCAGTCGGCGGCAAGCGCGGCGAACGCCGCATCCAGCCGCGTCATGTCCGACACGTCGCAGTCGATTAGCTTGCTCGACCCGAGCTGCTCGGCAAGCGGGCGGACGCGCTTTTCGAGCGACTCACCCTGGTAGGAGAAGGCGAGTTCGGCACCCGCCTCGCTCAGCTTCTTCGCGATACCCCATGCGAGCGACCGATCGTTGGCGAGCCCCATGATCAGCCCGCGCTTGCCCGCCATCAATTCGTTCACGCCGTCGCCGTCCCTGCTATCATCTTGTCAGCTGTTCCCTCTACAACCGGTTCGGGCGGTTCCGCCAGTGCCGCGTTCAGATGCGCACCGAACACGAGGCCGAGCCCGATCAGGTAGAAGAACAGCAGCATCACGACCACGCCCGCCAGACTGCCATAGGTCAAGTCGTAACCACCCAGTTTGGAGAGCACCCAGGGTAGTCCTGCGGTCATGCTCACCCACCAAATCGCGGTGAACAGCGCGCCTGGCCATTTGCGATTATCGCTGTGACGGTATTTGCCCGGCGTGACCGAGTAGAACAGCATGTACAGGGCGCCAAACATGATCGCCGCGGGCACGAAGCGCGCGAGCCCCAGCCACCCCGCGATGTTCTGCGCGAACGGCAGCAGGCGGTAGATGAACTGCTCGGCCGCGGTTAGCAGCCCTTGCACGAAGAATGAGACGAGCGCGACCAGCACCGAGGCGACGATCGCTAGCGTCAAACCCAGCCGCGCACGCCACAGCGACTGCGTCGCGTGCGTGCCATAGGCGCGGCGGAAGATGTCGCGGATCGTCTCCACGAAGCTGCCGACGGTCCACAGTCCGACGAGCGCACCTAGCCACAACAGCGATCCCGTGCGCGCCTGCAGCACGTCAGCGATCGGCTTGCGCAGCAGCTCGGCCGACTCCGGTGGTAGGACCGAGAGGAAGCTCGCCACCGCGCGCTGCGTTTCCGTGCTCTGCCCAACGAGCGACAGCACCGCCGCCGCCACGATGAAGAACGGAAACAGCGTCATTAGTGCGAGATAGGCAAGGTTGCCCGCGTGGATGAACCCGTCGTTGTAGACGCCGATCGCAGCGCGTTTCATCACCTCGAAGAAGGTGCTGCCCGGCTTCACGCGGGCATATTCCTTCGACACCATCGCGCGTGCACGGGCGTGATGCCGGGCGCGATCCTCCGGCGTCAGCGAGGGCGGTGCGTCAGTGTCGGTCACCTCCATTCAGACTCCCATCGCCTCGCGCGGGTTCCGGTTCGCGGGCGACCAGTCGGCGATGAACGCCTTCAACGCGGCATCGTCCGCGGGCACGTCAACCATCAGCGTGACGAGCTGGTCGCCGCGACCGCCGCCTTTCTTGTGGAACCCCTTGCCCTTCAGCCGCAGCGTCTTGCCGCTGGTCGCGCCGGGCGCGATCGTCAGCATGACCGGCTTCTCGACCGTCGGCGCCTTCACTGCGCCGCCCAGTACCGCCTCCGAGAGGGTGATCGGCAGATCGAGCCGCACGTCGTCGCCGTGGCGGGTGAAGAAGCGGTGCGGCACGACCTCGATCGTCACGATCGCGTCGCCTGCGCCGCCCGGCCCCGGCTCACCCTTGCCCGTCAGCCGCATCTGCGTGCCGTCCTCGACACCCGCAGGCAGCTTCAGGTCGATCGTCTTGCCATCGCCCAGCGTAATTCGCTGGGCTGCGAGAGCCGCCGCATCGACGAAGGGAACGCGCAGGCGATATTGCACGTTTGCCCCTTTCGCGCGCGGCGCCTGCTGGCGTCGGCCGAAGCCGCTCGCAAAGCCGCCACCACCCCCCTGCCGCCCGCCGAACAGTCCTTCAAAGATGTCGGACATGTCCGCGCCTTCGCCGCCGAAGTCGAACTGCTGCCCCTGAAAGCCGCCGCCCATTCCGCCCGGCCGCTGCCCACCGCCCATGCCGCCGCCGAAGCCGAACGGTGCAGCGGGGTTGCCGTCGCCGTCGATCTCGCCGCGGTCGAAGCGCGCGCGCTTGTCCTTGTCGGTCAGCAAATCGTACGCGCTCGTCACCTGGCTGAACCGCTCGGACGCCTTGGGATTGTCCTTGTTGCGGTCCGGATGAAGCTCCTTGGCGAGCTTGCGATACGCTTTCTTGATGTCGGCCTCGGACGCGCCCCGCGCGACGCCCAAGGTCTGATACGGATCGGCCATCTATTCCCCGTTGAGTGTGTTACCCGACTATGTGGGGCAGGTTGATGTTGAGTGCAATCACGCCGGCGCCTCTTGGGGGGCGACGTCGACGCTGACCTCCATCGACTGCGCGCCTGACCCGAGCACGACGCCATCCACCGGCGCGATCTCGGCATAGTCGCGCCCGACCGCGACGACGATGTGGTCGCCCGCCATCCAGATGCCGTTGGTGGGATCGAGCCCCACCCAGCCGTGATCGGGGCCGCACCACAAAAGCACCCAGGCGTGCGTCGCATCAGCGCCGACCAGCCGCTCCTGTCCGGGCGGCGGGATGGTGCGGATATAACCCGAGGCGTAGGCAGCCGGCAGTCCCGCAGCGCGCAGCCCGTTGATCATGATCTGCGCGAAATCCTGACACACGCCGCGGCGTTTCGCGAACGCCTCGTGCGGGGGCGTGTCGACCAGCGTCGCGGCGGCGTCGAATGCGAAATCGCGCTGAATCCGCCGTGCAAGCGCGATCCCCGCCTCAAGGCACCCGCGCGTCGGCGACAGGTCGGGCGCGCAGTAATCGGCGATCGCCTGGTCGAGCGGGATCAGCGGAGAGGGGAAGAGATAGTTCGCCGGGCTCGCCGCCGACAGGTCGCTCGACGCACGCGCGAGCGCGGCGACCTGTTCGAGCGTCGGATCGCTGGCGTCGGGCATTGGTACCAGCCGGTCGACCCGTACGCGCGCCATCGACTCGATCGTCAGCCGTCGCACCGGTTGCTCGACAACCAGCCGCGTCACGTTGGCGAGGCCGGCTTCAGCGACCGCGGCATAGGTGCGACCAAACGGACTGACGCGCAATTCGTACTGCTCGACCGTCTGGCCCGGCCAGTCGATCGGGCGCAGCCGCAGATTGCAGCGCGCGAACTTGACCGCGCTGCCGTAGTCGAAGCGCGTGACGTGGACGATTTCGTAAGTCACGCCAGCGTCAGCCCGCTGGCGCGTAGCGGCTCCGCACCTTGCAGGAAATATCGCCGCGCGACCGCGTCCGAGATGCGCGCCAGCCGCCGCTCGACCTCGCTCAGCAGATCGGCGTCGATCGTCGCGGCACGCGCGGTCGCGACCAGCGCCTTCAATTCGGTCGCTTCGACCTGCTGCGGCTCGGCCATGCCGTCGTCGCCCAGCACGGGCAGCGCCGACAGATGCTCCCCGATCGCCTCGACCTGGAACGCCAGTGCGCGCGGATTGCTCGGGTCGAGGAGCACGAGGTCAATCGCGGGCACGCGCGCGACTCCGGTCAGGTAGCGCTGACGATAGCTGATCTGGCTGTTTGCGAGGTCGAGCAGCGTCGACACGTCATCCTGGCTGCCGCCGACCATGCCGAACGCGCGTGCCGCGCGCACGATCGCGCCGGCGCGTTCGATCCGGCGGCCCAGATCGTGGAACCGCCATGACCCGGTGCGCCCCATATGCTCGGCCGACAGCCCCGCGATCGCGGCGTAGCGGCGCTGGAGCGAGCCCGCGCGGTCGAGCATTCCACGATGGGTCGGAAACGGTGCGTCGAGCAGCCGCACCATGTCGGCCGACAGCCGGTCGCGGCAGCCGCCGGCGATCCGGTTGGTGTGGCCGTTGATCGTGCGCACCGATTGCCACTCGGGCGCCTCCATCGCGGTGCGCGCAAACTGCGTCAGGTCGGCGCGGCGCAGCGACGGCGGGGCAGGGGCGGCTCCGCTCGACACGATCTCGGATACCAGCCGCGCTACCGAGTCGAGGCCAAGCGCCGCGCCGGCATCGGCGTCGATCGAATTACCCAGCATGACGCGGATCGCGGTCAACAGCGCTTCGCCGCGTTCCAGATAGCGGCCGAGCCAGAAGAAATTATCGGCGACGCGGCTGGGCAGCGTGCCGGGATTGCGCCGGATCTGCTGCGCATCGATCGCTGGCAGCAGCGATAGCGATGGCACCGGCTCCTCACCGTGGACGCAGACGTCGGCCGACCACATGCCTTCGCCCATCACTGCGGCGCGGTTGTCGGCGTGTTCGCCGATCCGCGCGAAGCCGCCGGGCAGCACCTGCCAGCGACCTTCGCCATCGCGCGCGGCGAAAACGCGCAACGTGAACGGCCGCGGCATCAGCGCGTCGCCGATGACGACGGGCATGGTCGACAGCCGCACGACCTCCTGGCCGACATAATCCTGCGGACGACGGTCGAGGTCGACGAGGAAGCGCGTGCGTGCCGCATCGTCCATGTCGCTGCCCGCCACCGCGCGCTCGCCCGGCAGGCCGAGCGTCGCGCTGCCGAAGGCGGAGGACAGCAGCATCGAGCGATGCTCCTCCGCGACGTGCGCGCACTCGGACGGCTGGCCGCACCACCAGGTCGCGATCTGCGGCAGGTGAAGCTCGTCCCCGGTCAGGCGGGTGCACAGCTGCGGCAGGAACGCGCCGATCGCCGCACTCTCCAGCACGCCCGCGCCGGGCGCGTTGGCGAGCACGACGTTCCCGGCCGCGTAAGCGTCGATCAGTCCGGGCACGCCGATCCGAGAGTGGCTGTCGAACGCGAGCGGGTCTAACAACCGCGGGTCAACCCGTCGCCACAGCGCATCGATCCGCTTCAGCCCCGCAATCGTCCGGACATAGACCTTGTCCTCCAGCGCGGCGAGGTCGTCGCCCTCGACCAGCAGCAGCCCCAGATAGCGCGCGAGATGTGCCTGCTCGGGATAGCTGGTGTTGTAGCGTCCGGGGGTCAGCAGCCCAATGCGCGGATCGCTGCGCCGGCAGGCGGCGGCGAGGCCGTCGCGAAATGCCGCAAAGAAGGGGGCATGACGGCGCACGTTCAGCCGCGCCTGCAACCCGCCTAGCGTGCGGCTGACCGCCAGCCGGTTCTCCAGCGCATAGCCCGCCCCCGTCGGCATACGCAGATGGTCGGCGAGCACGCGCCACTCGCCCGATGGACCGCGCCCCAGCTCGACCGCAATGAAATGCAGGTGATGACCGCCGGGTGGCGCGAGCCCCACCAGCGGCCGCGTGAAGTGCGGGCTGCCCGTCACCAGCGCGGCGGGCAGGTGCCCGCGCGATACGAGATTGCCGGGACCGTAGAGGTCGCTCAAGATCTGCTCCAGCAGTTCGGCGCGCTGGACGACGCCGCGCTCGATATGCTGCCATTCGTCGCTGTCGATCAGCATTGGCACCGGAGACAAGGGCCACGGCCGCTCGTTCGCCTCGCCGATGACGCGGAAACCGGTGCCGATGTCGACCGAATGGCGCTGCACCCGCTCGCGCGCGTGGCCGAGATTGTCGCCCGCAACCGCGGCGAGCTCCTCCAGCATCGCGGTCCAGGCGAGATCGCCCGAGCCGCACAGCACGTCGGCGCCGCCCGTATTCGCGCAATAATCGCCGACCCAGCGGCGCGCGTGGGTGCCGGCGTCGAACAAGGCGGGTTGTGTCGCCAATCCAGTCCCCAAGCGGTGCGCCGGGTGATCTAGGTCAAGGTTGACGGCAACACAAAGGGAAAGCGTGTCGGTGCGCCGGACGCGGTTTCACTTATGCGACGCATTCGCCTGCGACCTGCTCCGCCGGGACGATCGTCGCCTCCGCCTGGAACCCCAGGGTCGCGCGGCCGTGTACCGGTCCGGCGATGTCGGCGACGAGGTAGAGCGGGCGCCGCTTCGCCTCGATGTAGAGCCGCCCCAAATACTCGCCGATCATGCCGAGCACGAACATCTGGATTGAGCTCAGCACGACGACGACGAGCATGGTCGAGGTCCAGCCCTGCACCCGGTCGCCCGCGAAATATCCCCAGGCGATGTAGAACAAGAGCAGCAGCGACACACCCGCCAGCACCACCGACAAATGGCTCGCCCAGCGAAGCGGCGCGGTCGAGAAGCCGGTCACCGCGTCGAGCGCGAGCCGTACCATCTTGCCGAGCGGGTAATTGGTCTCGCCCGCGTGTCGCTCGGCCCGGTCGTAGGGGAAGGGCACCTGGCGGAAGCCGACCCACGCGACCATGCCGCGGATGAAGCGCGCCTGTTCGGGCAGCGACAGCAGCGCGTCGAGCGCACGTCTGGTCATCAGGCGGAAGTCACCGGTGTCGAGCGGGATCGGCGTGTCGGTAACGCGGTCGAGCACGCGGTAGAAGGCGGCGGCGGTCGCCTTCTTGAACAACGTCTCGCCCTGCCGCTTGCGGCGTACCGCGTAGACCACGTCCGCGCCCTCGCGCGCCATCGCCTCGCACATGTCGCCGAGCAGCTCGGGTGGGTCCTGCAGGTCAGCATCAATGATGAGGATATACTGGCCCGAACATAGGTCGAGCCCCGCGGTCAGTGCCAGTTGGTGCCCGTGATTGCGCGACAAATTGACCGCGACGACGTGCGAATCCTCAGTCGCCAGCCGCTGCATCGCCGCCCAGCTGCCGTCGCGCGATCCGTCGTTGATTAGCACAATCTCGTGGTCATCGCCGACGACGCCGCGCACCGCCGCAGACACGCGCGCGTGGAGCAGCGGCAGCGTCGCCTCTTCGTTGTAGCACGGGATGACGACCGAGATGGCGGGGCGGCGGGCGACGGCGTGGTTTGCGAGGGGGCGGGACATGGTCGCTCGGGTAAAGCACCGTTGCTACGAACGCAAAGGCGCGCGTGCGGCTTGCCCCGCCCCGCGCGCCGTTCGCCGGACAGCAGCTAACGCCGCGGATCAGCCAGCGACCACCAGCTTCACCAGCATGCCGGGCGTGAGGCGCGCGTCGTCGCCAAGGCCGTTGAGCGTCAGAAATCGCTCGCGCTGGTAGTTCGGGTACGCCATTTGCCGTGCGAGGCTATCGACCGTGTCGCCGGCCTTGACGGTCGCGATGCGGATGCGCTTGCCCTTGATGGCCGCGGCCTCGGTCGCGCTCAATGGCGCGAGACTTTCGACGAGCGGTGCAAAGGCGCCGATACCAGACCCGCGCAGGGTAACGAGCGTGAAATCGTAGGTGGCACTCGGGAAGGCATAGGCTACGATCGTCGCGTCGACGGCGCGGCCGTTCGCCGACGCGCCGACGGTCGACCAGGCGTAGTTGATGCCGTTGGTGCGTCCGGTGCGAACCTCGCCACTGGCGGAAGCGCCGAGGCTGGAAAAGCGCTGCGCGATGAAGCCGGGCAAGTCGTTGGTCGCCGCGGCGGTACGGAACTGCGCCTGACCGCTGCTGCCCGATACGGTCACCGCATCGGTGCCGTTGTTGATCTGATAGCCCGCGGGCGCCGTGAAGCGGATGCGCAGGGCCGGGTGGCGGAACGTCTGCCCGTCGATCACGCCCTGCGCGGGGTCGTCGTCGTAGCGCAGCCCGTCGAGCCGGCGTAGGAAGGCGGTGTCCTGCTGCGCCGGCGGCTCGGTGCGCCCAGTCGCCTGCGCCAGCGCGCGGGCGCGGCGGATGCGGTCGACGCCATTCGGGTGCGTCGATGCCCAGGTCGGCACCGCGTTCGCGTCGCGCCCGGCGACGCGCGCCTGCAAGGTCGTCTCGTCGTTCAACTGCGCGAGCATGTCGGCGGCGGCGTAGGGGTCGTAACCTGCGGCGGTGATGTACTTCACCCCCAGCCCGTCGGCGGCATATTCCTGGTCACGGCCGTATTTGAGCGTGTACAGCGACGCCGCCTGCTGCGCGCCGCGGCCGACCAATTGCCCGAGCGCGCCGTTGCCCGCGACCGCGCCGACGACGCCCGCGAGCAGCCCGCCGATCGATGCGGTACGGTTCCGCCCCGCCGAGTGGCGCGCGGCAACGTGGCCGACTTCGTGGCCCATCACAGAGGCGAGTTCGGCCTCCGAATTCATCAGCGCCATCAGCTGCCGCGTGACGTAGACATAGCCGCCGGGGATCGCGAAGGCATTCTCGACCGGCGAGTTGAGCAGGGTGACGGTGAAGTCGCCTTGCGCGTTCGACAGCCCCGACTGCACCGCGACACGCTTGCCGACCTGCTCGACATAGGCGGCCTGCGGACCGTCATAGGCGCCGCCGAACTCGGCGAGCAGCTGCGGGTTGGCTTGCGCCCCCTGCGCCTTGTCGCTGGCGGAGATGGCCCGAACAGCGCTGGACTGGGCGACGACGGGTGTCGCGGTCGTGGCGATGGTGCCCGCGGCGAGCGCGGTGGCGGCGAACAGATAACGCATGATGGTCCTCCCGATCCGGTCACAATGCGGGAGGAGGGGTGAGGGTTGCAAGCGGGGCACGGGTGAGCCCGGCCCCGCCATGACCGATCAGGCGACCGAGCGCGCGCGCTCCTCGACGATCCGCTCCAGCATCGACAGCGGCATCGCGCCTGATTCTAGCACGTCGTGGAAATGCTTGATGTCGAACTTCGCGCCCGCGATCCGCTTGGCATTGTCGCGCGCACGCAGCCACGCGGCGTGGCCGATCTTGTACGAGCATGCCTGTCCGGGCGAGACGCAGTAACGCTCGACCTCGCGCTGCGAGCGCCCGCGCGCGAAGCCGACCGTGTTGACGAAGTAATCGGTCGCCTGCGCGTGGGTCCAGCGCTTGGTATGGATGCCCGTATCGGCGACCAGTCGCGCGGCGCGGAACAGGAAGCTCTGCAGATAGCCCGCGCGCTCGACCGGCGTCGCGTAGCCGCTGATCTCGTCCGCCAGTTGTTCGGCGTAGAGCGCCCAGCCCTCCAGATAGGCGTTGAAGAACGCGATCTTGCGCAACGGGTGCGTGGGGGCACGCTGCGCGGTCGAGATTTGCAGGTGATGCCCCGGCACGCCTTCGTGATAGGTCAGGCTCGGCAGCGTATACTTGGGCCAGTCGCCGACGCTCTTCAGGTTGATCCAGTAGATCGCCGGGCGCGAGCCATCGAGCGGCGCGCGGAAGTAGTAACCGTTCGGCGCACCATCCTGGATCGAGGGATCGACGCGCTTGATCTCGAGCGGCGCATTGGGCGGGTTGCTGAACACGCGCGGCAGCCGCGCCTGCATCGACTTCACGCCCTCGTTCAAACTGGCGAGCAGCGCGGTGCGCCCGGCGTCGGTGTTCGGGAAGAGCTGCGCCGACGATTTGTTGAGTTGATCCAGCCGCGCGCCGACGCTGCCCTGCGTCATGCCCTGACCCTTCAGGATCGCATCCAGCTGCGCCGACAGATCGGCGACCTGTTCCAGCCCCATGCGGTGCACCTCGTCCGGCGTCAGCGTGGTGGTGGTCGCCTGCGCCAGCGCGGCGGCGTAGATCGCGTCGCCGCCGGGGATCGCCCACACGCCCGCGGCCGAGCGCGCGCCGGTGCGCAGCTGCTTCATCAGCGTGATCTGCCGGTCGAGCGCGGGATAGACCTGCGCCTCGACGATCTTGGTCGCGCGCGCCTGCCAGTCGCCGGGCAGGTTCGCCGCTTTCGCACGCGTGACGAGCGATTGCACCAGCCCATTCTCGCCGGCCGGCATTCCGCGCAGCTTCGCCATCTGCCCGAGCGTCAGGTCGATCGAGAAATCGGGCGCGATGCGGCCCTTGGCCGCCTGCTCGCGCTGCACCGCGCTCTCGCCGTCGAGCTGGCGATCCATCAGCGACAGGCGATCGAGATACGCCTCCGCATCGTCGCCGGTCTGCACCGGGTGGGTCGAGGCGAGGAAGTCGGGCAGCGAGAAATAGACGCCGTCCTGCTGCGTGATCGGATAGGGGCCCTGCGGCGAGCCGAGCCCGAACCGTTCCGGGCCGACGATCTGCGAATCGATGTTGTAGAGCACGACCTCACGGTCGATCTTCGCCTGCGGCGACAGTGTGTTCGGATCGACCGCGGCGACCTCGGCGCGCATCTGCTTGGCAAGCGCCAGGTCCTTGGCGAGCGCGCCGGGACCATTGTCGCTCAGTTCATGCCGCAGGTGCGCGTTCGCACCCTTGTCGAACCCGAGCGAGGTCGCGAACTCGGGCGAGTTGGCAACCGTTTGCGCCAGCACCCGGTCGAACGCGGCAGTCAGTCTCGCGTCACCCGGCGCGGCTGCGGCGGCCGCAGGCGCGCCGGCGGTCTGCGCGATCGCGCGCGAGAAGGGCAGCGCGGATAGCGCCGCGGTCGCGGTTCCGGCGGCGAGAAAAGAACGGCGATCCATGGCGTGCATCCTGTGCGCGAGAAAAGGTCAGGGGAGTGAGCCTAATCGTCCGCACCGGTGTTGCAAGAGGCTAAGACACGTTGCCTGATGCGCGTCTCATACCCGTTCGGCGGCGTTCACCATGTCGGCGGCGCGAAGTGCTGCGAGCAGGCGCATTAGCTGATGCGCGTCATGCACCTCGACGTCGATCGTGTTGGTGTGGAACTGCGTGTCGCGGCTGTCGAGGCGGATGTTGATGATGTTTGCCTTGTGCTGGCCGATGATGGTGGCGAGGCTGCCGAGCGTGCCGGGCTCGTTCTTGACCTCGACCGAGATGCGCGCGGTCGCACCCTCGGTCTTGTTGCCCCATTTGACGTCGATCCAGTCGGTCTCCTCCTCCGACCGCTCGGCCAGATCGGCGAGCGTCGCGCAATCGATCGCGTGTACCTCGATCGACGCGTCGGGGCGGCGCAACCCGACGATGCGGTCGCCGGGCACCGGGTGACAGCAGGTGCCCAGCTCATAGGCCACGCCGGGCGCCAGGCCTTCGATCGAAATCGCGCTCGACTGCGGCGCGTGCGCGACATCGGCGCCCGCCGAACCCGGCATCAGCGCCTCCATCACCTGCTGGTCGGTCAGCGTCTTGCGCGCGATCGCCTGCATCAGCGCGCCCTCGTCGGGCAGCTTCAACCGGGCGAGCGCGTGGGTCATCGCGTCGGCGGCGAGGGTTGCCGGCAAGCGGTGGACGATGTCGTCGAACAGCTTGCGCCCGAGCGCGATCGACTGCTCGCGCTCGGTGATGCGCAGGTGGCGGCGGATCGCGGCCAGCGCCTTTCCGGTGATCGCGAACGACAGCCAGTTCGCCTGCGGCTCCTGCGCCTTTGATCGCAGCACCTGGACCTGATCGCCGTTCTCGATCGGAGTGCGCAACGGGACAACGCGGCCGTTGATCTTCGCACCGACCGCCTGATCGCCCAGATCGGTGTGGACGGCATAGGCGAAGTCGATCGGGGTGGCGCCCTTGGGCAGCTGGATCAGTTCGCCCTTGGGCGTGAAAGCGAAGATGCGATCCTGATACATCGCCATCCGCGTGTGCTCGAGCAGTTCCTCGGGCGTCTCCGCATTGTCCAAAATCTCGACCAGATCGGCGATCCAGCTCGGGCGATTGTCGGGTCCGGCGGGGGCGGCATGGTCGCCCGCCTGTTTGTATGCCCAATGCGCGGCGAGGCCGTATTCGGCCTCGGCATGCATCTCTTCGGTGCGAATCTGGATCTCGATGCGACGGTTCTCGGCGTGGATCACACTGGTGTGGAGCGAGCGGTAGCCATTGCGCTTGGGGGTCGAGATGAAGTCCTTGAAGCGTCCCGGCACCATTGGCCAGCGCCCGTGGATGATGCCCAGCGCCTTGTAGCAATCCTCGACCGTCGGCACGATGACGCGGAACGCCATGATGTCCGACAATTGCTCGAAGCTGATGTGGCGCTCCTGCATCTTGCGCCAGATGCTGTACGGGTGCTTCTGTCGCCCCGACACCTCGCCCTCGATCCCCTTGCGCGCGAGCAGCAGGTGGAGGCCCGAGCCAATCTTGGCGATCCGGTCGCCGCCGCCCTCGTTGAGGAGCGCGAGCCGCTTGGTGATCGACTCGTAGGCTTCCGGTTCGAGTTGCTGGAAGGCGAGCGTCTGCATCTCCTTCATGAACTCGTACATCCCGATCCGCTCGGCGAGCGGGGCGTAGATGTCCATCGTCTCCTTGGCGATGCGGCGGCGCTTCTCGGGCTTGGCAATGAAGTGCAGCGTGCGCATGTTGTGGAGCCGGTCGGCGAGCTTCACCAGCAGCACGCGGATGTCGCCGGACATGGCGAGCAGAAACTTGCGCAGGTTCTCCGCCGCGCGCTCACTCTCGGTCTGCGCCTCGATCTTCGACAGCTTGGTCACGCCATCGACCAGCCGCGCGACGTTGCCGCCGAAGATGCGCTCGATCTCTTCCGGCGTCGCGACCGTGTCCTCGACCGTGTCGTGGAGGATCGCGGTCGCGATCGTCTCATCGTCGAGGTGCAGCTCGGTCAGGATGCCCGCCACCTCGATCGGGTGGCTGAAATACGGGTCGCCGTTGGCGCGCTTCTGCGTTCCGTGCGCGTTGACCGAGAAGACATAGGCGCGGTTGAGCATCGCCTCGTTGGCGTCGGGGTCGTAGTCGAGCACCCGGTCGACCAGTTCGTACTGTCTGAGCACAATGCTACGATGGGGTGATTGGCTGCTGCTTTGCAACACAATTGCTTCGCTCTGGCTGATCGAGCGCGCAAAAAAGAGCCCCGGTCGCGGGAGTTGCGACCAGGGCTCACGATCTCGCGGCTGGAGAGGGCGCCGCGATGGCTTAAAGGGTGTCGATCAGTTGGCGGCGACGCTCTGCGCGGCCAGGCCCGCCTTGCCGTTGCACTTGTCGAGCTGCGCGGCATCATAGGCCTTGCCGCCGACGACGAACGACGACAATCCGCCGACATCGCGGGCGACCAGTTGGCACAGTACCGTGTCGCGCTCGGGTGCGCGCAACGCGACGAACGCGCCGTTCTGCTGCGACCACAGGGTCGATCGCGTGATCAGGCGGGTCTTCGCGACCTTCGCCACTGGGGTGGCGACATAATAGCCCGGTACCTGTGCCTGCACGCCGGTTGCGCCGATGATGGCGGCGGTCGCGATGAGGGCGGAAGCGATGCGACGGATCATGGGGAGGCTCCGTTGAAAGAAGTTGCGAATCGCTACCTATTGTCTTCAAAGAACGGTTTCAAGAAGAAACTCGCACATGCGAGTTGCGATCGGAAACCTATATGGGAGCGGTTGAAAAGCGGTTCAGCCTGCCCTGACGTTGAGCTAGGCTGGGCTGCGAAGAGGATGCGTGATGGGTCAAGTGCGTGAAAATCTGGCGGAATGCTCGCTGCCCGCGGCGTTGGAGCTGATGGGTGACCGCTGGGCGTTCCTGATCCTGCGCGCTAGCTTCAACGGATTGCACCACTTCGAGGAACTGCAGCAGGAACTCGGTATCGCGCGAAACATCCTCGCCAACCGGCTCGCACGCTTCGTCGAACACGGCATCATGGCGCGCGCCAGCGTGCCGGAGGACCGGCGCAAGATCGTCTACAATTTGACCGACAAGGGGTTCGCGCTGCTGCCCGCGATGGTGGCGCTCAGGCAATGGGGCGAGCGCTGGGAGACGGGCAGCCCGGCGTTCCCGATCCTGGTCGACGTGCGTGACGGGCGTCCGATCCAGCAGGTCGCGGTGCTGAGCCACGACGGCCGCGCGCTTGGCAAGGGCGACCTGCACTGGGCGCTGCCCGGCGACGTCGAGGAGCAGGCGGCGAGCGCCGATTGATCGCGGGATCACCCGGTCGGCAGATGCTCCAAATGCGCGCGGATCGCCGGCGGCAGCGGCACGGGGCGGCCGGTCGACAGATCGACGTGAACGCTCACCATCGTGATCGCGCAGCACAAGGTGCCGGTCGCAGGGTTCGCCAGTTCGAACCGCTTCGTGATGCTGGTGGTGCCGAGCTTCTCGATCCGCACGAACGCCTCGACCTCGTCGCCCAGACGGAACGGCGCCAGGTAATCGATCTCGGTGCGGCGGACGTTGAACTCGGCGTGGCGCCACTCGTCGCCGAGCGCCGCCGCGATTCCGCTCCAGTCCCAAAATTCGGTCACCGCGACATCGGCATATTCGAGATAGCGCGAATTGAAGACGATCTTTTGCCCGTCAATCTCGGCGTAGCGGACCTTGAAGCGGGTCGAGAAGGCGAAGCCGGGGCGGGTCGATAGGGTAGTGGCGGGCATCAGAACAGCAACCTGACGCCGACGATCGCCAGCGTGACCGCGAGTACGGGCGTGAGGACGCGGTCGGACACGCGCGTCGCGATCAGGCTGCCGACGATAATGCCGGGCACCGATCCGAGCAGCAGCGAGACGAGCAGTCCCACATCGACCGATCCGATCCACCAATGCCCCAGCCCCGCGATCAGCGTCAGCGGTACCGCGTGCGCGATGTCCGATCCCACCAGCCGCTTGACCGGTAGATGCGGGTACAGGATCAGCAGCGCCGTCATGCCGAGCGCACCCGCGCCGACCGAGGTGAGCGACACCATCACCCCCAACGCCACGCCCAGCAAGGTGGTCAGCTGTGCCAGCCGGTGCGCGGGCAATCGCTCGAACCGGGGCGCCAGTCGCGCGACAATCCGCTGGCGGAAGAACAGCGCCACCGCGGTCGCCACCAGTGCGACGCCGAGGATCAGCGCGATCACGCTGCTTGTAGTATCGCTCTTGGGCACGCGGCTGAGCACCAGCAGCGTCGCGAGCGTCGCCGGGATGCTGCCGAACGCCAGCCGGCGCACGACATGCCAGTCGACCGTTCCGCGCGAGCCGTGGACGCCGGTGCCGACTGCCTTGGTCGCCGAGGCGTAGAGCAGGTCGGTGCCGACTGCGGTCGTCGGGTGAAAGCCGAACAGCAGCACCAAGAGCGGCGTCATCAGCGATCCGCCACCGACGCCGGTCAGCCCGACCAGCATGCCGACGAGCACCCCGGCGAGCGAGTAGAGCGGGGTGACCGTCATCGCTTGAGCCGATCCGCCGTCGGCGTGGACGATCCGCTCACCGCGCGGTCGCTCGTTTCATCGTAGGCCAAGCGCGTCAAACGCTCGCGCGGCCGGGCGTGTTGACGCCCATCGATTGCAGGTAGCGTTTCACGTTGCGCGCCGCCTGGCGCAGCCGCTGCTCGTTCTCGACCATCGCGATGCGCACGAAGCCTTCGCCATTCTCGCCGTAGCCGACCCCCGGCGCGACCGCGACCTTGGCGTGGGTGAGCAACTGCTTGGAGAATTCGAGACTTCCCAGATGCGCGAGCGCGGGTGGCAGCGGCGCCCAGGCGAACATGCTGGCGGGCGGCGCGGGAATGTCCCAGCCGGCGCGAGCGAAGCTTTCGACCATCACGTCGCGGCGCTTGTGATAAAGCTGCCGGTTCTTCTCGACGATGTCCTGCGGACCGTTCAACGCCGCGCAGGCGGCTGCCTGGATCGGGGTGAACGCGCCGTAATCGAGATAGGATTTCACCCGCGTCATCGCCGCGATCAGCGTCTTGTTGCCGACCGCGAACCCAATCCGCCAGCCCGCCATCGAATAGGTTTTGCTGAGCGAGGTGAACTCGATCGCGACATCCTTCGCGCCCTTGACCTGCAGGATCGACGGCGTTGGGCGGCCGTCGAAATACAGCTCGGAATAAGCGAGGTCGGAGATGATCCACACCCCGTTCTCGCGCGCCCAGGCGACCAGCCGCTCGTAAAAGGCGAGGTCGACTGCCTCCGCGGTCGGGTTCGACGGGTAATTGACCACCAGCACGCTCGGGCGCGGCACGGTGAAGTTCATCGCGCGCTCGAGGCTCTCGAAATAGCGCTCGTCAGGGGTCGTCGGCACCGCGCGGATCGTCGCGCCCGCGATGATGAAGCCGAAGGTGTGGATCGGGTAGGAGGGGTTGGGGGCCAGCACCACGTCGCCGGGCGCGGTGATCGCGGTGGCGAGGCTGGCGAGCCCTTCCTTCGACCCCATCGTCACCACGACCTCGGTCTCGGGATCGACGTCTACCCCGAAGCGGCGACCGTAATAATTCGCCTGAGCGCGACGCAGGCCCGGTATGCCCTTCGATGCCGAATAACCATGCGCGTCGGGTTTCTTCGCGACCTCAACCAGCTTGTCGATCACGTGGTCGGGCGGGGGCAGATCGGGGTTGCCCATGCCGAGGTCGATGATGTCCTCCCCGCCCGCGCGCGCCGCGGCCCGCATCGCGTTCACTTCCGCGATCACGTACGGCGGCAGACGCTTCATGCGGTAGAATTCGTCGGACATCATGCTCCCTTTCGCGCGTTTTCTATAAAGGTGAACGACGCTAGATACCAAATGCGGTTCTGCTTCGCGGCGGCAAAGATAAGCAACGTCGGCGGGCAACAGACGGGAGAGACGCGGGTGGCCGATCGATCGAGCAACGCCGGAACCGGAGACGGCGTAAGCAGGTCGCCTGCCGCGCTGGCGGTCGAGCAGTGGACCGCGCTGATGACGCAGGCGCAGGCAGCGATGGTCGAGGCGAGCAGTGCGCTGCCCGGCGTCGCGCAGAAACAGGCAGCAAGGCAGGTGGCCGATTTCTGGCGCGACCAGCTGGGCCTGTGGGAGCGCTTCATGGCGCCGCCCGCGGAGGAGCGCGCGCCGGAGAAGGACAAGCGGTTCGCCGACGAGGCATGGCGCAGCCCGGCGTTCGACTGGATTCGCCAGAGCTACGCCCTCCTGTCCGATCACCTGATGCGCGGCGTCGACGCGCTCGACGGTGTCGACGAGGCGCAGCGCGCGCAAATACGCTTCGCCGCGCGCGGCTTCGTCGAGGCGATGAGTCCGTCGAACTTCCCCTTCACCAATCCGCAGGTGATGCAGGAAGCGCTTGCCACCAACGGTCAGAACCTGGTCAAGGGGATGCAGAACCTCGCCGCCGACCTCGGCCGCGGGCAGTTGACCCACACTGATGCGACCGCGTTCGAGCTCGGCCGCAACATCGCGACCACGCCCGGACAGGTGGTGAAGCGGACGCGCCTGTACGAGCTGATCCACTATGCGCCGACGACCGAGCGCGTGCTGGAAACGCCGCTGGTTATCTTCCCGCCGTGGATCAACCGCTTCTACATCCTCGATCTTTCACCCGAGAAGAGCTTCATCCGCTGGGCGGTCGAGCAGGGCGTCAGCGTGTTCATGGTGTCGTGGAAGTCGGCCGATGCGACGATGGCCGACGTAACCTGGGACGATTACGTCGCCGCGCAGGTCGATGCGGTCGACACGATCCGCGACCTGCTGGGTGTCGCGGACGTTCACGCGATCGGTTACTGCGTCGCGGGCACGACGCTCGCCGCCACGCTCGCCTTTCTCGCCGCGCGTGGCGAGGCAGAGAAGGTCAGGAGCGCGACCTTCTTCACCGCCCAGGTCGATTTCGCCAACGCGGGCGAGCTCAAGCATTTCGTCAACGACGAGCAACTGGCGCTGATCCGCTCGCTGTCGCCCGAGGGCTTCCTCGACGGTCGCTACATGGCCGCGACGTTCAACCTGCTGCGCGGACGCGACCTGATCTGGAATTACGTCACCAACAACTACCTGCTGGGGAAGGATTACGCCGCCTTCGACCTGCTGCACTGGAACGGCGACGTGACCAACCTGCCCGCAGGCTGGCACCACAGCTACCTGACCGACCTGTACCGCGACAACCTGCTGGTCGAGCCCGGCCGGTTGTCGGTGAACGGCACGCCGCTCGACCTCAACCGTGTCGAGACCCCGACCTACATTCAGGCGGGGCGCGAGGATCATATCGCGCCGGCGGAGAGCGTGTGGGAGCTGACGCGGCAGTTTCGCGGCCCGACGCGCTTCGTGCTCGCCGGATCGGGGCATATCGCGGGCGTGGTCAACCCGCCCGCCGCCAACAAATACCAGCACTGGACGCTCGACGACGATGCGGCCCCACCCGAAACGCTTGCCGACTTTGTCGCGCGGGCGTGCGAGACGAAAGGAAGCTGGTGGCCCGATTGGATCGCCTGGCTGCGCTGTCACGGCGCAGAGACGGTGGAAGCGGTCGACGCGCGCCAGCCGGGCGAGGGCGCGTTGGAGGCGATCGAGCCCGCCCCCGGGAGCTACGTGCGCCAGCGCTGACGTTTTTGCTGCAACGCACAATAGGCTTGAACCGGCCGCTCGCGTGCATTATTGTGCAGTGCAGCAAGGAAAGGTGAGGAAGCGTCTTGGCCGAGTCGACCATCAAGCCGAAGCGGACATCGCGTGCGTCCAAGAACGCGACTGTTGCGGTGCCGTTCGCCGCCGGGGTTGAGGCGGTTGCGGCAACGCCCTTTGCCGACAAGCCGATCGACGAAGTCATCGAAGCCATCGCGCACTTGCCGATCGAAGAAGCCGCTTCGACGACAGACGCTTCCAATTCCAGTGACGACCAACCGACTGCCGCAGCGACGGCACCCGCCAGCCAGGAGGATCACACCATGACCGACACGATGCAGAACACCGCCGAGACGATGCAGGCGAAGGCCGAGGACGCGATGGGCAAGGGCAAGCAGGCGTTCGCCGACATGACCGCCTTCGGTCAGGGCAACGTCGAGGCGATGGTCGAGTCGACCCGCGTCGCGTTCAAGGGCATGGAAGCCATGGCGCAGGCGCGCGCTGCCTTCGCCAAGCAGTCGTTCGACGCGACCGTGCAGACGCTGAAGTCGATGGCCGAGGTTCGCTCGCCCGCCGACCTGTTCAAGCTGCAGGGCGAGTATCTGCGCAGCTCGATGGACGCGCTGGTTGCCGAGACCTCGCGCTCGACCGAGGCGACACTGAAGCTCGTCGGCGAGATCGCGCAGCCTATCCAGAACCGCGTCGCGATCGCCGCCGAGAAGGTGCGCACCGCCGCCTGATTGATCGATCGAATGCAGGAAGGGGCGGCTGGGCGAGATGCCCGGCCGCCCTTTTCGTGTCCGCGGGCCTTGCCCTCGGGCGCGGTGTTGCCATATTTTGCGGCGTGCGCGTGATAACCGATCAACGATCCCTGACACCGCTGCTCATGGCCGAGCGGCGCGGTGACGACTCCGACGGCGAAGGCACCGGCGTCGGCATCGCCACGCGCACGCGCGCCAAGACGAAGAAGCCGACGCCGTACCGCGTGCTGATGCTCAACGACGATTATACGCCGATGGAGTTCGTCGTGCTGTGCCTGCAACGCTTCTTCCGCATGAACGCGGAGGAAGCGACGCGCGTCATGCTCCACGTCCACCAGAAGGGCGTCGGAGTGTGCGGCGTCTTCTCCTACGAGGTCGCGGAGACCAAGGTCGGTCAGGTGATGGACTTCGCACGCCAGCATCAGCATCCGCTGCAATGCACGCTGGAGAAGGCCTGATCCGTCCGGTTTAGCGGCTTGGCAACTGGCTAAGCGCGGCTCGTCTCTCGCCTGACGCGCAGGAGACGAGCATGACCGACTACATCCGCGACCGCGCGGTCGCGATCTACGACCGCTTCACCCACGACCATCACGACCGGCGCACGCTGCTGCGCGAGATGACGCTGCTGACCGGCAGCGCGCTCGCCGCCGAGGTATTGATCGGCGGCATCGCTGCCTCGCCCGCGGCCGCCGCGATCGTCGCGCCCGATGACAAAAGGCTGAAGACCTTCCCCGACGCGGGCATACCCATCGCCGGTGGCAAGCCGATCAAGGGCTATATCGCGACCCCACGCGGCAAGCGTCCGACTGTGACCGTGCTGGTGTTCCACGAGAACCGCGGGCTGACCCCGCACATTCAGGATGTCGCGCGGCGCGTCGCGCTCGCCGGGTTCTTCGCGGTGGCGCCCGATTTCCTTTCCGACGCGGGTGGCACGCCGACGGACGAGGACCGCGCGCGCGAGATAATCGGTGCAGCGAACCTCGACACGATCGTCGGCGAGGCCGCGGGCGTGGTGCGTCATTTCGCGGGCACGGGCACGCCACCGACGCGGGTCGGGGTGATCGGCTTCTGCTGGGGCGGCGCGCTCGTCAACCGCGTCGCGATTGCGGCGGGCGACCGGTTGAGCGCCGGTGTCGCCTACTACGGCCCCGCGCCCGATCCGGCGGAGGCGGTCAAGGTCTCGGCACCGTTACTGCTTCACTATGCCGGCAAGGATGCGCGCGTTGCACAGACCGGCGAGCCGTGGGTCGCGGCGTTGAAGGCGGCGCGAAAGCCGGTCGAGGCTTATACCTACCCGAACGTCGACCACGCGTTCAACAACGACACCTCGGCGCAGCGCTACGACAAGGCCGCCGCCGACCTCGCATGGTCGCGCACGCTCGCGTTCCTTCATCGCCACCTTGACGCCTGATCCCGCCCGTGTTCTCTTGATGTTCCTTTAGCGGAGCCGATCATGCTGACCTTCTTCACCAACCCGATGTCGCGTGGGCGGATCGTTCGCTGGATGCTGGAGGAGGTCGGCGCGCCGTACGAGACGGTGGTGACCCAGTGGGGCGCAGCGCCAGCCGAACTGCTTGCCGCCAATCCGCTCGGCAAGGTGCCGACGATCATCCACGACGGTGCGGTGGTGAGCGAGACGGCGGCGATCTGCGCCTATCTGGCCGAGGCGTTTCCGGAAGCAGGGCTTGCCCCCCGTGCGGAGGAGCGTGCCGCTTACTACCGCTGGATGTTCTTCACCGCCGGCCCGGTCGAGGCCGCGATGATGGACAGTCATCTGGGGGTCACGCTGCCGCCCGAGAAGGAGGCGATGATCGGTTACGGCAATCTCGCGCGCGCCGTCGACGTGCTCGAGGGTGCGGTATCGGCGCACGACTATGTCGCGGGTCCGCGCTTCACCGCCGCCGATGTCTACGTCGGCAGCTCGATCGACTTCTTCATGCAGTTTGGCATGCTGGAGAAGCGCGAAGCATTCGCGCGCTACGTCGATCGCCTGCGCGAGCGGCCGGCCTGGGTCCGTGCGCGCGAGATCGACGACGCCCTCATCGCGGCGGCGCAGCGCTAAGGCGCTGCACGGCGCTTCTCGACACACGCCAGGATCGCGCGCTTCTCGTCGCCGTCAGCGCGCGACCAGCCGGTGATCTCGGCGATCGTGCGATGACAGCCGAGGCATAGCCCGCTCAAACGATCCATCGCGCAGACCAGGATGCACGGTGACGGCGGGTCGTCGCTCAACGGTGATCGGCGACCATGTTGTCGGTTCCCTGTTCGTCGTCGTCTCGCGCGCGCGTGCCGCGCTCGCGCTGCTCGGTCAGGATCTGCCACGCGGTGATGAACAGCGCCGCGACGACCGGGCCGACAACGATGCCGCTCAATCCCAACAGCTCGATCCCGCCCAGCGTCGTCACCAGCACGACCCAATCGGGGATGCCGGTGTCGCGGCCCACCAGAATCGGGCGCAGGATGTTGTCCGCGCTGCCAATCACCAGCGCGCCCGAGACAATCACGACGACGCCCTGCCACAATGCGCTCGTCGCCAGCAGGTAGATCGCGACGGGAATCCAGATGATTGCGGGGCCGATCGCGGGCAGCAGCGACGCGATCGCCATCAACAATCCCCACAGCATCGCGGCGGGCAGGCCGACGAGCCAGAAGGTGATCGCCCCCAGCGCGCCCTGGACGAGGCCGACGATCACAGACCCCTTGATCGTCGCGCGCATCACCGAGACGAACCGATCGACCAGCCGTGTGGTAACACTGCGTTCCAACGGCAGCGCGCGGCATACCGCCGGTCCGAGCCGGTCGCCGTCGCGCAACAGGAAGAAGGTGGCGTAAAGCCCGACGCCGAACGCGACCACGGCGGCGAGCGCGTCGGCACCGATCGAGAGCGCGCGGCTTGCGATCATGCTGACCCGGCTGCCGATCGCATTCGAAATCTGCGCCTGCGTCCGCTCGAAACTGTCGAGGCCGGCCTTGTCGGCGAGTTGTTGCAGCTTCAACGGCAGTGCGTCGTGGACCTGCTGAAAATAAGCGGCGAAGTTGATCTGCCCGCTACGCACCTTGGCGTAGACGCCGCTCGCCTGGTCGATCACCATCGTCCCGATGATCAGCGTCGGAAGCACCACCGCAACCGTGATGATCAGCAGCGTGAGCAACGCCGCCGTGTTGGGGCGAGCGGGAAAGCGCGCACGTAACCGGTGGTACAATGGCTGGAACAGGATCGCGGCCAGTACGCTCCACAACAGCGCCACCGCGTAGCTTGAGACGATCGCACTGAGGAACAGCGTCACAAAGCCAGCGAACAGCACCAAACCGCCGTTCTCGATCCGACGCGCACTCAATGCCATGTGGAAATTGCCCCCGATTGTCACCCGTCGCGTGACTGTTTCGACTGCGATCGGGTCGGGCGTTCAACCGTCACGTTGCCGCAACGGTTCCGGGCATTCCAGTCGCGTTCAGCGGGTGAGCGTCACCTGTAGGAAGTCGGGGATCGGGCCGTTCCAGCCATCATCAGAACCGTCGTCGCGGTCGCGGCGACCGCGACGCGGCTCGTCATATTGACCGCGCTCGTGATCCGAACGCTCGCGTGACTGACGCGTCGGCGCCTCGCCACGTGGGGCAGGGTCACGTTGCTCGTCGCGTGTGCGGCGACTCGGCGTTGCTGCCTTGTCAGCTGGCGCGGCAACCGGCTCCTCACGCCCCGCGCGTTCACGGCGTGGCGCGCGGGCGGGACGTTCCTCCTCGGGCTCGCCGGGCAGCGCATCGAGCGTCTTGATCTTCTCGCCGGTCAGCTTCTCGATGTTCTGGATGTTCTCGGAATCATCCGGGCCGACCAATGTGTAGGCGACGCCAGTCGCGCCCGCGCGGCCGGTGCGGCCGATGCGGTGGACGTAATCGTCCGGGTGCCACGGCGCGTCGAAATTGACGACGTGGCTAACCCCCTTCACATCGAGACCGCGCGCGGCGACGTCGGAGGCGACGAGGATGTTGATGTCGCCGTTCTTGAACCGCTCCAGCTCGGCGATGCGCGCCGACTGGTCCATGTCGCCGTGGATCTCGCCGCTTCTGAAGCCATGACCTTGCAGGCTCTTGTTGAGCTCGCGCACCGTCGTCTTGCGGTTGCAGAAGATGATGGCAGTGCGCACGTCCTCGCCGCGCAGCAGCTGGCGCACGACCTTGCGCTTCTCGAACGCCTGTCCCTTCACCGGCACCACCCACTGAGTGATGTTGGTGTTGGTGGTGGCGGGGCGCGCGACCTCGATCGTCTTCGGGTTGGTCAGGAAGCGATCGGCCAGCTTCTTGATCGGCGCGGGCATGGTGGCGGAGAACAGCAGAGTCTGGCGCTGCGCCGGCAGCTTGGTGCAGATCTCCTCGATATCGGGGATGAACCCCATGTCGAGCATCCGGTCCGCCTCGTCGATCACCAGCATCGAGCAGCCGGTCAGCAGGATCTTGCCGCGCTGGAACAGGTCCATCAGCCGGCCCGGCGTGGCGATCAGCACGTCGACGCCTTTTTCCAGCGCCTTGACCTGATCGCCCATCTGCACGCCGCCGATCAGCAGCGCCATCGATAGCTTGTGATACTTGCCGTATTGCTCGAAATTCTCGGCGACCTGCGCGGCGAGTTCGCGCGTCGGCTCTAGGATCAGGCTGCGCGGCATCCGCGCGCGGCTGCGCCCGTGCGCCAGAATGTCGATCATCGGCAGCACGAACGACGCGGTCTTGCCCGTGCCCGTCTGCGCGATCGCGACCATGTCGCGCATCATCAGCACGGAAGGAATCGCGGACGCCTGGATCGGCGTCGGCTCGGTATAGCCGGTGTCGCCCACCGCGCGGAGTAGTTCGTCGGAGAGGCCGAGGTCGGCGAAGCTCATGCAATTGTCCGATTGGTGCCCGGCGCGGTGCTCGCAACCGTTCTTCCTGAGCCTGCCCGCTTGATGATTAGCCGCGCAAAGTCAAGGAAAAGCCAACCGCAAGAGCCTCGTCCGACGAGTTAGCGCTCGCAATGGCGATCAGCGCGCCGCCTTTACGTAGCGGTCGAACCACGCGATCGAGCGCGCGCGCACGTCCTTCGACTGTTCCGCGCCGCTGACGCAGTGGCCCGCATCGGGATAGATCACCAGGCTGACCGGCACGTTCTGGTTCTTCAGCGCGTGCCACCATTCGATCGACTGGGTCGGCGGCACCTCGATGTCGCGTTCGCCGACGTAGATGAAGGTCGGCGTCTTTGCCTTCTTCGCTTGGTAGATCGCCGACACGTCCTCGTACGCCTTCATGTCGTCGTACATCGACTTGCCGAAGAACGGCAGCATCCACTGGTCGATGCCGTTGGTGCCGTAATAGCTGACCCAGTTCGACAGTCCCGCACCCGCGACGATCGCCTTGAACCGGTTGGTCTGCGTGTTCGCCCACATCGCCATGAACCCGCCATAGCTGCACCCGCCGAGCCCGAGCCGGTTGTTGTCGACCGGTGCGACCCGCTCGACCGCGTCGATGCCCGCCAGAATGTCGCGCAGGTCCCCGCCGCCGAAGTCGCGCTTGTTGGCGGCCGTGAACGCCTCGCCCTGGCCGTAGCTGCCGCGCGGATTGGGCAGGAACACGTAATAGCCCGCATTCAGCAGTGCGGCGTTCATCGTCGTCGGCGCGAGATAGCCCGGCATGTTCGCGGCCGAGGGCCCACCGTGGACCATCGTGATCATCGGCGCCTTGCCCGCCGCCGCGGCCGTCTTGGGCGCGAGAAGCCAGCCCTGAACGTCGAAGCCCTCATTCTTCCACGACACGCTGCGCGCGGTGCCGGGCGCGGTCAGCGCGTCATTGTCGTGCGTGACCTGCCGCACGCTCGCCAGCGGCCCGGCGTAGATCGCCGGCGCATGCTCGTAATCCTGCACCACGGCCGCTGCGACACGCCCGTCGGCAGAGAAGACCGCGCGACCGTCACCCGCGGCCGAACTCGCCGGCCTGGAGAAGGCGGGCTTGACCGCCTGACCGGGGGTCAGCGTGCCGAACTGCAGCTGGTCGCCCGCCAGCGTCACTGCGCGCAAGCCACCCGTCGTCCAGTCGATCGTCGTCACGGTCGACTTGGCACCCTCGGTGATGTTGCGCGGCGTGCCCCCCGTCAGCGGCACCGTGAACACGTCGCCGCCGATCGAGCCGAAATCGCTCATCAACCCGCCGATGAACGCGACCGTGCGCCCATCGGGCGAGACGCGCGGCTGGTTGAGCTGCATCGCGGGCTTCGCGATCGACCGCACCGCGCCGGTGGTCGCGTCGATTGCATCGAGGCTGGCGACCCACCAATTGTTGTCGCCGTTGCCGAGCGCGGTGGTCGCGACGAAGCTGCGCCCATCGGGCGTCCAGTCATATTCGTAGATGTAGCGGCCCGCGGGCGACAGCGGGGTCACCGTCGCGGCCTCGCGCGACAGGTCGAACACGGCCAGGCGCTGTTCGTCGTTCTTCTCGCCGATTTCGCCGACCATGCGAACGCCCGCCTGCGTCGCCCCCGACTCCTTGGCCGCACCCAGCGTGACGAGCAGCGCGACGCGCTTTCCGTCGGGCGACACGCGGGGTGTCTGCGCGATACCCGCTACGGTTGCGATGGTGCGCGTGGTCTTCGCGTCCGCGTCCATCAGGCGCACATTGCCCGCCTTCGCATCGCGCGCGAGGAAGATGAGGTCGCCGTTGGGCGCGAAGGTCAGTCCCGAGTATGTGCAGGTCGCGCACGGATCGATCGTTCTGAGGATGCGGCCGTCGGCGGCGCTGCGCAGCGTGATGACGCCGCGCGCCGCGCCATTCTCCACCGCCGCGACCCGGTCTCCGGCCGGCGCGATTGCGAGCGCGCCATATTGATGGATCGTCTGCGCGAGCGCCGGAGCAGCGGTCGCGAGCAGGAGGGCGGCGAGGGGGATCAGGCGCATCGGAACTCCGCAAGCAACGCGAGGAAAGCGTGTTAGCGGCTTAACACCCCGGCGCGCGCCTGCAAGTCACAGCGGTAACTATCTGCCGAGATACGCCAATGGACCGGCGGGGTCTTTCATGGTGCGGTGGCCTGAGTTGCACGGGTTCAGCCCAGTGCCGAGCCACCGCCGCTGCCAAGTGGGAGCGCCCTCTCCTCGGAATGACGAGAGGCGGAAACGCGCTACCTCTCTGTACTCACCCACCGGCTTGTACGCCTTCAATTCACCTGTATGATAAATATCACAACAAAGGAGGGGATTGATGAGCGAGGCAGTCACGCGCCGGACGGTACTGCTCGCAGGTACTGCGCTGGTCTGCTCTACGGTAGCCCACGCGAAGGCAAGTAGCTCGCGTCGCGCTCGCCCCAACATCATCGTCATCTATGCCGACGATCTGGGTTACGGCGATCTCAGCTGTTACGGCGCCCGGACGATCGCGACACCGAACATCGATCGGCTCGCCGCGGGGGGTACGCGCTTCGCCAACGCGCATTCGCCGTCTGCGACGTGCACGCCGTCTCGTTACGCGCTCTTGACCGGGGATTATGCCTGGCGCGCATCGGGCACGCAGATCCTGCCGGGCGACGCGCCCGCGATCATCCAGCCCGGCCGCTTCACCTTGCCCGCGATGCTGAAGCGCGCAGGCTATGCCACCGGTGTCGTCGGCAAATGGCATCTGGGGCTGGGCAACGGCACGGTCGACTGGAATGGCGAGATCGGCCCAGGGCCGCTCGACATCGGGTTTGACTACGGTTTCTACATGCCCGCGACGCTGGACCGCGTGCCGACAGTGCTGATCGAGAACCGGCGGGTCGTGAACCTCGACAGGAACGATCCGATTCGCGTCGACTACAAGCGCAAGGTTGGAGACGAACCCACCGGGGCCGAGCAGCCGCAGCAGTTGAAGTTCGGTGCCGACCCGGAGCATTCGGGCACGATCGTCAACGGTATAAGCCGGATCGGTTACATGAGCGGCGGCGAGAAGGCGCGCTGGAGCGACGAGGCCTTGTCCGACGTGTTGCTGGGAAAGGCGATCGATTTCGTGCGTGCGCGCAAATCGCAGCCCTTTTTCCTGTATTATGCAGTCAACGAACCGCACGTGCCGCGCGCCCCGCATCCGCGCTTCGTTGGCAAATCGGGCATGGGGCCGCGCGGCGACGCGATTCTCCAGCTCGACTGGACGGTCGGCGCATTCATGCGCGAGCTGGAGCAGCAGGGCCTGGCCAACGATACACTGGTGATCTTCAGCAGCGACAACGGCCCGATCCTGTTCGACGGCTATGCCGACCACGCGGCCGAACTGGCGGGCGCGCACCGCATCTCGGGACCGTACAGCAGCGGCAAGTACAGCATCTACGAGGGCGGAACGCGCGTGCCGATGATCGTCCACTGGCCCGGCGGCGCGCGCGCCGGGCATGTGTCGCGCGCGATCGTCAGCCACGTCGACCTGCTCGCCTCACTCGCCGCGATGGTGGGACAACCGCTGCCCGACGATCAGGCGGTCGACAGTTTCGACCTGCGCCCGGCCTTGTTCGGGCATAGCGACCGCGGGCGCGACCATGTGGTCGAGGACACCAAGCTGATGGTGACCAACGGCGCAAGCGTATCGGGTAGCGGGGCGCGCGTGCTCGCGCTGCGCGTCGGCGACTGGAAGTTCGTGCGCGGAGGCGCGCAGCCGAGCGCATTCCACGGCAATCCGATCGGGACGCAGCCGCACGATCAATTGTTCAACCTCGCGCGTGACCCGGGAGAGCACCACGATCTGGCCGCGCAGCAGCCTGCGCGTGTGCGGGCGATGGCGGCGCAGCTCGACCGGATCGAACGCGACGGGCGCAGCCGTCCACCCCTGACGCGGCAATCGAGAAAGAGGGAAGCATGATGCGAGGGTTTGCAGCACCCCGCCGGATCGCCGGATTGCTGGCGATGACGGTCATGCTGGCGGGCACGCCGGCGAGTGTCGCGTCCGCGCGCCGGTCGAAACCGCGACCGCCGGAAGAAACCGCGGCGCAGCGCCCTAACGTGCTGCTCATCATGATCGATGATCTGAAGCCGACGCTGCGTTCGTTCGGTGACCGGACCGCGATCAGCCCGAACATCGACCGGCTGGCAGCGCGCGGCAGTCGTTTCGAACATGCCTATGCCAATCAGGCGGTGTGTGCGCCGAGCCGGATCAACCTGATGACTAGCCGCCGCTCGACCTCCACCGGCATCTACGAATTCGGCATGGACGTGCGCGATTATATTCCGAACGCAGTCACGCTGCCGCAGCTGTTCAAGCAGCAAGGCTATACTGCCGAGAGCTATGGCAAGGTGTTCCACGTCGGCCACGGTTCGCACGACGACCCGCAGAGCTGGTCGCGTCCGCCGGTCAAGGACCATGTGATCGAATATGTTGAGCGCGCCAGCACCGGCGGGCAGCCGACGCAGGAAGAGGCGCTATTCAACGAGGTGCCGATTACCGGCAACGTGTGGACCTACGCCCGCTCGCTCGGCCGCGGGGTGGCGTGGGAGAGCCCGGACGTGCCCGACGATGCTTATGCCGATGGGCGTATCGCGGCGCGGGCGTCGAAGCGGCTGGCGGAGTTGAAGGCGTCGGGCACGCCGTTCTTCCTGGCGGTGGGTTTCGCGCGGCCGCACCTGCCCTTCTCGGTACCCAAGCGCTATTGGGACATGTACGACCCCGCCAAGTTGCCGATGCCCGACTTCGAACGCCTACCCGATGGCGCGCCTGCGTTCGCCGGCAAATTGGGCGGGGAGATTGCCGCCTATAAACCCGTCCCAGAGGGGTCGAAGTCGGGTGCGGACTATTCGCCCGAATTGAAGCGCAAGCTGATCCACGGCTATTACGCCGGTGTCAGCTACGTCGACGCGCAGATCGGCAAGGTGCTCGACACGCTCGACCGGCAGGGCCTGGCGAAGAACACGATCGTGGTGCTGTGGGGCGATCACGGTTGGCACCTGGGCGACCACGGCATCTGGACCAAGCACACCAATTTCGAGCAGGCGGTGCGCCAGCCGCTGATCATTGCCGGGCCCGGCACCGGCAAGGCAGGGCAGGCGCCACGCCAGATCGCCGAGACGGTCGATGTCTACCCGACGCTGGTGAAGCTTGCCGGGCTCGCCTACCCGAAAACGATGCAGCCGGTCGACGGCATCGATCTGTCGCCCGCGCTGCGCAACCCTGCGCGGGTGGTGAAACCCTATGCCTATCACGCCTATAACCGCCCGGGGCGGATCGGGCAGGCGGTGCGCACGGCCGACTACCGGCTGGTGCGCTGGACGCTGGAGGGCAGCGGCGCGCGCGATTACGAGCTCTACGATCTGACGCGCGATCCGGGCGAGACGCGAAACATGGTGGCGGTCATGCCGCAGGTGAAGGCAAGGCTCGAGCGCTACCTCGACGCGCAGCCCAGGCCCGTCTCGCTCGAGCTGGCGAACACGCGACCGACGCGGCCCAGCGTGCCGGCAAAGCCGTGAGTGAAGGCAGGATGACGAAAGCGGGATCGGTCTTTCGTTGTTTGATTGCTGCGCTGAGCGTCGCGGTGCTGATCGGCTCGGGCGTCGCGCAGGCGGTCCCGGCGAAGGCAGCCGGAGCATTGGGCGCCAATTACAACGAGCATTTCGAGGACGTGGACACGCGCGATCTCGACAAGGCCGACGCGAAATGGGTGCGGTTGTTCCTGCCGATGCCGCAGCTCGATCGCGCCCCGGCGGCGGACCACGGCGCGGTCAGGACGATCCTCGATCTCGGCCGGCGCGGGTACCGGACGATCCTGACGCTTAAATACCCGTACAATCGCGTGCCGTTTCCCAGTGCCGACGGTGTGGAGTTCCGCCGACAGGTCGCGCGTACCGACGCGGTACTGCCGCTGGTGATGGGGAAGGTCGACGTGCTGGTGATCGGCAACGAGCCGTTCATCGAGAGCCGGCAGCAGGACTGGAACCCGAACTTCAACCGCTTCTACGAGCGGCTCGCGCGGCGTGTGATCGATTACCGCACCACGCATTGCGCGCCGACGTGCAGGACGCGGTTGTACATGGGCGCGCTCAACCAGCTCGAGAAGCCGGCATGGCGCGACGCGACAACCGAGCGGTGGATGGCGTTCGTGAAGGCGACACCGGAACTGGACGGCGTCAACATCCATCCGCACGTCAGCCGGATCGAGGCGTCTAAGGCATTTCTCGATTACATCCTGCCGCGGATGCGGCCCGAGCAGACGTTCCTAGTCACCGAATTCTCGCTGATCTGGTGGTGGCAGGCGCAGATGCCGCAGGCGGTCGCGCCCGCCTTCGCCGATCGATATGAGCTGCCGCGCACGACGCAGAACTGGCAGGTCGTGAAGGCAGCGCTCGCCACGCCTTTCTCCAAAACGAAGTGGGACGACTTCCTGCGGATGAGCCCGTGGTTTGAGACACGCAAGCATTACCTTGCGCGGCAAATGGCGATGTTTCGCGCGACCGGCCGTCTGGCCGTCGCGACCTATGGCTTTCGTCAGGGTGCGTCGATGTCGGACGGGTGGGGGCCGAAGAAGACGCCGTGGCTGATCAATAGCGTCTATGCCGGGCGGACGGTGCAGCCGAATCCGGACGGCAGCGCGGCCTTTAACTACGCGTGGATCGACGATTTCAGGGCGATGCAGCGATGACGAGCCGTCGCATCTTCCTCGCATCGGCTTTCGCAATTGCCGCCGTTGCAACCGCGCCCTCGATCGCGCCCGCAACTGCGCAAGGCGGGCGGCAGAAGGCGGTCGCCGACGACATCTTCGCCGATCATCCGTCGATGGATGCAAATGCAACCGTCCAACCAAACGCGGGCGCGAAGCCGGTCGCGGCGATCTTCGCCGAACGGCCGATCGGCGACGCGTCGATGGCGCGGCTGCCCGGCGGCGGCTGGATCCTGACCGGTACGAGCTTGCGCAACCCGCCGCGCCACGGCGTTGAGCTATGGACCTCTCCCGACGCGCGTGCCTGGACGCGTGTCGGGCTGGCGAAGATCGGCGGCAACGGGATCGCACCCGACGACGTGTCGGAGCGTTATCTGGCGCCGTCGGTGGCGGTGGCGGGCGACCGGCTGTACTTGGCCTTCTCCGACAAGACCGGGTGCGCGCGCGTGGCGGTGGGGAGCGCTGCGACGCTCGGTGGTGCCTTCGCGGCCTCGCCGTGCCTGGTGGAGGATGCGAGCGATGTCTCGCTGTTCGTCGACATCGATGGCGCGGCTTATCTGATCTGGGGCGGCGGCATGATCGCCCGGCTTGCCGCTGACATGCAGAAGCTGGCGGAAGCGCCGCGACACCTCAAGCCCGATCAGGCGCTGTTCGCGAAGACGCCGCCGGTGGGCAAGGATTGGCCGGTGCGTACGCGCATCGGCACGCGCGGCGCGACGATGATCCGAGACGGCGACCGCTATGTGCTGGCGGCGAGCGAGGTGACTGGGCGGCTGCGTACCGCGACCGAGGACTTGTTCGTCGCCGAGGCACCTAGCCCGTATGGCCAATTCACCAAACGCGCACTGGCAGTGCCGCATGCGGGGCGCGGGTCGCTGCTGCGCGGCGAGGGCGGCGTGCTGACGGCGGTGTACAATCCCAAGTGCGACGATAGTTTCGCGTTGTTCTGCGAACAGGTCGGGCTGGTGCCGCTGGAGCGCGCGCCCGATGGACGGCTGCGGCAAGCGGGATCGGTCATCACCGAGGACAGCGCGGTTGCGGCGCGGAGGCCACTGATCACGTCGGAGACGATGCGTGATCCATCGGTCACGCTGGGCGACGACGGCTATTATTACCTGGTCGGCACGCTCGACGGTTACGGTTATCACCGGCCCGATGGCGGCGTGAAGCTGTGGCGCTCGCGTGATCTCGTGAAATGGGACGACGTGGGCTTCATCTGGCGCTGGGAGGGGATGGGATACGACTTCGGCGGCAACATCGCCGAACTGTGGGCGCCCGAGATCAAGTGGGTCGCGCACGACAAGACCTATTACCTCGCCTTCTCGGTGATGGAGCGCGGTGTGGGCGGCAAGACGTGGCTGTATCGCTCGACCAGCGGCAAGGCGACGGGGCCGTACGTTAATGTAACCAAGAGCTATCTGGTCACCGGCATCGACGGTTTTCCCTTCGAGGACGACGACGGGCTGTACTTCCTGTGGGGCGGCGGCAGCATCGCCAAGTTGAACGCGCGGCGCGACGGCTTTGAGAGACCGGTGCACAAGCTGGTCGACCGCAAAGGTGATCCGGTCGGATACGAAGGCAATGGCCTGATCAAGGTCGACGGCGTGTATTTCCTGACCGGTGCCGAATGGAACGGACCGCTGCGCACGCACGGCACGTACGATATGATGTACGGCACCTCCCGTTCGCTGCTAGGTCCGTACAGCGAGCGCCGCATGGGTGCGCCGCACGGCGGGCACGGCACCGCGTTCAGGGACAAGCAGGGGCGCTATTGGTACACGATGTTCGGCAACGACCCGACCGCGCCGTGGCGGATGCATTTCGGACTGGTGCCGATCGATATCGGTGATCCGGCCTCTATCGGAGTACTGCGGATCGGCGAGTAAGCGCGGGCGCGACCGCCGGAGCGGCAGCGCCCGCGCGCTATCCTCAGCGGAACAGCGACAGCGGGATCGCCTCCGCCATCTTCGTCTCACCCGCGTCGTTGGGGTGCAGGTCGTCGCCGAACTGCAGCGGCGTGGCCAGCCGCTTCGGGTTCGCGGGATCGGCGACGGTCTTTTCGAGATCGAACACCGCATCGAAGCCGCCGCCGGTCATGATCCAGCGATTGACCGCCACGCGCACCGCCTCGCCCGCGTCGGTGTAGCGGCCCGAGCCTTGGTAAGGCAGGATGGTGAAGCCGACGACCTTAATGGCGTGTTCGTGCGCGCGCGCAATCAGCTGTTTAAAGGCGCCGATCAGCTGATCCGCGGTGACGAGCGGCTCGCCGGGTTTCGCCAGCGCGATCGTGCCGATGTCGTTGATCCCCTCCAGGATCGCCACGTGCGTGACGCCCGGCACGCTGAGCACGTCGCGGTCGAACCGCATCAGCGCGCTGGGTCCGGCACCGGGCGCGAGCAGGCGGTTGCCGCCGATCGCCTGAGTGATCACTACCTCGGGTCGGCCAGCGGCGGCGAAGCGCCGCGCGAGCGCGTCGCCCCAGCGGCAGATCACGGGTGCGTCATTGGCGCAGCCGGTGTTGTCGGTGATTGAATCGCCGAACGCGACGATGATCGGGCGTTGTGCGGGTGACTGAACGTCCAGTCCCGCGATCAGCGGACGAAAGGTGCTGCGCTGTGCCTCGGTAAACTGCGCGGCATTGGTGAAGTCGCCGGGAGCCGAGATGATCGTGGGGGCGCCGCCGGCCTGATGCGCGGTGCTGAGCGGGGTCTTGTCCTTCACGAACAGCGACACGTCGACCAGATCGAACGCCTTGACCGGAAGGCGAACGGGATCGCTGACCAGCGGTGCGCCGATCTCGATCCGCGCCTCGCGCTTGCCGCCGAAGGTGACGGGGACGAACGTACCGCCGGGGCCGCGGATCGTGGCAGCGTTGACGCGGACGACATCGCTGCCGTGCTCGTTCGACAGTCGCAGGCGAAGCGCCGGGCCTGCGGCACCAGTGCGCACGGTCGCGCGCAAAGTGGCGTTTTCGATCGTCACGACTTTGTCGGGCGGTGGAGGAAGCGGACTTGCGGTCCACGCACGCACCCACCCACCTGCGTGCTGCGCTACAGCAGCTGGCGTCGTGGTGGCGGCGATCAGCGCCAGGGTGGCGAGGCAACGGCTCACACGGTTCAAACGCGGCATCGTATCTCCTTAATGGATCTGTGGGACGATTGTGCGGCAGGGGCCGGTCCGCGCATCGAGAGGGAAAGCGTGCGGGGAAGAGCGGCGATCCGGCGCGCCGCGGCGATGGTGCTAATCGCCGTTGAGTGAGCCAGCACTCGGAACGGCCAATGCACGGAAAGGCGTCGTTCGCGGGTGTTGACCTGTTTCGTTGAGACCTCACCCGACAAGCCCCGGCTCCCTCCAGCATCTCACGGGCGGCACGTGTTGATGATGCCCTCGCTACCTCTCGCTGCTTAAAACATAATAGAAGCGACAATGATAATCATTCATCATATTATTCCTATCGACTCGGTCGCAAACTGTTGCGGGACGAGGTCGAACGAGGAGAGGATTGATGAAGAGGCAGCATTCGCGTCGGTCGATCGCCTGGCCCATGGCTGGTGCGCTCGCGGCGACGGCGCTGATCGCCCTGCCGATCGTTGCGCAACCGGCGGTGGCACAATCGCAGCTGAGCACGACAAGCGCGATGTATGCACGCGTGCGTACGATGCCGAACGGCGAATTGGTGTCCACCGTTACCTCGTTCGACAGCGGCGCACATGTCGATGTTTACGCCGGCAGCAACGCAGGCGCGTCGTTCGCGAAAGTCGGGCAGATCAACGACGCTGAATTCTCGACCGGGCTGTGCTGCGGCAACATCTTCGTGCTGCCGCGCGCGATCGGTTCAATGGCGGCGGGCACGATGATCTGGGCTGGGTCGGTTGGGCAAAGCACGGACCGCAAAGTCATGAAGATCAAGCTTTATCACAGCACCGACAACGGGCGGACGTGGCGCTACGTGGCGACGCCGGTCGCCTCGCCAAGCAGCGGCGGCGGTTTGTGGGAGCCGGAATTCATCGTCGCGAACGACGGCGCGCTGGTGATGTTCTATTCGGACGAAACCGACGGCGTGCACAGTCAGCGATTGCTGATGAAGCGCAGCTACAATGGCACCAATTGGGTCGACCAGACCGACGTAGTCGTCAGCACGGTCAACAATGACCGGCCCGGCATGGCGGTCGTCGGCCGGCTGGCGAGCGGCACGCGCTTCATGACCTACGAAATGTGCGGCCCGGCCGCGTGCACGACCTTCTATCGGACGTCCACGGATGGATGGAACTGGGGCAATGCAAGCAACGTCGGCACCGCGCTCAGGCTGTCCGACGGCCGCTATTTCGCGCATGCGCCCTATAATGCGGTGATGGCGAACGGCGCGATCCTGGTCGTCGGGCAGGAGCTGCGCAATGCCGACAACACGATCGCGGCGGGCAGCGGCTCGACGCTGTTCAAGAGTGCCAGCGGCAATCCGGCGGGACCGTGGGTCGCGATCTCCGCCCCGGTCAGCGTGCCCAACCCCGATGGCAATAATCCGTGCCCGAATTACTCGGCGCCGCTGCTTTCCGTCGCGGGCGGTCAGGTGCTGGAGATCGCCGGGCGCCTGCAAGGTTCCGCCTGCATCCAATATTACGCGCGCAGCGGATACTGATCTGATCGGGCGCGACCGGCGGCAGCACGCGGCCGGTCGCCAGGAGGTGATATGCAGAAGTACGTCATGGCAGCGATGGCGGCTGCCGGCGTCGCAGTGTGCGGCGCGCTCGGCTGGTGGGTGAACCAATCGCCTGCACCGCAAGCCTCCGGGGTGGTCGTGGTGCAGCGTTCAGCGCAGGAACCGGCGCCCGCGCGTTCATTATCACAGCCGTCGGCGTCGTCAGCGGCGAAGACCCGCGCCGATCCGCTCCAGAACGATGCCGATCAACTGTTCATGAAGGTCCGTAGTGAAGCGAAAGACGAAAACTGGGCAGCACAGGCCGAGGGAAGGCTCGACATGGCGCTGCGGCAAATTCCCGAGATCGGACATGGAAGGCCGCTGACGATCACGTGCGGCGCATCGACCTGCGAAGTGTCCGGGGCGACTGCCAACAACGATGATTACGACAAAGTGCAAGCTACCTGGGTGACGCTGAGAGCGATGATGCAGGACCCCGAACTGGCACGTGCCGGGCTGGTTGTCGTGGGATCAACGCTCGGTACTGCGCACGATGTCGCCGGCTTTGTCATCTATTTCCGGCGGCAACAAACATAAGGCGCGACATTCTCCGGCACATCTATGTGCTCTTGCGCAGGCAGATTGATATGATAATTGCGGAGTAAATAGGGGGAGGAAAATAAACGATGGCTCGTGGAGGCATGAAGCTACTGACCGGCGTGTCGGCGGCGGCACTGGCGCTGGTTTCGGCGGCGGCATCGGCCCAGGAGACCGGCGCGGCCGGTACCGTGCCCAACATGGATGCTCCCGCCGACGCGCCCCAGCCTGACATCGTCGTCAGCGGCATTCGCGCCAGCTTGGCAAGCGCGCAGGCGAAAAAGGAGAACTCGAACGAGATCGTCGATTCGGTCGTGGCCGAGGACATCGGCAAGCTGCCCGACGTGACCGCCTCTGAATCGCTCGCGCGTATTCCGGGCGTACAGGTCACGCGCAACGCCGGCATCGCGCAGGGCGTCACCGTGCGCGGCCTCGTCGACCTCGCCACCACCTACAAGGGGCGCGAGGTTTTTACCGCCGAGGGACGCTTCGTCCAGTTGCAGGATTTTCCCGCCAACGGCATCGCGCGGATCGACGTGTACAAGTCATCGAGCGCCAATCTGCTCGAGCCCGGTCTTGCCGGATTGATCGACGTACGCTCGCGTCAGCCGTTCGATTTCAAGAAGACAACGCTGATCGGTGCGGTCAACGGCGTCCACTGGTATCAATCGCAGAATTTGGGGATTGAGGCGAACGGGCTGTTCAGCACGCGCTGGGACACCGGGATCGGCGAGATGGGTTTCCTGATCGAAGGGTCATACGCCGACACGAAGTTCACCGATTCCTCGCGCGTGAATGCGCAGGACATCCGCAACCGCACCAACGTGCCAGGGATCGCGCAGCTGCGTTATCCCAATTTCGTCAACACTGACTACGGCACCGGCATCCGTTACCGTCCCAACGCCGCGGCGGCGTTTCAGTGGCGGCCGAGCGCGGCGCTGGAAATCTACCTCGATGGCCTGTTTCAGGGCTATCGCGCCAAGAACGGCAACCGCAACATGCAGGTAGTGGCAAGCGACACTGCGACGCTCAGCAACGTGACGCTGTTCCCCGGTACCAATCAGGCAGCAAGTTTCGACGCGGCGGCGGGCACCGGTCCGGCACCCAGCGGCGCGCAGAACATCAACGATCAGTGGACCGACACCTATCAGGCGGGCGGCGGCTTTATCCTGACCGATGGGCCGGCGCGGTTGACGGGCGATGTCGCGTTCACCGATTCGACCTTCACCAACTACAATGTCGCGTTCAATTATGCGCTGACATCGGCGCCGGGGCGGCATTTCGAGTTCGATGCGCCGCAGGGCGTCGGCGGCGGCGCAGTGACGCTTCTCAACTACGATCTGTTCAACGCGAACAATTATCGCTGGACCGGGCTGACGCAGACCGCCGCGCGCGGGCATGGCCGCAGCTGGCAGGGGCGTCTGGACGCCGAGTACAAGCTCGACCGGTTCGGCCTGTCGGAACTGCAGGCGGGCGTGCGTTATTCGCGGCGCACGGCGGAATCGTACAACAACGTGCAGGCGGTCAACGCGCCGGGGGGCCAGCTGTATTCACTGCTGCCGCTCCAGTATCAGTCGGCGCCGCGCGGGTTCCGCAACGATGACGTGCCCTCGCTCCGGTCGTGGCTGACGCCCACGGTGGATAGTCTGGACGCGAACCTGGACGGCCTGCGCGGGCGGCTGGGGATTGCGCCGGGGCGGCTCGATTTCGGCACGCCGATTTTCGAGAGCAACGAGGATATCTATTCGGCCTATCTGCAGGCGCGTTACGCGTTCGATCTGGGTATTCCGATCGACGGTCAGGTTGGCCTCCGCGCGACGCGTGCCGATGCCGAGGTCAGCGGGCTGAGGCGTTCGACCACCAACGGCGTGACGACGGTGACGCCGATCTCGAGCAGTTCGCGTGACACCGATTACCTGCCCAACGTCAGCCTTCGCGCGCACCTGACACGCGAGTTGCAGCTGCGTCTGGCCTTTACGCAGACGCGGACGCGGCCAGGTTTTGGTCAGTTGAACCCTACCGTCACGATCGGCGCGCTACCCACGATCTGCACGACCGATCCGAACAGCACCGACTGCGTGCGCAGCGCGAGCAGCGGCAACCCCGACCTGCAACCAATCCGGTCGAACAATTACGACGCCTCGCTCGAATGGTATTTCTCGCGCAGCGGGTCATTCACGGTCGGCGCATTCCGTAAGGACCTGAACGGGTTCATCAACACCTTCGTCACCGACGTGCCTGACGCGCAGTTCGGTCGCCTGCGGCTCAACCGGCCCGACAACGGCGGCAGGGGACGCGTCGACGGCGTCGAGGCTGGGTTCCGCACCTTCCTGCGCGCGCCGTGGTTGCCCAACTGGCTGAGCAATGTCGGCGGTCTGGTGAACTACACCTATCTGGATGCCACATCGGAGCTGGCGCCGAACCTAGCCGCGACGCTCGCAGGCCAGCAGCGGATCGCGGGCACGTCGAAGCACACCTACAATCTCTCGGCATTCTACGACACGCCCGAGCTGTCGGCGCGACTGTCGTACAATTACCGCTCGAACTTCATCGTCGGGTACGGGCAGGTCGCCGACCCTGCGCTGGGCGCGGGCGTGATCGGGCCGACGCTGCCGATCATCGAGAACGGGCGCGGCACGATGGATTTCGCCGCCACATTGACGCCGACGCCGAACATCACCTTCACCTTCAACGTCAACAACCTGCTGGGTGCAGCGGCACAGAACCGGCGGCAGTTCAACACGCTGGGGCAGAGCTACATCTTCCAGACGCGGTTCCTGGAAAGCGTGTACCGCGTGGGCGTCCGCTTCCGGCTTTGATTCCGACCCGCATCGACCGGGACGGCGCGTTCGGGTAGGGGAAGGCGTGGCGAAGGCAGCGCGCGAAGGCATGATCCGCATCCCCGGCGGTACGTTCCGCATGGGGGCGGAGAACTTCTATCCCGAGGAGGCGCCGTGCCGGCAAGTGCGGGTCGGCGGCTTCCTGATCGATCCGACGCCGGTGACCAACGCGCAGTTCGCCGCATTCGTCGCGGCGACGGGGTACACGACCTTCGCGGAGCGCGCACCCGATCCCGCGTCATATCCCGGCGTCGACCCTTCGCTGATCGTCGCGGGCTCGGCGGTGTTCCAGCCGAGCGACGTGCCGGTGCCGCTCAATGATCCGTCGCGCTGGTGGGCGTTCGTGCCGGGCGCCGATTGGCAGCATCCGACCGGCCCCGACAGCGGCCTGACCGGAGCGGACGATCACCCGGTCGTGCATGTCGCGCCGGTCGATGCGGAAGCCTATGCGCGCTGGCTGGGCAAGGCGCTGCCGAGCGAGGCGGAGTGGGAATATGCGGCGCGCGGCGGACTGGAGGCGCGCGACTATGCCTGGGGCGACGAACTGGAGCCGGGCGGTGCGGTGATGGCGAACTACTGGCGCGGCACGTTTCCGGTCGTGCGCCCGCCGGACACGGCCTGCCGTACAACGCCGGTCGGCAGCTATCCGCCCAATGGCTACGGCCTGTTCGACATGATCGGCAACGTGTGGGAATGGACGCGCGACTGGTACGGCGTGTCCGGGGGCCGAACGCACAAGAGCTGCTGCACCATCGACAACCCGCGCGGCACGACGCTGCGCGAGAGTTACGATCCCGGTAGCGGCCAGCGGATCGGACGCCGCGTCATCAAGGGCGGCTCGCATCTGTGCGCGCCCGATTATTGCCGTCGCTATAGCCCTGCGGCACGGCATCCGCAGGCGATCGATAGCCCGACCAGCCACATCGGGTTCCGCTGCATCGTCCGCGACCGCTGAGCGTTAGAAGTCGAACGGCTCGACCGTTTTCCGCTCGGCTACCAGAAAGGCGTCGGCGACTAGTTGCAGCGGGCTGACATCGACATCCGATTGCCCGCTCGCGATCAGGTCCGCGAAGCGACGATAGAGTCGTGAATATTCCTCGTTCGGTTGGGTCGTCGCCGGCGTGCCGGGCAGCGCGATCGTGCGTCCGCCGTCGCGCAAGACGAGCGTGCCCGCGTCGGTGTCGACCTCCATATCCCATCGTTGCGGACCGGTTTGCAGGAAGTCGAGGTTGACTTCCACCGGTGCATCACCGCAGCGCATCTGAACGGTCGCGGCGACCGGGCTGACGCGGTTCGCGGGCACTGATAGCGTGGCTGCGCTGACCAGCAGGTGATGCGGCAGGATACGGGTCGCGATCGAAAGCGCGTTGATGGCGGGATCGAACACGCCGAAGCCGCCCGCCGCCATGATCCAGTCCTGTCCGGGGTGCCATTTGCGGATGTCCTCCCTCCAGTCGATCCGCAAGGCCCGGATGCGCTTGTCCGCCAGCCAGTCGCGCGCGGTGTCGACCGCGGCGGCCTCGCGCGAGTGCCAGGTGGTGAACAGCGTCATGCCAGCGTCGCGCGCGACCTCGTCCAGCAGCGCAACCTCGGACACGGTGGCCGCAGGCGGCTTTTCCAGCATCACGTGCTTGCCCGCGCGTAGTGCCGCCAGCGCCTGATCGACGCGCCCAGATGGCGGCGTGCACAGTGACACGGCGTCGAGGTCACCGCGCGCCGCCAGCATCGCCTCGATCGACGGATAAGCGTCGATGCCGTCAACCTGCGCTGCGCGACTGGCGGTGGCGGCGAGATCGAACGTCGCGACTGAAGCGATCGCGGGCAAATGCTGGTCGCGCGCGATCTTGCCGATGCCGACCAGTCCCAGACGCACTTGGTTCATTGCATCACCTTTGGACGATAGTTCTACCGAGCCGCCGCAGCCGGATAGGCCGCGACCAGCACATCATATTGCTTGCGGCTGATCGGGATCATCGATCCGTGGCGGAGCCCCGCGGGCATCGTGTAGCGATCCCATTTGTCGACGCCAGAGTTACCCGACACCTGAAACCACGGACCGGAAAGGCGCGGCGCCTTCGAAAGGCCGTAGCTGGTTCCGGCATATTGCTCGTAATACAGGAACCAGTCCTTGTCGCCCGGTGCGCGGATCAGCGTCGGCGCCTCGCGGAAGTTGGGGCTGAGCGACGGGCCGGGCAGGGGATAGGGACCGGTCAGCGTTGGCCCGCAGCTCATCCGCACGGTCTTGCCTGTCGTCCAATTGTACGACGGATAGCGTTCATCCTTGATGATCGCGCAATAACCGGGCGCAGAGTCGTTCGGGACCACGAAGGTGTCGATCGTCGCCATGTCCCAGTCGAACAGCCGGCGTGGCGCGCCGGTGAAGCGTTTCAGGTCGGGTGACAGGACGTAGAGCGTCCGCTGGCTCGCCCAGTAACGCTCGGGATCCTCGGGGACGCCCGGCACCGTCGCGGTGTGCCAGGTCAGCATGAAGCGCTTGGACGCTTCGTCGAAGAACAGCTTGGGCGCGCCGATCCGCTGCAACGGGTTGGCGAGGCCGGGGACGTGCATCAGATCGGGCTTGTAGGTGCCGAACGGCGTCCAGCGAACGAGGTCGTCCGACACCCAGAAACGGATCAGCGGATCCTCGTCGCTCTTGTTGCCGACGAGATAGTAGCGGCCGTCGGGCCCGCGCGCGATCGATGGGTGGCCGTGGTAATCCTCCGACACCGCCTTGCCGCCGTTCAGTTGCTGCCAGTGGAGGCCGTCGCGGCTGACCGAGTAGAACAATACGCCGTAGCGTTCCTTGGTCATGTGCGCGAACAGATAAGCCTTGTCGGGGTCGACATAGGGCGTCTCGGGCGCGCCGGGCGGCACCTCCGCCTGCTGCGCCACCGCGATCGGTGCGGCGAGCCCGGCCACCAACGTGAGAAGAAGGCGCGACCTGCGCGCCAATCGCCGAGAGCGGATTTTGTCGGCAGTGCGGCGGTCGAGAAGCATCGGCTCGTCCTTTCTGCGGTGGCTGACACCGCAAGGCCGGCACCGCGTGGGCATGTGCCCGACGGGGTACCGGCGTGGGTCGTCAGAAGCGGGCGCGGATGCTGGCGCCGTAGAACTTGTCATCCAGGCGCACGTCGTGCGGGAACAGCGTCTTGTCGAAATAGCTGTAATACCGCCCGCCGAGCACGTTCACCCCGTCGACGCTGACCGTCACGTTTGGCGTGATGTCGTAGGACACGGAGAAGTCGAGCCGTCCGTTTGCGCGTACCCGGTTGAACTGGCTGTCGAAGTTAGCGCCGACCAACGTTCCGCCGTTGAACAGCACCTCGTTATACCCGTCACGCCAGGTGTAGACCGCGCGCGCGGTGATGCCGTACTTCTCGTACAGACCACCGGCCGTATAGGCGTATTTCGATACGCCCAGCAGCGGCTGCCCCTCTAGCGGATCGCCCGGCGTCTTGATGACGCTGTCGGCGTAGGTGAAGTTGGCGAGCACGCCGAACCCATCGAGACCTTCGGGCAGGAAGTCGAAGAAGGTCTGTGTGCCGACCTCGATCCCCTTCAGCGTCGAGGAGCCGACGTTGCGCGGCTGCGTCAGGCGGTAGCTGATGCCGTTGACGACCAGCGTCGAGTTGGCAGCGGCAACGCGGTCCTTGATGTTGCGGTAATAGCCCGCAATCGTGAACGAGCTCGATCGGCCAAAATACAATTCCGCCGTTGCGTCGAAATTGTCCGACAGCACCGCGCGCAGGTCGGGATTGCCGCCGCTGGCGGTCGGCACGACGTTCAGGTTCGCCGGAATGACGAAAGACAGACCCGGATTCAGATCGCCGAAGGTCGGGCGCGACAGCGTCTTGGCATAGGTGCCGCGGAACTGAAGGTTCGAGGTCGCGCGGTAACGGATGCTCGCGTTCGGCAATACGTAGGTATCGGTCGTGTCGCGCGTCGTCGGCGTGAAGACCGTGGCGCCGCCGACCGAGGTGACCGACGTGCCGGTCAGCGAGCGCGCCGAACGCACCACGCGGACGCCGGCCAGACCGTCGATCAGCGATGCGCCGCCCAGATCAACCTCGTACTTGCCCTGCACATAGGCGGCGAGGGTGTTCTCGCGCGCGTCATAGTTGCGCGTCGGGCTGTACGCGGGATCGCCCGCCGCGCCGCCGAAGATCGCGCGCAGGCGATCGGTCTGGTCGAGCAGGAAGTCGCGGTCGGGCGTCACCCATGGCGCACCGCCGTTGATGAACGGAATCGTGGCGGGTGTCTCGACCAGGAAGTCGCCCGGCAGGCCGACCGAACTGATCAGCGTGTTGCGGTTGCCGCCCGGCGCACCCGGTCCGCCCGGCGCGGTGCCGCGGAAGGTGGCGTCGCGCTTGTTGTAGCGCACGCCGATCTGGAACTGGCGCAGGAAGTTGCTTTCGATGTCGAACGCGGCATCGAACTTGGCAGCGTATTGGCTGCTGTTCGCGCGCGTGATCTCCTGGAACAGCGAGTTGGCGAAGCGGAAGTCGGTCGCGCTGCCCAGCGGATTGCCCGGCATGTTGGTCGTGCCGTGCTTGTTGTCGTCGATGACGATGCCGACGCTCGGCACCTGCTTGCCGATATCGACGATGATGGTGCGGTTGCCCGTCGTCGAATTGATGTAGCTGAGGTCAAGGTTGACGTGCACCGCGTCACGATTGAAGCGGAAGCCGCCGCCGCCGACATATTGGTCGGTGAAGCTGGTCTTCGCCTGCGTGCTGGTCAGGCCGGGAACGCCGTTGAAGGTCGCGCTGGCGCCGACGCACAGATTCTGCCGCGGATCGTTCGCGCCGCCGGGGAAGCCCGCGCCGTTGACGGGCGCGGTGAAGCATTCGTCGGTGCGCTGAACGTCGCTGATGCTGCGCGATCCGAACAGGTCGGACGAGATGAAATAACTGCCGAAGCGCGCGCGGTAGCCGGCGTATAGGCCGTCGGCGTAGATCTCCAGATCGGGCGAGGGGCGCCACTGGAACGCGGCATTGACCTGTGGACGCGTGTTGCGACCGTTGTCGACCACGCCGCCGACGCAGGTCGGCAGCACGGTGTCACGCGCACCGGGTGGGCCGTTGTTGGCCGAGCGCGGATCGCAGTTGAACGAAATCGGACGGCTGAAATTGTTGCGCGCGTACGATACGTCGGCGAGCAGGCCCATCTCGCCGATGCCGGTGTCCCAGCGGCCCGATACCAGCATGCCGGCGGTGAAGCTCGTCTTGTCGGAGATGTCGCCGTAGAAACCGCGCACGTTGGTGGCGACGGTCAGCCCCTTCTTGAAGTTGAACGGCTTCTGCAGCTTCATGTTGATCGAGCCGGCGATCCCGCCCTCGATCAGGTCGGCGGAGTTCGACTTGTAGACGTCGACGCCGGCGAGAGCTTCGGCGGGAAGATCCTGAAACGCGAAGCCGCGGCCGACACCGGTGAAGATCTCGCGCCCGTCGACCGTCGTCAGGATGTCGCCCAGACCGCGGACGATCGGCGCCTGAATTTCGTTGTTGAAGCCGTTCGACACCTGCACGCCGGGAACGCGCTGCAGCGCGGCGGCGACCGAGTTGTCGGGGAACTTGCCGATGTCGTCGGCGACGAGCGAGTCGACGACCTGATCGGCGTTGCGCTTGATGTTGCGCGAGGCGGTCAGGCTGGCGCGCTGTCCGGTCACGACGATGTCGTCACCCACCTCGCCATCGGTGCTGGGGCCGCGTTCGGCCGCGCCGCCGACGGTCTGCGCCGCGGTCTGGTCACCGTTCTGCTCGTTGGTCGCTGCGGCACCGGCGGTCGGCATCTCGGCAGTCGAGCCGCTCTGCGCGGTTGAGCCTGCCTGACTGGTTGATCCGGGCTGCTGTACGGCGGTGTCGGCGGTCTGTGCTGCGACAGTAGTCGCGCACAAGGCCAGCACGAGTGCGGATGCACTGATGGTACCACGAAGTGCAGATACGCGCATATTCCCCTCCCCATGACATGGCCGATCGCTGCGGCCTTCATGCAACGCGCTACTTCAGTCTTATTCATCATACAAGTATTGTTTGTTGCTGTATCCTGCTGCTATGTTCGGCTATACGGAAGATGCCGACCGCCGGGAGTGGGTTGGCCGGGGAGGATTGATGGCAGCGGATCAGGGGCAGGCGGGACCTGCGACGGGCGGGCTGCGTAGCCGGCAGTGGTTCAACAATTCCAGCAATCCGGACATGACCGCGCTCTATATCGAGCGCTATTTGAATTACGGGCTGAGCCTGGAGGAGTTGCAGTCCGATCGCCCGATCATCGGTATCGCGCAATCAGGCAGCGATCTCGTCCCCTGCAATCGCCACCATTTGGTGCTGGCGGAGCGGGTCAAGGCGGGCATCCGTGATGCCGGCGGCATTCCGATCGAGTTCCCGACGCACCCGCTGCAGGAAACGGGCAAGCGCCCGACCGCCGGGCTCGACCGCAATCTCGCCTATCTCGGGCTGGTCGAGGTGCTGTACGGTTATCCGATCGACGGTGTCGTCCTGACGATCGGGTGCGACAAGACGACGCCCTCGGCGCTGATGGCGGCGGCGACCGTCAACATACCGGCGATTGCACTGTCTGTCGGCCCGATGCTGAACGGCTGGTACAAGGGGCAGCGCACTGGATCGGGCACGATCGTGTGGAAAGCGCGCGAGCTGCTGGCGGCAGGCGAGATCGACCAGGCGGGCTTCATCAAGTTGGTTGCATCGTCCGCGCCGTCGACCGGGTTCTGCAACACGATGGGCACCGCCACGACAATGAACAGCCTGGCCGAGGCGCTGGGCATGTCGCTGCCCGGATCGGCAGCGATTCCGGCGCCCTACCGCGACCGGCAGGAATGCGCGTGGGAGACCGGACGGCAGATCGTCGAGATGGTGCGCGCCGATCGCAAACCATCGGACATTATGACGCGCGCGGCATTCCTGAATGCGATCCGCGTCAATTCCGCGATCGGCGGGTCGACCAATGCGCCGATCCACCTGAACGCAATCGCGCGCCACATGGGTGTCGTGCTGACGCTGTCGGACTGGGAAGAGCATGGCGCGGACGTGCCGCTGCTCGTCAACCTGCAACCGGCGGGCAGCTATCTGGGCGAAGATTACTACCGCGCCGGCGGCGTGCCCGCAGTGATGGGCGAGCTGTACCGCGCAGGCTTGCTCGACGGCAATGTGCTGACCGCCAATGGCGCGAGCGTCGCCGACAATATCGCCGACGCGCAGATCCAGGACAGCGACGTGATCCGCCCGTTTGCCAAGCCGCTGAAGTCCGATGCCGGGCTGGTGGTGCTGCGCGGCAATCTGTTCGACGCCGCGGTGATGAAGCTGTCGGTCATCTCCGACGAGTTTCGCGCCCGCTATCTCGCCGACCCGGCACATCCCGACATGTTCGAGGCGCGCGCGGTCGTGTTCGACGGGCCGGAGGATTATCATGAACGGATCGATGACCCGGCGCTCGGCATCGACGAGCACACCGTGCTGGTGATCCGCGGCGCGGGCCCGGTCGGCTATCCCGGCGGTGCCGAGGTGGTGAACATGCGCCCGCCCGCCGCGCTGATCCGTGCCGGCATCCACGCGCTGCCGTGCATCGGCGACGGGCGGCAATCGGGGACGAGCGGCAGCCCGTCGATCCTCAATGCCTCGCCCGAGGCGGCGGTCGGTGGCGGGCTCGCGCTGCTGCGCACCGGCGACGTGGTGCGTATCGATTTGAACACGCGCAGTGCCGACATGCTGGTCGACGAGAATGAGATTGCGCGGCGCCGGTCGGAACTCGCGACGGTGGAGGATGCGATCACGCCGCCGTCGCAGACGCCGTGGCAGGAGATCCAGCGCGGCATGGTCGGGCAGTTTTCGACCGGCGCGGTGCTGGAGCCTGCGGTCAAGTTCCAGCGGATCGCACAACAGGGCATGCCGCGGGACAGCCACTGATGGTCGAAGTGCGCATCATTCCCCGCGGCCGCCGCGATAGGCTGGGCGAGGGGCTGCTGTGGAGCGCGCGCGAGCAGGCAGTGTTCTGGGTCGACATACTTGAGCGGCGCGTACAGCGGCTGGCGCTCGCCAACGATGCGGTGACCGTGTGGGAACTGCCCGATGTCGTCGGCTGGCTGATCGAGCGCGAGCGGGGCGGTTTCGTTGCAGGCGTCGGACGGACGTTCGCTGCGCTGACGCTCGATCCGCTGGAGGTCGAAACGATTGCGGCGCCCGAGCCCGAGCGCGAGGGCAACCGCTTCAACGATGCCAAGGCGGACAGGGCGGGTCGCATCTGGGCCGGATCGATGCCTTTTGGCTGCGACCGCGCGTCGGGTGCATTTTACCGACTAGACCCCAATGGCAGCGCGACGCGCGTGAGTGACGGCTATACGATCGCGAACGGTCCCGCGATCGGTGACGGGTTCCTGCTCCACACCGACACCGCGCTGCGCACGATCTTCCGCTACCCCGTGCACGATGACGGATCGGTGGGTCCGCGAGCCCCGTTCATCGTGTTCGAGGACGGCTGGGGCAATCCCGATGGCATGACCTTTGATGCCGAAGCGCATCTATGGGTCGCGTGCTGGGGCGGTGCGTGCGTCGCACGCTTCGATCCCGCGGGTCGCCGCGAGCGTGTAATCGCATTGCCCGCGTCGCAGATCACCAACGTCGCGTTCGCAGGCGAGGCGCTCGACCGCATGTTCGTGACCTCTGCCGCCGAGGGCTGCGACGAGGAACATGCCGGCGCGCTGTTCGAGGTCGATGCCGGCTGTCGCGGTGTCGCGCCGTACCGCTTCAAGGGATAGCGAGCGCGGTTCGTGACGCTCGACGAGGGAGAATGATGATGCGCAAGACGATGATCGCCGCCGCCCTGCTGGCCGGCACCGCCGCCAGCCCGGCACTCGCGGCCGAGGCGCGGCGGAGCGACTTCGGCACCTTGCCCGACGGCCGGCACGTCCCCGCCGTCACGCTGACCAACGCCAAGGGCGTTAGCGCCACGGTGATCGCGCTGGGTGCGGCGCTGCAATCGCTCAAGATGCCCGATCGGAACGGCAAGGTCGCCGACGTGCAGGTCGGATACGACACGCTGGAGGGTTACGCGACCAAGCCCGAATTCTTCGGCGCGACCGTCGGCCGCGTCGCCAACCGCGTGGCGAAGGGCCGCTTCACGCTCGACGGCCGGCAATATTCGACGCCGGTCAACAACGGCCCCAATTCACTGCACGGCGGGACCAAGGGGTTCGACAAGGTGCTGTGGCAGGTCGTCGACACGAAGAACGGACCCGCTGCGTCGGTGACGCTGCGCTACGTCAGCCCGGACGGCGACATGGGTTATCCCGGTACGCTGACGACGACCGCGACCTATTCGCTCGACGAGCAGAACCAGCTGACGATCGCCTATGTCGCGACGACTGACAAGCCGACCTACGTCAACATCTCCAACCACGCCTATTGGAACCTCGCCGGGCCGGGCACCGGCGCGATGGGGCATGTCGTGACGATCCCGGCGGACCGCTACACGCCGACCGACGCGTCCTCGATCCCGCTCGGCCGTCACGCCAGCGTCGCGGGCACAGTGTTCGATTTCCGCAAGCCCACCGCGGTCGGCGACCGGGTACGCGACGCGCGCGACCAGCAGATCGTGTTCGGGCGCGGGTACGACCACAATTGGGTGATCGGCGACCGCGTGACTGCCGACCAGCACATGATGGCGCGGGTGGTCGAGCCGGTGTCGGGCCGCGGGTTCGAATTGTGGTCGAACCAGCCGGGTCTGCAATTCTATTCCGGCAATTTCTTCGACGGGACGGTCAAGGGCAAGAACGGCCAGCTGTATCGGATGGGCGACGCTATCGTGATGGAGCCGCAGGTGTTCCCCGACGCAATGAACCAGCCGGGCTTTCCCTCGATCCGGCTCGATCCCGGCCAGACCTATCGCAACACCATGACCTACAAGCTTTTCGTCCAGAAGAAGTAACCGGGAGGATCACGTGAAAAAGCATCTGTTGGCGTCGCTGCTGCTCGGCAGCACGCTCGTGTGCGGCGGTGCCGAGGCGCGCGTGCGCTGGACCGAGGCGCAGGCGAACGCCTGGTACGGCAAGCAGCCGTGGCTGGTCGGCAGCAACTATACGCCCGCGACCGCGATCAACCAGATGGAGATGTGGCAGGCCGAGACGTGGGATCCCAAGCGGATCGATTACGAGCTTGGTCTGGCGCAGGGCATCGGCATGAACACGATGCGCGTGTTCCTGCACGACCAGCTATGGACGAGCGATCCCGAGGGCTTTCGCCGCCGCATCGACGAGTTCCTGATGCTCGCGCAGCGCCACGGCATCAAGCCGCTGTTCGTGCTGTTCGACAGCTGCTGGGATCCTGATCCGAAGCTCGGGCCGCAACATCCGCCAATTCCGGGTGTCCACAACTCAGGCTGGGTGCAGGGTCCGGGTCTGCCGGGTCTGCGCGACAAGACGCGCTACCCCGCCTATCGCGCCTATGTGCAGGGCGTGATCGGCGCGTTCAGGAACGACGACCGCGTGCTCGGCTGGGACGTGTGGAACGAGCCCGACAACGGTGCCGACCAGTACAAGGGGCAGGAGGGCAAGGAGCCGCTGGTGCGCGCGTTGCTGGCGCAGGTGTTCGACTGGGCACGCGCGGCCGAACCGTCGCAGCCGATCACCTCGGGCGTGTGGCAGCACGACGACTGGTCGCAGAACGGCGGCAAGCTGACGCCGATGGAAAAGCTGCAGCTCAACCAGTCAGACGTGATCTCGTTTCACGATTACAACTGGCCGGAGAAGTTCGAGGCGCGCGTCAAGCAATTGCTGCCGTACAACCGCCCGATCCTGTGCACCGAATATATGGCGCGCGGTAACGGTTCGACCTTCGACGGCTCGCTGCCGATCGGCAAGCGCTACAATATCGCAATGATGAACTGGGGCTTCGTCGACGGCAAGACGCAGACGCGGCTGCCGTGGGACAGCTGGAAGAAGCCGTACACCTATGAGGAGCCGACGATCTGGTTCCACGAGGTGTTCCGCAACGACGGCACGCCCTATCGCCAGGCCGAGACCGACCTGATCCGCAGCCTGGCCGCGGCACCGAAGGGCGTCGTGCCTCCGATGGTGCAGGGGCAAGCACAGGCGGTTCCCGCGCGCGAGCGTCGACGCTGATACGAAAAGCCGGGCAGCGTTCGACGACGCTGCCCGGCGGTAATGGCCAAGGTTTGATCGGGAGCGGGCGCGCTGCGTTCGCTCCCATTTTGTCAGCGGGTGGGCGGTGCCGGTTGGGGGCCGCTGACCGGCAGTGCGAAGACCGGTTGCCCGTCCTTCGACCAGGTGACGCGTTGCACGTGCGGCGCGCGCGCGGGCGTGCACTTCATGCCGGCGCGCGGGTTGGCGTGATAGACGATCCACGTCTGACCGCCGGCCGCAAAAAAGGCATTGTGCCCGGGCGCGAAGACGCCGCCGGCCGGGTTCTTCGCCACAACGGGTGTCGGCTGCTTGTGCCAGCTGGCTGCATTCAGCGGATCGCTGCCGGGAGCGGCATGGAGCAGGCCGATCGCGTAATCGTCCGACCAGCATGCGCTGCCTGAATAGCTGAGGAAGAGGTCGCCCTTCGGTCCCTTGAGGAACGCCGGACCTTCCAGAATCTGCCGGCCGCCCTGCCGCTCCCATGTCTGGTCGGGGCGCGCGATCACCGTCTCTTCGCCCGCCAGCGTCCAGGGATTGGTCATGCGCGCGATCGCCAGCACGCTGTCTGGCCCGACATAGGGCGAGTAAGCGAAGTAGCGCTTGCCGCCGGTCGCGAAGGTGGTGCCGTCGATCCCGGACAACCGTGTGTTGACGCGGCCGCGGTCGATCCAGGTGCCCTGCAACGGATCGCGCGAGGCGTTCTCCAGTACGAAGATGCCGCGGTGGTCGTCATCGTCGTGACCGCTCGCCGCCGCGGTATAATAGATGAACCATTTGCCATCGATGCGGTGCAGCTCGGGCGCCCAGATCGACTGCGCGTTCGGCCCGCTCGCGGGCGGGGTCCACACGATATGCTCTGGTGCGTCGGCGAGCTTGGCCATGTCGGTCGTAGCGCGGATCGCGAGCCGGTTCCTGAGCGTCGCCATGTAATAATAGGTGCCGCCTACCCGCACGATCGACGGATCGGGGCCGGACGGCAGCAGCGGGTTGACCAGCATCGGCGACGGTGTCGCGACGAGCGGTGCGGCAATAGTAAACGCCAGCGCGGCAAGGGTCTTCTTCATGCCGACGCGCTCCAGCCGGCCACAAAGGCATCGGCGGCGGCACGTACCTGTGCCGAAGTCGATCCGACACGGTAGAGCGCGGAGCCGAGCCCGAAACCGTCCGCCCCCGCCTCGCGCCACGGCGTCATGTTGTCGGGCGTGATTCCGCCGACCGTCAGCACCGGCACGTGTTTCGGCAGCACCGCGCGCTGCGCCTTCAGCACCGCCGGGCTCGCCGCCTCGGCCGGGAACAGCTTCAGCGCGGTCGCGCCCGCGTCGAGCGCGGCGAACGCCTCCGACGGACTGAAATAGCCCGGCAGCGACGCCATGCCGCCCGCCGCGGTGGCGGCGATCACCGACAGGTTGGTGTTGGGCGAGATGACCATGCGTCCGCCGGCGTCCTGCACGCGTGCCACGTCGGCGACGCTCAGCACCGTGCCGGCGCCGAACAGCGCATGGTCGCCGAAGCGACGCGCCAGTCGCTCGATGCTGGTGAACGGATCGGGCGAGTTGAGCGGCACCTCGATCAGCGTAAAGCCGGCGGCGAGCAGTTCCTCGCCGACGCCCTCAACCGTGTCGGGGGTGACACCGCGCAGGATGGCGACGAGCGGCAAGGCGGCGAACGCCTGCGTGAAATCGATCATGACATGAGTTCCCAGATGTGGGTAATCCCCGACACGAAGGCCGAGTGGCTGTCGACCGCGACACTGCGCGCGCCGACCTGCTCGATCGCCGCGGCGTAGAGCGCGCCGAGCACGGGGTCGGCAAGCACGTGGACCCGGTCGCCCGCGGACACCTGCGCGCGCACATCGCTGCCGATCAGCAGCCCGCTGACGTAGGACGCCGCATCGGCGTCGTCGCGCAGGCCGAGCAGGCTTGCCGGGCGTACACCGAACAAGGCCGCGAGCAGATCGTGATCGCCCGCGCGCGCGACACCGTCGCGGAATGCTTGTCCTTCGCCGACCGCGTCCGTCATCGCCGCGCCAATCAGCGCGTGATCGCGCAGCAGCGCAAAGGCTTCGCCGGTCATCGCGGTGGCGAAATCGACCAGCGCGCCCTCACGCATGCGCGCCCATTTGCAATGCGTTCCGGGCTGGCACAGCAGCGCGTCGCCGGGCACGAGCCCGCCCTCAACCGCGCCGAGCAGCTGAACCTCCTCGCCGCGCATCACGTCCGCGCGGGCACCATCGACGATGCTGACGCCGGGCACGATGAAGACATCGTCTTCTACCCGCCGCGTTGCTGCGGCAAGCGTGTCGAGCGTGGCAGGGCAGGCGACATAGCCCGCATCGACCCAGCCGCGGTTCGACCCGATCATCCCGGCGAGCAGCATCGGGTGGTCGCCCATCTGCTGCTTGAGCGCGCGGGTAGCGGCAGCGAAATTGCCGTCCGAGACCGCGCGGATGCCGAGGCCGTCGCGCTCGGTGCGGGTGACGACGCCGTCCTCGATCAGATAGGCACGCCGGTTGGTCGTGCCCCAATCGATCGCGATGAAGCTGTTCGCGCTCACCAGAAGGTCGCGTACAGGACGATGAGGATCAGGACGACGGCAAGCGCGCCGACGTTGAAGCTCGTCGTGGTGCGATAGCCGACATCGTGGGTGTCGATGGTGTCACGGTCGCCGCGACTGGGTGTCAGCAGCGAGACGACGACGGCGAGCGCGAGCGCCGCGAGGAAGACGACACCCATGCGGTCCATGAACGGAAGGCCGGGCGTCCAGACCTTCATCCCCCACGACAGCAGCACAGAGGCGATCGCGGCGGTGATCGCGCCCGCCTCGTTGGCGCGTTTCCAGAACAGACCGAGTAGGAAGATGACGGTGATGCCCGGCGTGAAGAAGCCGGTGAACTCCTGGATGAACTGGAACGCCTGCTCCGACGATCCGACCAGCGGGCGCGCGGTCAGGATCGCGAGCACGATCGCCACCGACGCGGCGATGCGACCGACCAGCACGAGGCGGCGATCATCGGCGACATCATTCTCGACCGTCGATGGCTTGCGCTTGAACTTCGCCCAGACATCGAGCGTGAAGATCGTCGCGATCGAGTTGATCTTGGACGCGGTCGACGCGATGATCGCCGCCACCAGCGCCGCGAAGACGAGGCCGAGCAGACCACTGGGCAGCAGCCGCATCATCGTCGGATAGGCTTCGTCGGGCTTGGGCAGGTCGGGCGCCAGGATCACCGCCGCAATCCCCGGCAGCACGATGACGATCGGCATCAACAGTTTAAGGAACGCGGCGAACAGCACACCCTTGCGCGCCTCATCGATCGACTTGGCGGCGAGCGCGCGCTGGATGATGTACTGGTTGAACCCCCAATAGCTCAAGTTGGCGATCCACATGCCGCCGATCAGCACCGACAGGCCGGGCAGGTCCATGTAGTGCGGATTGCCCTTGTCGAGGATCATGTCGAAGTGATCGGGTATTTCGCGGGTCAGGCGCGAGAAGCCTGCGACGACGCCGCTGCCCTGTCCCAGTTCGCCGAGTGTCAGATAGGCGATGATGAGGCCGCCGAGCACCAGCAGCGTCACCTGCACGATGTCGGTCAGCGCGACCGCCTTCAACCCGCCCTTCAACTGGTAAAGCAGCGCGAACACGCCCAGCACAACGAGCGCCAGGTCCTGGTTGACGCCCGCGACCTTGGTGACCGCGATCGAGCCGAGCCAGATGATGCTGGTCAGGTTGACGAAGACGTAGAGTGCCAGCCAGAAGAAGGCCATCAGTGTCCGGATCGACGGACCGTACCGCCGCTCCAGGAACTGCGGCATCGTGTAGATCTCGTTGCGGAGGAAGATCGGCAGGAAATACTTGCCGACGATCAGCAGCGTCAGCGCCGCCATCCATTCGTACGACGCGATCGCAAGACCGATGGCGTAGCCCGATCCGGACATGCCGACGATCTGTTCGGCAGAGATGTTGGCCGCGATCAGGCTGGCACCTATCGCCCACCACGGCAGGTTCTTGGACGCGAGAAAGTAATCGGTGGTGTTCTTAGGCCCGGCGCCGGCCTTGTCACGGCTGACCCATTGCGCCAGCGCGAAGATGCCGATCGCGTAGGCGACCACTACCAGTACGTCGATCATCGCCAACTGCACCTGCGCTCTCCCCTTCGTGCACGCTTATGCGTTCACGCTCCTTTTATATGATAGATGCGACATGTCGACTGTGATTTAGTTGCTGGCGTGACGAGCAAGGTTGATAGAGTGAGGGGACGTGGACATCGAATCAGAATCGCCCGTGCGGCAGAATCTCGGCCGCAACCTGACCTTCGGCCTGCAGGAACTGCTCGGCCGCGCTATCGTGGTGGGCGAGTATAGCGACAAGCCCTTTCCAACCGAGAATGAGCTGGTGCGGCAGCACGGCGTCAGCCGCTCCGTCACGCGCGAGGCGGTGAAGATGCTGGGCGCGAAGGGGCTGCTTGGCGCGCGGCCAAAGCAGGGCACGTTCGTGATGCCGGCGGAAGCATGGAACCTGTTCGACGCCGACGTGCTGCGCTGGCTGCTCGAACGACGTCCGTCGATCGAACTGCTGCGCCGCTTCAACGAGTTGCGCATGGGGGTAGAGCCGCAGGCAGCGGCGCTGGCGGCACAGCGCGCCGATGACGAGCAGCGCGCGGCGATCGTTCAGGGACTGGAGCGGATGAAGGCGGCCGATCGCGGCGAGGACGATTCGCTCGATGCCGATCTGGCGTTTCATGTCGCCATCCTGCGCGCGACGAACAATCCCTTCTTTGTCCAGTTCCGCGACATGGTGGCAACCGCGCTCAGGGTATCGATCCGCGTGACCAATCGGATCGCGGGTCGCACCGCCAGCATCAACGACCACGCCGTGGTGTGCGAGGCGATCCTGGCCCGCGATCCGGCACGCGCGAAGGTCGCGATGCAGGCGCTGATCGACGACGTGCTGGTCCTGATCGAGCGGATGGGCGAGGTAGAAGGCTAGGCGCGTCGGGCGTCCGCGTTTGGTTGCAGGCGAAACCTGACGCCGCCCAAGAGGGTATCAGCGTTCGCCGCATCGCACGAGCGAAGGCGCCATCGGAAACCTACCGTCGGGTACGACCAGCGCGGGTTGCAGCCGCCGGTGTCGATCGTGTCTGGCGTTGCACATGCCAGACTGGTTGTCGGCGCTAATGGCATCGATCGGTGGCGAGAAGTGTTTCGCATGGACGTGCCCGCGTTCAGTCGGGGCTGTGAAATCGAGTAGGTAGACGGTGTATGCGATGGCGACGGCGTAATCTGGCGTCGATGAGCGCGGACGTGGGCGACGGTCTGGCGCCCGGCGTCGAGGCGATCACCGCGCCTTCAGCCATGCCAGCCGCGTCCTCCGGGCAGACATCGGCGAGCGCACCAGCGCCGGCGCGAGGTTACCGCGTCACCGCGCTGGTGGTCGCCTCCGCACTGTTCATGCAGCAACTCGACGGCACGGTGCTGACCGTGGCGCTGCCGACGATGGCGCGCGATCTCGGCACCCCCGCCACCAGCCTCAGCTTGGCGCTCACCAGTTACCTGCTGGCGCTGGCCTTGTTCATTCCGGCAAGCGGTACGCTCGCCGACCGGTTCGGCTCTCGTACGATCTTCTGCGGCGCAATTGGCGTGTTCTTGATCGGATCGATCGCGTGCGCGCAGGCCGACAGCCTCGCGACGCTGGTCGCCGCTCGGTTCGTGCAGGGGATCGGCGGCGCGATGATGGTCCCGGTCGGGCGGCTGGTGCTGCTGCGCAGCGTTGCCAAGGAAGACATGGTGCAGGCGCTGTCGTGGCTGGTCATGCCCGCGCTCGCGGGACCGATCCTGGGTCCGCCACTCGGCGGATTGATCGTCACCACGCTCGACTGGCGCTGGATCTTCTACCTCAATCTGCCGATCGGCATTCTGGGTGTGGTGGGGGCATGGCTGCTGGTGCCTGACGTGCGCGGCGACGCGCGCATTCGGTTCGACCGATTGGGCTTCGTGCTGTCGGGGGTGGCGCTCGGCTGCCTGCTGTTCGGGTTCGAATTGTCGAGCCGGCCGGGGACGGGCAGGGTCGCGGTCGCGCTGCTGGTTGCGGGCGTTCTGCTTGGGGCGGGCTACGTCCGCCACGCCAAGCGTGTCGCCGACCCGATCCTCGACCCGACGCTGATGCGCGTGCCGACGTTCCGCCTGTCGGTGATCGCGGGCTCGCTGACGCGGATTACGCAGGGCGCGCAGCCGTTCCTGCTGCCGCTCATGTTCCAGCTCGGCTTCGGCCTGTCGGCGGCGAAGACTGGGTTGATCACGATGGCGGGGGCAATCGGTGCGCTGGCGATGAAGGCGCTGGCGCCGCGCGTGCTTCGGCGCTGGGGTTTTCGCGACAGTCTGATCGTATCGGGGATCGCGAGCAGTCTCGGCTACGCGATCTGCGCCTTCTTCCGCCCCGACTGGCCGATCGCCGTGATCGTCGCGATGCTGGGGCTGTCGGGCTTCTTCACCTCGTTCCAGTTCACCGGCTACAATGCGATCGCCTATGCGGACGTCGATGCCACGCGGATGAGCGCGGCGACGAGCTTCTACGCGACGTTCCAACAGCTGACGCTGTCGCTCGGCATCTGCACCGCGGCGACGATCCTCGAGCTCGGCACCGTAGCGGCCGGTCGGGGCGGGCCGACGCTCGACACCTTCTCCGTCGCCTTCCTGACCGTGGCGGGCATCTCGTTTGCCGCACTGGTGTGGAACCGCCGCTTCGCTGAGGACGCGGGCGCGGACATGAGCGGGCATCGCCAGGGCGGATGACCCGGTCCGTTGGGCTTTCGTGACATGGAAAACCCCGGTGCTCGAGCACCGGGGTTCTTCACTTGAACCGCTCAAACGAGCAGCGTGCTTACTGACAGGCGAGGCACTCGTCGTAATCGGTCGTCTCGCCGAATTCGTACTTCGGCTTCTCGATCGTGTTATCGTTCTCGACGCCCCCGGCGAAGCCCGCGCGCTGCACCGACTTGGAACGCAGATAGTAGAGCGACTTGATGCCCAACTCCCATGCGCGGAAGTGCAGCATCAGCAGGTCCCACTTCTCAACATCGGCCGGGATGAACAGGTTCAGCGACTGCGCCTGATCGATGTACGGCGTGCGGTCGCCGGCGAGCTCGAGCAGCCAGCGCTGATCGATCTCGAAGCTGGTCTTGTAGCAGTCCTTCTCGTCCTGACCCAGGAAGTCGAGGTGCTGGACCGACCCGCCGTGTTCGAGGATCGAGCTCCACACGGCCTCGGAATCCTTCGACTTTTCCGCAAGCAGCTTTTTCAGATACGGGTTCTTGACCGAGAAACTGCCCGACAGAGTCTTATGCGTGTAGATGTTCGCCGGGATCGGCTCGATGCACGCGCTGGTGCCGCCGCAGATGATCGAGATCGACGCGGTCGGCGCGATCGCCATCTTGCAGCTGAACCGCTCCATCACGCCCACGTCGGCGGCGTCGGGGCAGGGGCCGCGCTCGACCGCCAGCTGCATCGACGCCTGACTGACCTGCGTGTGGATGTGGCGGAAGATTTTGAGGTTCCACGACTTCGCCATCGCGCCCTCGAACGGAAGGCCACGCGCCTGGAGGAACGAGTGGAAACCCATGACGCCCAGACCCACTGACCGCTCGCGCGCGGCGGAATAGGCGGCGCGTTCCATGCCGGGTTCGTGGCGGTCGATGTAATCCTGCAAAACGTTGTCGAGGAAGCGCATCACGTCCTCGACGAAGGTCTTGTTATCCTTCCACTGATCCCACGTTTCGAGGTTCAATGAGGACAGGCAGCACACCGCGGTGCGATCGTTACCCAGGTGATCGCGACCCGTCGGCAGCGTGATCTCGCTGCACAGGTTCGAGGTCGATACCTTGAGGCCAAGCTCGCGGTGATGCTTGGGCATGTTCGAGTTCACGTGGTCGGCGAACACGATGTACGGCTCACCGGTCGCGAGCCGAGTCTCGACCAGCTTCTGGAACAGCGCACGGGCGTCGACCTTGCCGCGCACCGCGCCGTCCTTGGGGCTCTTCAGCTCCCACTCGGCGCCGTCGCGGACGGCTTCCATGAAGGCGTCGGGGATCAGCACGCCGTGGTGGAGGTTGAGCGCCTTGCGGTTGAAGTCGCCCGACGGCTTGCGGATCTCGAGGAACTCCTCGATCTCGGGATGGCTGACGTCGAGGTAGCAGGCGGCCGACCCACGGCGGAGCGAGCCCTGGCTGATCGCGAGCGTCAGCGAATCCATCACGCGCACGAACGGGATAATGCCGCTGGTCTTGCCGTTCAGCCCGACCGGCTCACCGATGCCGCGTACGTTACCCCAGTAGGTGCCGATGCCGCCGCCGCGGCTGGCGAGCCAGACGTTCTCGTTCCAGGTGTCAACGATGCCGTTCAGGCTGTCGGGCACCGAGTTCAGGTAGCAGGAGATCGGCAGGCCGCGACCGGTGCCGCCGTTCGACAACACCGGCGTCGCGGGCATGAACCAAAGTTGCGAGATGTAGTCGTAAATACGCTGCGCGTGCGCCTCGTCATCGGCATAAGCGGCGGCGACGCGCGCGAACAGGTCCTGGTAGCTCTCACCCGGCAGCAGGTAGCGGTCGTTGAGCGTTTCCTTGCCGAAATCGGTCAGCAACGCGTCGCGCGATGCATCGGTCTTCAGCTTGAAGTCGCGCGCGGCGGCCTTCTTGGTCGGCGCACGTTCGGACGCTGCCGACATGCCG